>NZ_CP072203.1:2413551-2715245 GCF_017654315.1 Gordonia polyisoprenivorans
CGACTCGGTGCTGGGTGTCTGTGCCGGCGCGGAGTGGACCGAGGCGCGCCGCGCGCTGGAGACCGGCGAGATCACGATGGCAGCGTTTCTCGCCGCGCGGGGGCTCGTGCTGCGTGCCGACCTGCTCGGGGCATGGGCGCACTGGATCACGCCCGAGTTCGAGCCACGCCGCTTCGACACCCGCTTCTTCATTGCCGTCCTGCCCGAGCAGGAGCTCGCGCACACCCACAGCACCGAGGCGGACGTGTCCTTCTGGATCGACCTCGCCGACGCCGTCACCGGAGCGGACCAGGGCGTGATCGCGATGATGACGCCGACCCGACACAACTTGGAGCTGATCGCCGCGGCGGGCCCGGAGGGCGTCGCGCGCGCGGTGGCCGGAGCCGGGCGGCGGATACCGACGATCCAGCCACGATTGGTCGAGATCAACGGCCGGCACTGGCTGACGACCGTCGAGGACGCCGACATGGCGACTGCGAAGACGGTGGAGAAGGAGACCTGATGAGCTATCTCGAACCGGAGCTGCAAGAGCTCGCACGCAGCGTGCGCCGGCAGGCCTGGCGCCGATTCGCCGAGCGAGACGCCGAGCTCGACCGCACGCAGCGCTTCTCGCCCGAGACCTGGTCCGATGTCCGCGACCTGGGCCTCATCGGCCTCTCATTCCCCGAGGAAGAGGGCGGTGGCGGGGCGCCCGTGCTGGCCTTCATCGTCGCGCTGGAGCAGGTCGCCTACACATCGGCGGTCGCTGCCCTCTACCCAGGCACCACGATCCAGGTCGCGCGAGCGCTGCTCGACCACGGTCAACCGGCGATGCGAGAGAAGTGGGCCAAGCGCCTGATCGCCGGAGACGTTGTGGCCTCGTGGGCTTTCACCGAGCCGCAGACCGGCTCGGACCCCAAGCAGCTCGCCACCCGGGCCCGGCGCGATGGCGACGGCTGGGTGCTGGACGGCGCCAAGGCGTTTATCTCGTACTCGGGCGTCGCCGAGATCGCGCTCGTCTTCGCTGTCGACGAGTCCGGGGCGTCCTGCGCTTTCCTCGTCGAGACCGAACAGCCCGGCTGGCAGCCCGAGCACGCGGTCGAGGTGCTCGCATACGGCGCCGCTGAGGCCCGGCCGGTGCGGCTGGACGGTGTGCGGGTCCCGGCAGAGGGCCTCGTCGGCGCCCTGGGCGACGGCTTCAGCGTCATGCTCGCTGGTGAGGCGCTCGGCAAGCTGCGGATCGCGGCCCTCAACGTCGGTGTCACGCAGCGCGCCCTGGACGAGGCGACGCGATACGCCCTGCAGCGCACCCACCGCGGCACGGCGATCGGCGATAAGTTCCCGACCATTCGCGCGCTTCTGGCGGACATGAGTGCGTCCGTGCTCGCGGCACGAGCCGCCCTCTACGACACCGCTCGTCGTCTCGATGAGGGGGCTGAGCTCGCCGGAGCGATCGCCGCGCTGCGACTGGTGACCGCGCGCGCCGCCACGGAGACGACCAGTGCCGCGTTGCAGGTGTGTGGGGCCTACGGTCTCAGCAAGGAGATGGCCGTCGAGCGGCTCTACCGCCAGGCGAAGTTCTACGAGGTGGCACAGGGCTCGCTCGAGCTGCAGCGGGTGATCGCAGGCAAGGCCGTTCTGGCGGGATACACCGAGGACCGCTTCGAGCGCTGGAAGGACAGCTGATGACCGAGGAGACGACATCCGACGCGCCGGTCGCGCAGTACGTCGTGCGGGCCGGCGTCGCGACCATCACGTTCGACCGGCCGCAGGCGCGCAACGCGCTCAACGCCGCGATGGTCGCACAGGTCGACGCGGCTCTGAGCGCGGCGGAGCAGGCCCCCGACGTCGCTGTGATCGTGCTCACCGGAAGCGATCCTGCCTTCTGCGCCGGGCTGGACATCCGCGAGTTCGGCGAGACCGGTCGGCCGCCGGCTGGCGTCAACGACCTCATCCAGCGGATGCCCGTCCTGACAAAGCCGACGATCGGCGCGATCAACGGTCCCGTCCTGACCGGTGGACTGGAGTTCGCGCTCGGTCTCGACATCCTGATCGCCTCCGAGCGGGCCGTCTTCGGCGACACCCACGCCAAGGTCGGCATCCTGCCCGGCGGCGGCATGACGGCCCACCTCCCACGTGCCGTGGGGCAGCGGCTCGCCCTCGAGATGTCGTTCACCGGCCGGCTGCTGACGCCGGCGGAGGCGCTCCAGAAGGGCCTGGTCACCCATGTCCTGCCGCACGATGAGCTTCTCGGCAAGGCACAGGAACTCGGTGAAGCTGTTGCCGCTCGCAACGGCGCGATCGTGCGGGAGCTGAAGCGGCTCTATCGGGCCAGTCTGGACTCGACGATGGGCGAGGGCCTCGCCAACGAGATCGCCGAGCGTGATGCGCGTCGTGCACGCGGCAACCAGCTGGTGCCCAGTTCAGACCGCGTGCCCCTGAGCTGATCGGCCCGGTTGGACGGTCACCACGGTGGCCGGCCGGCTTGGCCGGTCAGTCGACGGGCTCGACGGGCAGTGCCCGGCGCATGATCTTCCCGTTGGCGTTCCGGGGCATCTCGTCGATGAATTGCCACATCACCGGCACCTTGAAACCGGCGAGGCGCTCGCGGGTGTAAGCGCGCAGCGTCTCGGGATCGGGCGTCGCGCCCGGGGAGGCGACGATGAACGCCTTGATCGTCTCACCCAGGCGTCGATCGGGCACGCCCACCACAACGACGTCCTGGACGTCGGGATGGGTGGTGAGGACCTGCTCGACCTCGACCGGGTATACGTTCTCCCCGCCGCGGATGATCTTGTCTCCGCGACGGCCGACCAAGAACAGGTACCCTTCCTCGTCGATGCGGCCGAGGTCTCCGGTGTGCTGCCAGCCTTCCTCGTCGACGAGGAAGGAATGCGGGGACCGGACCCAGACTTCGCCCACACCGTCGGCATCCGGTTCGTGGATCTTGAGTTCGCCGTCCGGAGCGGCGCGGCCGACCGACTTGAGGAGATGTTCGCGTCCGTTGACCGCCGCGCGGTGATCGGCGGGGCTCAGTGTGGCGACGGGCGATCCCTCGGTCTGGCCGAAGAGATTGACGAAGTCCACGTCAGGCAAGACCTCCTGGATTCGACGCATCGTGTCAGGGTGGATCGGCGACGCGCCGTAGCCGAGGGTGCGCAGAGTGCTCGACTTCAGCGCGTCGGCCGCGAGCAGGGTCTCGAAGACCGAGGGGATGGTGACGCACTGGGTCGGCGCTGCGGCGTCCACCTGGCGCCAGGCGTCGACGGAGAAGGTCGGGAAGAGCACGACGGCGGCGCCGTTGCCGAGCGCCACCGCGATGTTGCCGAGTCCGCCAACGTGGTGGAAGAGCGAGGTGGTCACGACCCGATCGCCGGGGGTGACGCCCAGGAGGTAGCCGTTGACGTCGGCGCGACGGCCAAGGGGGAACTCGCGGACCGCCACGCGCTTGGGCCGCCCGGTCGTCCCCGAGGTATGCATGATCAGCGCAGTGGCATCCGGGTCGTCGTTGGGCCGCAACTCGGTGGTGCCGGCGATGTCGGCGTCGACCAGCACGACCCGTTTGCCGATCGCTTCGGCGACCTCGTGCGCCAGTTCGGCCGACGATTCCTCTGCGAACAGGATCTCGCCGGGGATGTCGCCGATGCAGCCGAGCAGTTCGGGAAGGGTCATGCGTGGAGCGAGCGGGGCGAGGGGCCGGCCCGCCAGAGCACCCGCGACCAGCATCGCGACCGATGCCGGCCGGGTGGTGAACAGCGCCGGCGCGATCTGGCCGGCGAGGAGCGAATCGGTGAGCAGCTCGTATGAGCCGGCGATCATCCGCAGGAGCTCCGCCCGCGTCCATATGCGGATGCCGTCGGGCGTGGCCTCGATGAGCGCGGGCTGATCCTGGTCGTCGGCGAGGTGGCCGAGGACCCGTTGGGTCCAGGTCGCTCGGGTGGATGGGGCGTAGTCCTCGTACACACGTTCTCCTCGGCAGGGTGGGATTCGTGGCCAGCCCGACCGCTCCTACGGGTCGTCCAGGGGGTGGCGCGATAACGGTTAATAATATACCGTTTTCAACGACCGGCCCCGCGGATGGGGCATAACACAACTTAGGATTGTGAGGGAGACCGTGACGGCCACCGCCCGATCCGATGTCGCCGAAATCCTGGCGAAATCCCAGCTTCCGAGCGAGCTCACCGCGTTTGTCGACGGTGAGTTCGTCGCGCCTCGTCAGGGCGCCACCGTCCTCGACGTCGACGACCCTGCCACCGGCATCGTCGTCGCCCATGTCGTCGAGTCCTCGGCGGAGCAGGTGGGCGACGCCGTCCGTAGCGCACACGAGGCCCAGTCGGCCTGGCTGCGATTCGACCCAGCCGAGCGCGGTCGCCGGATGCTGGCGGTCGCGGCCGCGATCCGCGCGGACGCCGACCTGCTGGCCCACATGGAGACCATCGACTCCGGCAAGCCGCTGTCGCAGTCGCGCGCCGACATCGCCGGCAGCGCGCGATACTTCGAGTACTACGGGGGTCTCACCGACAAGATCCACGGCGACACCCTGCCGCAGCCTGCGGGCACGTTCTCGTACACGCTGCACGAGCCCCTGGGTGTCATCGCGCACATCACGCCGTGGAACGCGCCACTGACCCAATTGGCCCGTGGTGTCGCGCCCAGTCTCGCCGCCGGCAACGCCGTGGTGGCCAAGCCCTCCGAGCTCACCCCCCTGACGAGCATCTACACCGCTCGTCTCATGGTGGCCGCCGGCATCCCCGCTGGGCTGTGCAACGTCGTGCTCGGCCGCGGCGCGTCAACGGGCTCCGATCTCATCGAGAACGAACTGGTCCGCCACATCACTTTCACCGGCTCGGTGGGCACCGGCCGCAGGGTCGGCGCGGTCGCCGCCCGCCGCATCATCGGCGTCAACCTCGAGCTCGGCGGCAAGTCGCCGACAATAGTGTGCGCGGATGCCGATCTGGACGCCGCGGCCAAGGCCGGCGCCCTCGCCGTGGTTCGTAACTCGGGCCAGTCCTGCTTCGCCACCACCAGACTGCTGGTCGACCGGCGAGTGCGCGACGAGTTCGTCCAGCGGCTGGCGGCTCGGATGGATGGCCTGTCGGTCGGTCATGGCCTCGACGAGCCGGACGTCGGTCCCCTGATCTCGAACCCGCAGTTCGAGAAGGTCTTGGGCTACCTCGACTCGGCCCGTACGAGCGGCGCCGAGCTGGTCGTCGGCGGCGAGCGCGCCGAGGTTGCGGGTGGCATCGGCGGACACTACGTCACCCCGACCCTCCTCCAGGGCGTGCGCAACGACATGCCTGTGGCGCGGGAGGAGATCTTCGGGCCGGTCCAGTCCGTCTTGGAGTTCGACGACCTCGACGAGGCGATCTCGATCGCCAACGACACCGAGTACGGCCTGTCGGCAGGTGTGTTCACCGGCAACGTCGCGACCGCGCACCGGGTCGCCGCTCAGCTGCAGGCCGGTCAGATCCAGGTCAACCGATACACCGGCGCCGGGGTGGAAGTTCCCTTCGGCGGTTACAAGAACAGTGGTCTGGGGCGCGAGAAGGGCATCGACGCGATCCACCACTACACCCAAGTCAAGGCCGTCATCATGGATATCGCATGAACCACACCCTCGGATTCATCGGCTTGGGCGTCATGGGCTCGGGCATGTCCTCGAACCTCGCCCGCAAGTCCCAGCGCACTCTCGTCGTCTACGACCCGGACGAGACCGCCATGACCGCCGCGGTCGAGGTCGGCGCCCAGGCGCGTGGCAGCGTCGCCGCGGTCGGCGGCGAGGCGGACATCGTCTTCCTCTCGCTGCCCTCGATCGTCCAGGTCGAGTCGGTCTGCGAGGAGTTGCTCGCGGGCCCGTCCCGGCCCCAGATCGTCGTCGACATGAGCACCAGCGACGTGACCCGCACCCGGGTGCTCGCGGAGCGGCTGCGCGCGGAGGGCATCGCCCTCGTCGACGCGCCGGTCGCCCGGCAGCGCCAGGCCGCCGCCGCCGGCACCCTGCTCATCACCGTAGGGGCAGATGACGAGACGTTCGCGCTGCTCCAGCCCTACCTCTCGTGCATGGGCACCGACATCGTACAGGCGGGCGACGTGGGCGCCGGCCAGGTGCTCAAGATCATGAACAACATGGTGCTGTTCATCAACATGAACGCTGTCGCCGAGGCGCTGGCCATCGGCCGGGCCGCCGGGGTGAATCCGCAGACCCTGTTCTCGACACTGGCGCTCGGCTCAGCCGACAGCTTCGCGCTGCGCAACACTGCCACCGCGACGATGATTCCCGACGAGTACCCCGAGCGCGCATTCCCGGTCGACTACGCGATGAAGGACCTCAAGCTCGCGCTGCAGCTGGCCGCCGACTCGGAGGTCCCGATCGGATCCGCGCAGCAGACCATGGATCTGCTGCAGCGGGCGCACGACGCCGGACTCGGCGCCGCGTATTACCCCGTGATGATCAAGGTGATCGAGGGCCGTGCCTGAGAGCGGAGCCGGTGCTGGGCCGGTCTGGCAGGTGTGGGCGGTCCGGACCGCCACCGGTGGCCGGCCGGCGCGCGACAACTACCTCTACCCGGGTGACCGCTCGGGGGAGCAGGCGATCGACTTCATCGTCTTCGTCGCCGCCTGCGGCGACGACGTGGTCGTGATCGACACCGGCTTTGACCGGGTGGCCGGTGCTCGCCGTGGACGCCACCTCGAGCTGACTGCCGCGGAGGCCGTGTCTGCCACGGGCCTGGATCCGGCCGCGGTCAAGACCGTGGTGCTCAGTCACCTGCACTACGACCACGCCGGCAACGTGAACGACTTCCCCGACGCGCAGGTGGTACTGCAGCAGGCGGAACTCGAATACGCCGCCGGACCCGCGATGCGCCACCACCGCCTCAGCCACTTCTTCGAGGCCGAGGACGTCGCCACGATCGTTCGCCGGCTGTACGCGGGCACGGTCACGCTGCTCGATGGCGATCACGACCTGCTGCCGGGCTTCGAGCTCCGTCTGGTCGCGGGTCACACCCGCGGCTCGCAGATCGCGCGCATCCGCACTGACCGAGGGTGGATCGTGCTCGCCTGTGACGGCGCACACTACTTCGGCAACATCTGCGAGCGGAACCCGTTCCCCGCGCTGGTCGACCTGGAGCAGGTCTTCGACGGCTATGAGCGCATCGAGGACCTGGCCTCCTCGCCGGCCCACATCATCCCGGGTCACGACCCACAACTGTTCGAGCTGTACGACAGAGTGCCCAACCAGGCAGGACAGGTCATCGCAGCCCTACACACGACGCCGATCGGCGCCGGAGAAAGGCACACAGGCACAACATGATCACTGACCCGGAAACCCTCGCGGAGTTCCGCGCCTCGGTGGTGGATTTCGCCGCCGGCAAACTCGCACCCGGTGCGCTCGCACGTGCCCACGAGACGGACTACCCCCGCGATCTCGCACGTATGCTGGCCGGCCAGGGTCTCCTCGGCCTCAGTATCCCGGAGGAGCTGGGGGGTCAGGGCGCGGGTCTGAGCGCCGCCATCACCGCGATCCAGGCTGTCGCCAGTCGGTGTCCGCGCAGCGCGGACATCGTGCAGGCCGGCAACTTCGGCCCGATCCGCACCTTCGCGCAGTACGCCACCGAGGACCAGCGCGAGCGCTACCTCGGCGGCTTGCTCTCCGGCGATCTGCTGATGTCGCTGGGCATGAGCGAGCCCGGTGCCGGCTCAGCCGCCACCGAGCTCACCACCGCGGCCACCCCGGACGGCGATGGCTGGCTGATCAACGGCACCAAGGTGTTCTCCACCCACAGCGCCGACGCAGACGTCTACCTCGTTTACGTGCGTTTCGCCAAGGGTATCGACGGCATCGGCTCGGTGCTGGTCGACCGGAACACGCCGGGTCTCGAGGTCGGTAAGCCGGTCGGGTACATGAACGGCGAGCACTGGTGTCCGCTCTACTTCGACAACTGCCGGATCGGCCCCGAGCAGGTACTCCTGGGCCAGGGTGGTTTCAAGAAGCAGATCAGCGGGTTCAACGTCGAGCGCCTGGGCAACAGTGCACGCTCTATCGCCGTGGGTCGCTACGCCTTCGACGTGGCCAGGGACCATGTACTGACCCGTGAGCAGTTCGGCCGGCCGCTGGCCGAGTTCCAGGGCCTGCAGTGGATGTTCGCCGAGGCAGCGGTCAAGCTCGAATCGGCCCAGTTGCTGCTCGAGCGCGCGGCGGCCAACGGCGACAGGCTCGGTCTGCCGACGGCCGCTGAGACCGCAATGGCCAAGCTTGCCGCCAACCAGGCCGGGTTCGCCGCCGCGGACGTCGCCATGCAGGCGATGGGTGCGTCCGGCTTCTGCGACGACAGCTTGGTCGAGTACTGCTTCCGACGTACCCGGGGCTGGATGATCGCGGGCGGCTCGATTGAGATCCTCAAGAACCGAATCGCCGAGGACGTCTTCGGCCGCCGGTTCTCGTCCCGGGCGCGCTGAGATGAGTGCCGATCTCCATCGGGCCATGTTCGCGCCGGCGTCGGTCGCCCTCGTCGGCGCCTCCGACGTACGCGGCAAGCCGACCGCGCGGCCGCTGGAGTTCCTGCGGCAGCACGGTTGGAAGGGTGACATCTTTCCCGTCAACCCCAAGCGCGAGACAGTGCTCGGCGAGCGCACCTGGTCGTCCCTCACTGACCTGCCGACCGTTCCGGACCATGCGCTGATCCTCACGCCGGCCGACGCTGCGGTCGATGCCGTGCGCGAGTGCGCCCAGCTGGGCGTCACCGTCGCCACCGTGGTTGCCGACGGCTTCTTGCCGGGTACGCCCGACGGGGACCGGCGGCGCCGCGAGCTTCGCGAAATCGTGGAGCGCTCCTCGCTGCGAGTGCTCGGGCCCAGCAGCCTGGGTGTCGCCACGGTCGCATCCGGGTTCGCGTTCACCGGCAACGCCGCCTTCGCCGAGGGCTCTCTCCCGACGGGCGACGTCTTCCTCGCCTCGCAGTCCGGCAGCGTGCTGGGCGCTCTGCTGTCCCGCGGCGCAGAGATGGGTATCGGTTTCGCCGGCATGGTGTCGGTCGGGAACGAGTTCGACATCTCCCTGGGCGAGGTCTGCCTGGCCGCCGTCGCCGACCCGGCCGTGAAGAGCTTTGCGCTCTTCCTCGAGAACATCTCCCATGCCGACGACCTGACCGCGTTCGCGCGCGCCGCCGCCGAACGAGGCAAGCCGGTCATCGCCTACAAGCTCGGCCGCTCCGACGACGGTGCGCGACTCTCCGTCTCCCACACCGGTGCCCTGGCGGGCGACGACGCTGTCGCCGAGGCCTTCCTGCGGGCCCACGGAATCGCCCGCGTGACCACCTTCGACGCCCTGCTCGAGGGGCAGTTGCTCGCTCGCCGGGTGCCGATCGCGCCGACCCGCTCCGAGCGGCGCATCGCCGTGGTCTCCACGACCGGTGGCGGCGGTGCGATGGCTGTCGACTGCCTGGCGCACGCGGGCCTGCGGGTCACCGCACCCGAGGCGGCCACCGCCGCCCGGCTCGCCGAGATCGGCGTCGACGCCGGTCACGGCGCGCTCGTCGACCTGACCCTCGCCGGGGCGACGTACGACACCATCAAGGCGGCCCTCGACGTGCTGCTCGCAGCCCCTGAGTTCGACGCGGTCGTCGCCGTGCCGGGCAGCTCGGCCCGATTCACCCCGGACGTGAGTGTCAAGCCGATCGTCGACTCCGCCGATGCCGCGACGCCGCTCGCGGTCTTTGTGGTCCCCTCGGCACCCGCGGCCCTGCAGCTGCTCCGAGGCAGCGGGGTGCCGGCGTTCCGTACCGCCGAAGCTCTCGCCGACGCGATGACCGCGGTCTTCAACCGCGCACCGGTGCGTGCCGAGATAACGGCTCCGGCGCCCGGCACCGACGGGCGCACGCTCGACGAGGACGCCTCCTATGCGGTGTTCGACAGCGTCGGTCTGGCCGGCGCGCCGCGCGTGATCCTCTCGGTCGATGACCTCCCGGCCGATCTGCCGCTACCTGCACCGGCCGTCGTCAAGGTGGTCGCGGACCAGTTGGCGCACAAGAGCGATCTCGGCGGCGTGGTGCTCGGCGTCGCGGACGGTGCGGGTCTCGCCGCCGCAGTGTCCGACATCCGCGCGTCGGTCGGCGCGGCCCGTCCCGACCTCACCATCGACCGGGTGATGGTGCAGCAGATGGTCCACGGCGTCGCCGAGGTCCTCATCGGTCTGCGCCGCGACGCGGACGCGGGGCCCGTCGTCGTGCTCGCCGCCGGGGGTGTGCTCGCCGAGGTTTATCACGACCGTTCGGTACGGATGGCGCCGGTCGACCTCGACCAGGCGCAGGAGATGATCGGCGAGGTGCGTGGCCTTGCGGTCGCGAAGGGGTTCCGCGGAGCTCCGCGCGGCGACCTCGACGCCCTTGCGGAGGCGATCGTTGCAGTCTCGCGGCTCGCCGTGTCGACGGACCGCGTCGTCATCGAGGCTGAAGCCAATCCCGTCCTGGTCTTGCGTGAGGGTGAGGGCGTTCGTGCGGTGGATGCCGTGGTGACCGTGGTGGAGGTCTGATCATGACTGACGGAGTCATCGCCCATCTGGGCCGACGCGCCGTCGAGCTTCGGCAGCAGCCTCTGTCCGTCGAGGTCGAGAACGCCGCGCGAAACGCACTCGTCGACTGGGTGGCCGCGACCGTTGGCGGTTCGGCGGAGCCCATTGTCACTGCTCTGTTCAACGGCCTCGAGCCGGGCTCCGGCTCGAGCCGCGTCGTAGGGCACGATCTGACAGCGGTGCCGTCGCTGGCCGCACTGATCAACGGGACGGCCGCGCACGCCCTCGAGCTCGACGACATCTACGCTCCTGGTCTCTTCCACCCAGGTGCACCGGTCGTCGCGGCCGCGCTCGCGGTCGGGGACCAGTGTGACGTGACCTTCGGGCGATTCCTGCGTGCGATCGTCGTCGGGTACGAAGTGGGCGGCCGACTCTCGGCTGACCTTGGCCCCACCCATTACCGTCACTGGCACACCACTGGTACCGCAGGGGCGGTCGCTGCGGCAGCAGCTGTGGCCGACCTCTACGAGCTCAGCGAAGAACAGTTGGCGCATGCGCTCTCACTCGCGGTCACGATGTGCGGAGGTGTGCAGCAGACCTTCCGTAGCGACGCCGCCGGCAAACCCCTGCACTCCGGTGCAGCCGCCCAAGCGGGCGTGGTTGCTGTCGCCGCGGCCCGGGGTGGTGTCACCGGCGCCGTCGATGTTCTGGAGGGGCCGGCCGGCTTCGCAGCTGCGACCGGGACCACGACCGACTGGTCGCGGAGCCGCTCGCAGGCCGAAGGGCCCCTGGTGATCGAGCGGATCACGGTCAAGCCCTATCAGTGTTGCGGGCACACCTTCGCCGCGATCGATGCCGCGCTCGAACTGCGTGGAAACGGGATCGACCCTTCGCGGATCGAGCGGATCGAAATCGACACTTACTCCGCTGCCGTCAGCACGGCGGGAATCGCTGATCCGCGAACGGATGCGGAGCGGCGCTTCAGCCTGGCTCACCTCGTGTCGGCAGGGCTGGTGCGCGGGGCTGAGGCGATGTTCACCGAGGACGCGATCACCGATCCGGCCGTGCGATGCTTGGTGCCTCGTGTCCGGCTCTCCGTCGATGACGCGTACGACGGTCGCTTCCCCGCCCACCGTGGCGCACGGGTCAGGGTGGTGTATGCCGAGGGCGAGCAGTTCGCCGTCGATGTGCCAGATCGCTCCGGCAGCCCCGAGCGTCCGCTGAGTGCGGCGGCACTGGCAGACAAGTTCTCCGCCACCGTTTTCCCTGTACTCGGCAGTGACGGTGCTGACCTCCACACGGCCGTACGCACGATCGAGCTCGATGCTCCTGTGCGTTTGCTTCCCCTGTGATCCTCGCTGCGACTGAAGGTGGCCCCGATACAGAGTTCGTCCCGCTCGAGCGGCGACGGTCCAGGTCGGGGAGATCCCTGCTTGACAGTGCACGTGCCCATCCTGGCGGATCAAGAGGAGCCGTGGATGGAGCCCCTCTCTTGGAGCCGGACGTCGCCGGAGGCCTGCCACTTCTTCCCCACCCGCCGAGAGCCGCGCAGGATGATCGACATGTAGTGGGTCTTGTGGTGGCGGAGCGAAACTTGTAGCCAGCCGTCACCTCCATCGGGAAGAGCGCCGCTCGGCATCGCCGTCACCCAGGCAGAAGGCCGCGAACCGGGTCCCGTCTTCCACGGTGGCGAGGTCGGGGTCGTTCAGGTTGGTCTCGTAGCGTTCGCGTCCGGTGCGCTCCACGCTCCTCAGGTCGTTATGACGTGCGCCTCCGCCACATCTACGAGCATCGAACCTGCGAAAAGATGCGAAGTCATTTACAGGCGGTGTGACTTTTCGACGCCCACTCCAGCGCGGTGGACGCATCGACCGGGGCCGGGGCGCCGGACAGGATCATCTGGCGCGCACGACGCTCACCGACGAGACGGGGAAGGCGAACCAGCCCGCCCCCGTACGCCAGGCCGTTCACCGCGGCGATCATCGGCTTGCCGGGGCGGTGTTGCAGCGCCTCGGTGATGGCGTGGCTCGCGCCGCCGATGGTCGGGCCGTCTGTCCGGGCCATCTTCTTGAGATCGCCACCGGCGCTGAACGCCCGCGACCCGGTGGCGGTCAGCACGATGCACCGCACGCTGGGATCGGCATCGGCTGCGACGAGCGCGGCATGGAGTGCGGACCCGAGCTGCGGATCGATTGCGTTGAGAACCTCGGGGCGATTGAGCGTGAGGACGCGAGCGGCGTCCCGATCGGTGACGAGAAGGCCGCCATTTGCGTCGGCTGCAGCCACGGTCATCCGCGCTGGGCGCGGTACTGCGCGGGGCGCTTGGCGACGAAGGACGCAAAGCCCTCGCGGCCGTCCTCACTGGCGAAGAGCTCCGTTGCGATCTCGCGCTCGCGCTCGACCGCTGGGTAGAGCGACATCGTCAGCGTCTCCGAGAGTAGCGATTTGGCCAGTTCCGGCACCAGCGGCGCTCCCGCAACCAGCTCCTGGGCCAACACGGTGGCTGCGGCCAGGACCTCGTCGGGGGAGTCGTACACCTCGTTCACCAGGCCGATCTGATAGGCGCGCTCACCGGTGATCGGTCGCCCTGTCACCAGCATCTCGAAGGCGACGGTGTGCGGAACCAGCCGCGGGAGGCGCTGAGTGCCGCCGGCGCCGGGCAGGACGCCCAGCTTCGCCTCGGGCAGGCCGAGCTTGACGCCCCGGGCAGTGACGCGCAGATCGCAGGCGAGGGCCAGCTCGAGCCCGCCGCCCATCGCCGCACCCTGGATCGCCGCGATGAACGGCACCGGACTGCGCTCGATCAGCTCGAGTGCGTCGGTGATGCCCTTCACGAATCCGGAGAAGTCCGAGCCGTCGGCGAAGCCGTTGATCTCGTCGATGTCGGCACCAGCGCTGAAGGCGCGGCCCTCGCCGTGGATGACCACCGCGCGGATCTCACGGTCGGCGTCGATCGCGCGGACTGCGTCGGCCAGCGCCCGGCTGGTGTGGCTGCCGATCGGGTTGAGACGGTCGGCGCCGGTGAGCTGCAGATACGCGATCGACCCCTCGCGACGGAGCTCGATGTCGGTCGCCGTGCTCATGCCATCGTCAATCCGCCGCTGACGGACAGGGTCTGGCCCGTCACGTACCCGGCATTGGGGTGCGCGAAGAACGAGACCGCCGGCGAGATGTCGGCCGGCGTGCCGATCCGCTTCATCGGAACCGCGCGCGAGAGCGCGTCGTACCGCTTCTGGCTCTGCTGCGCGACCTGGTCGAGCAGCGGGGTGTCCGTCGGGCCGGGGCAGACGGTGTTGACCGTGATGTTCTGTGTCGCGGTCTCGCGAGCGAGGGCCTTGCCGAAGGCGATCACCGCGCCCTTGGTGCCGGAGTAGACGACCTCGCCCGAGGAGCCGACGCGGCCCGCGTCCGAGGCGATGTTGACGATGCGGCCGTAGCTGCGGGCGATCATGTGGTCGAGCACGGAGCGGGTGACGATCACGGTGCCGAGGTAGTTGACGTCGACTATGCGGCGCCAGGTCTCCTCGGTCGAGTCGACGAACGGCTCGATCTTGTCGATGCCCGCGTTGTTCACCAGGACCCGGATCGGACCCAGGTCATGCTCGATCGCGGTGACGACCTCGGCGACGCCGGCGCTGTCGGAGACGTCCACGCGGTACGCGCCGCCCTTGTCGGTGCCGGCCTCGGTCAGCGCGCGCTGAGCGGCCTCGACGTTGAGATCACACGCGGCGACGGTGTAGCCGGCCCGGGCGAGCTCTGTGACGATCGCGCCGCCGATGCCGCCGCCGGCGCCGGTGACGACGGCGATGCCGCCGGGCGCGGTCGGGAGGTCGGGCGTGATGGACTGCTCGGTCATCAGTTCTCCTCGATGGTGGTGGCGGTGGTGACGCGCGGGAGGCCGGTGAACTCGGGGCTGCGCTTTTCGCGGTGTGAGCCGAGGCCCTCGCGGACCTCGGGACCGCCGAAGCCGAGGAACTCGGCGCCGAGGGAGGCCTCGAAGGCCGGGATCGCCGACCGGTACCAGTGGTTGAGGTGGTGCTTGGTCCACGCGATCGCCGTGGGGGCGCCGGCGGCCAGTTGCTCGGCGATGCGGATCGCCTCGTCGAGGACCTCGTCGTCGTCGACGCACTTGGAGATGAGGCCGATGCGCTCGGCCTCCTCGCCGGTGAGCGGGTCGCAGGTGAGCAGGTAGTACTTCGCCTTGGCCATTCCGGCCATGAGCGGCCAGCAGACGGCGGCGTGGTCGCCGGCGGCGACGCCGAGGCGGGTGTGGCCGTCGATGATCTTGGCGGTGCGACCCGCGACCGAGACGTCGGCCAGCATGCCGACGACGAGGCCGGCACCGACGGCCGGGCCGCGGATGCCGGAGACGACCGGTTTGTCGAAATTGATCAGGTTGAGGACGAGATCACGGGCCTCGCGCATCACGCGAACGCGGGTCTCGTAGTCGTTGATCATCGCCTCGATCGAGTCGAAGCTGCCGCCGGCCGAGAAGGCGCGACCGGCGCCGTACACGACGACGGAGCGGACGTCGGGGTCCGCGGCCAGCGCGGGCCACACGTCGGCGATGTCGCGGTGCATCTGCGGGCCGACCGAGTTCAGCGCCGGGCCGTCGAGGATCAGGTGCATCACACCCGAGTCGGCCAACTCCAGGCGCAGGGATGGGAACTGTGTGTGGCGATCAGACAAGGCAGGGGCCTCCGGGAGAAGGGCGCGGTCGAAGCCGCGCTGACGAGACGTGACGCATATAGGTTTATCATCTAACTTATCGACAGCACAGTGTTGCTGGTCAATCGCCGTTGACGACGGTCCCGTCGGCGAGGAGGGCGTCGATCCGGTCGGAGGGGAAGCCCCAGTCGCGGAGGATCTCCGCCGAGTGCTGGCCACCGCGCGGTGGCGGCCCGGCGATCGTGGCCGGGGTCCGCGAGAGGCGCGGCGCCGGCGCCGGCTGGACCACGCCGAACTCCTCGACGAAGGTGCCGCGCTCGATGTTGTGCGGGTGCCGGCGCGCCTCGGCGAAGGACAGGATCGGGGTAACGCACGCGTCGGAGCCGTCGAAGACCACCTCCCATTCCGTGCGCGTGCGAGAACGGAAGACCTCGGCGAAGGTCTCGCTCAGGGCGGGCCAGTTGGCGGCGTTGTCGCGGTCGGGCAGGGAAGCCGGATCCAGGCCGAGCTTCTCGACGAGTATCGCGTAGAACTGCGGCTCGGTCGGGGCGACCGCCAGGTACTGGCCATCGGCGGTCTCGTAGATGTCGTAATAGTTCGAACCGCCATCGCAGAAGTTCGAGCCGGGTGCGTCCATCTTCCAGCGGTTCTGTGCGGTCATCGAGTAGATCAGGGTGGTCAGCGAGGCGACGCCGTCGACCATCGCCGCGTCGATGACCTGGCCCTTGCCGGACTGGCGCGCCTCGAAGACCGCGCACACGATGCCGAAGGCGAACATCAGGCCGCCGCCGGCGAAGTCGGCCAGTAGTCCAGGAGGGGTTGCCGGTCGCGCGCCGGGGCCGCGCTGGAACAGGGTGAGCACGCCGGTGAGCGCCAGGTAGTTCAGGTCGTGTCCGGCCGTTTGACTCAGGGGGCCTCGGTTTCCCCAGCCGGTCATCCGGCCGTAGACGAGCGCCGGGTTGCGGGAGAGACAGTCGTCGGGGCCGATGCCGAGTCGCTCGGTGACGCCGGGGCGATATCCCTCCATCAGGATGTCGGCCCGCTCGGCCAGGGCGAGCACGGTCTCGACGCCCTCCGGCTTCTTGAGATCGACCACGATCGAGCGCCGGCCCCTGCTCAGGGCGTACTTGTCGTCGTTCGGGCGGCCAACACCGGGCCGGTCGACCCGGATGATGTCGGCTCCCATGTCGGAGAGCAGCATGCCGGCGAACGGCGTCGGGCCGAGCCCGGCGATCTCGACGATCTTGATGCCCGCGAGTGGGCCGGGGTGGCGACGGGGCGTCGGAGATGCTTCGGTCACGACGACATCCTTTCCGGTAGGGGTTTAGCGTCCGGTACGGGGCTACCGTTAATTCGGTAGATAGGTAAACTATTGCACGTAACGCTCATGGCTCCGCAAGGCCAACCGTTCCAGAAGGGCAGACCCCATGCGTCGCAAGATCTTCACCCCAGACCACGACACGTTCCGTGCCACCGTTCGTGCCTTCCTCGAGAAGGAGGCCAAGCCACACGCCGCACAATGGGAGGCTGACGGCCAGGCGAACCGCGAGGTCTGGAAGAGGGCTGGTGAGCTCGGTCTGCTCGGATGGGAGGTCCCAGAGGAATTCGGCGGGCTCGGCATCCGCGACTTCCGCTTCAACGCGATCCTGGCCGAGGAGATCGTCGCGAGTGGCACGAGTGGACTCGGGTTCGCGGTCAACAACGACATCGTGATGCCGTACATGACCGACCTGACCACCGACGAGCAGAAGGCTCGCTGGCTCCCGGGAATGGTCGACGGCTCGATCATCACCGCCATCGCGATGTCGGAGCCCGGCGCCGGCTCGGACCTCCGGAGCATTCGCTCCAGCGCCGTACGTGAAGGCGACGACTGGATCCTCAACGGCTCGAAGACCTTCATCAGCAACGGCCAGCTCGCCAACCTCGTGATCGTGGTCTGTAAGACCGACCCGAGCGCCGGCCACAAGGGCATCTCACTGCTCGTGGTCGAGGAGGGTATGGATGGCTTCACCCGCGGTCGCAAGCTCGACAAAATCGGCGCCAAGGCGGCCGACACTTCGGAGCTCTTCTTTGAGAACGTCCGTGTCCCGGCCGACAACGTCCTCGGCGAGCTCGGCCGCGGCTTCTACAACCTGATGCGCAACATCCCCTCCGAGCGTCTCGGTATCGCGGTGCACGGTGTCGCCCGCGCGAAGCGCGCGCTCGAGATCACCCTCGACTACGCGAAGACCCGCGAGGCGTTCGGTACGCCGATCGGGTCGTTCCAGGCGAACCGCTTCTACATCGCGGAGATGAAGGCCAAGGTCGATGTCGCGCAGGTCTTCCTGGACCGTTGCATCGAGGATCTCATCGCCGGTGAACTCACCGCAGTGGACGCGGCCGAGGCGAAGATGTGGATCACCGAGACCGAGTGGGAGATCCTCGACCGCTGCCTGCAGCTCCACGGCGGATACGGCTACGTCAACGAGTACGAGATCGCCCGCCTGTGGCGCGACAGCCGTGTACAGCGCGTGTACGGCGGGACCAACGAGATCATGAAAGACCTCATCGGCCGTTCGCTCGGCCTCTGAGCTCGGGCCTCGCCGCGCAGCAACGCGCGGACCCGTATCGCACCGTCTGCGGCCTCGCGCAACCGACTTCGAGATGGGGCTGGATCGACGCACCGGTCTCCTCTGGGGAGACGTACGGGCAGTAGCGCTCGAGCCGCTCGAACGGGATGCGGTAGAGGGACTCCATCTGCCCTGCCAGCCCTGCGCGTTCCAAGGCGCGGTCTGGGCCGAACCCGTCCCACACATGCACGGCGTGGCTCCAGCGAGAGACGACTCGGCCGGCTTCGTCCGCCGCGTGTTCACGTACCTCGTCGAAGCGCCGGGGTGATAGCCACACGGCGATCCACCCGTCGCCGAGCCGACCGTACGCCGCAGTGCCGCATCAAAACGGCTTGCTGACCGGGAACGGCACGCGGATCGGGGGAGCAGGCAGGACACATAACTCGTCCAGTTCGAAGTGTCCGCCGGCGCGACTGACCGGGCGGCCGGCGAGAAGTTCTGCCAGGATCTCGAGCGACTCGTCGAAACGACGTCCCCGGGTGGTCGTGTCCGCGCCACAGGCGAGTACCTCGCCGCCGACTCCGACGCCGAACGTGAAGCGGCCCGGGGCCAGCGTGGCGAGGGTGCTGATCTGCCGGGCGACCGGCACCGGGTGGCGCAGTGGCAGGAGGTAGACCGCCACCTCGATCGCCACACGATCGGTCGGGGCGGCTGTGGCTGACCGTCGAAGCCGATGCCTTCGCGGAAGGTGGCGTGGTCGCCGACGCAGACCCGTTCCAGCGAACTCGCATCGACGTACGACAGGAACTCCCGCAACGACGGGACGTCACTGAACAGGTCAGGCGGGATTCGCGGTCCCAAGCGTGAGATCGGGTGCCGAGGCCACCGACGCCGCCGACATCATTCCAACAGATCCAGGACCGTTTTGGGGTTGGCATCGCTGAGCATGTACTTCTCGGCCTCGGTCACGTGCTTGCGCCACAACTTCTCCGCGGCAACGGCGTCGCGTGCCTCCACGTACTGGATAAGCAACTCGTGCGCCCGGAAGCCTTTGCGGATCGACGCGATGTTCGCGGGCGATCCGGCGTCAGAGGCGACGTGCCGGAAGCTGGACAGGTCGATGATGTGACGGACCATCCCGTTGAGCACAGCCATCGTCTGGTTTCCCGCGAGATCGATCATCACGGCGTGGAACTCGTTGTGCACCCGGATGAGGGCGTTGCCGTCGTCGAGGTGCTCGCGGGCGGCGTCGTGCGCGGCCTTCAACTTCTCGAGGTCGGCGTTGGTGCGCTTGCGAGCGAGCAGACCGGCGAGCGGCGGCTCGATGATGTTGCGGGCGTCGTAGACATCCTCAAGGGTCGTCCCACGGAACTCGAGTACGAGACCGGCGTAGCGAGCGGCGATGTCGCCGTTCGGAGTCTGGACGCGGGCACCGCCGTGGGCGCCGCGGCGGACGTTGATCAGGCCCTCGGACTCGAGGACGCGGAACGCCTCGCGAAGCGTGGGGCGAGAGACGCCGAACTGAGCCATCAGCTCCGCCTCAGAGGGCAGCGCATCGCCTTCGCTCAGCTCGCCACGCACGATTTGACGACGCAGGCGCTGGGCCACCAACTCGGCCATCTTGGGTACGCGCAGTGCGCCGGTCTCTCCTGCGTCGGTCTTGGCCGTGGTCATATCTACCTCTCGTTGACGTCCGCCCCAAATCCCGGTGGAGGCGGTACCTGAGAGCCAAGACTAGGTGAAATCTGGTTGGATCAGCAGGATGATTGAACCGTTGTGGCGAGTTCAACGCCCGCACCGGCTGCGTGATACTCGATTTACCCCTTGTTGTGTTGTTGCGGCCTGCGGCATAAAGTGTATAACTTATTGATCTTGACAGGAGAGTGATTGTGTCTCAGATCCGGCTGGTCGATTACTTGGACCTCGCCGATCGGGATACTCCGCGCCTCGTCGCCCTTGAGTTGGGTCACCTGCGACGCACAGTACTTCGACCGTCGCAATGCGTGCGCGCCTGCTTCGGTATCGCGCAGATCCTCACCGAGGGTGTCCTGCGGGCCTTCACCTTAGGCGAACATCCGGGAGGTCGCCACCAACCTGCGCGGTGAGGCCCTGCGTCAGATCGCTTGCGCCAAGGTCCGGCCTCGCGCACGTCAGCGGCCTGGGCTCGGCCTGCGGGGCCCACATCCTCGAGAAGGCTCTCTGACCAAACGGGAGAGGCAGGTATGTCTCACAGCTACGACCCGGTGATCCGCGGCGGTCTCGCGTGGACGGCACCGGCGGTGTACCCCGCTCCGCGGATGTCGCCGTGCAGGACGGCGTCATCGTCACTGTCGGAGACATGGCAGGTACCGCCGCCGAGGAGGTCGACGCTGCCGGATGCATCGTCACGCCGGGCTTCGTGGACGTCCACACCCACTACGACGGGCAGGTCACCTGGGAGGACACTCTTGCACCATCGAGTGGACACGGGGTCACCACAGTGGTGATGGGCAATCGCGGCGTCGAGCTCGAACCGCCCGCGATGGACGACCTGGCGGCGATGCGCACGCTCACCGCCGAGGCGATCCGCGCCGGGGCGGTCGGCGTGTCAACTTCACGCACCTACGCGCATCGTTTCAAGGCCGGCCGGCCGGCCGGCGCCGTCGGTCAACACCGAGGACGAGGAGGTACTCGCCCTGGGCGACGCCGGGACGGGCGTCTTCCAACTCGTGCCGGACACCCGCCACCCGCCGGAGGTGCAGCTGGACCTGCTGCGGCGGATCGCCGAGCGCTGCGGCAGGAAGGTCTCCTTCACCTTCATGCAGACGCCAGGGTATTAAGAGCAGTGGCGCACGATCCTCGCCGGTCTCGAGGATGCCAAGCGCGACGGCCTCGAGATCCGGGGACAGGTGATTCCCCGCCCGACCGGCAGCTTGCTCGGTCTCGAGCTGAGCCTGCACCCGTTCTCGCTCAACCCCTCCTTCCGGGAACTCGAGCCGCTGCCGCTGGCGGAGAAGGTGCGCGAGCTGGGCAAGCTGGGGACAAGGCTGCGGTTGCTGTCGGAGTCGCCGACCGATCCGAACCCGTTCTTCACCTACGTCGTTTCCGAGCACGATCAACTGTTCGTCCTCGGCGACCCACCGAACTGCAACCCGGACGTCTCGGAAAGCATAGGCGCCCGAGCCCGCGCCGCCGGCGTCGATCCGTTGGAGCTGATCTACGACACGCTGCTCGAGCGCGACGGCCACGAGGTGCTCTATCGACCGATGGGGAACTACGTGGCGCGGACGGCTACCGCGCCACGGTCGTGTCCAGGTCGATCACCTATCGCAATGGTGAAACAACCGGCGCCCTGCCCGGCCGACTCGTACGGGGTGCCCAGGAAGATCCGGAGGGGATCGCATGAAAGTCGATATCACAGCCGAGCAGGCGCTCGACCCCGAGCTGGCGGTCGACGCCGAGAAACGTGGGTACGATGCCGTCTGGTTCGGTGAGACCAGCCATGACCCAATGGTCTCCATCGCGCTCGCGGCGAAGGACACTTCGCGCGTCATGCTCGGCACCGGGGTGACGATCGCGTTGGCACGTTCCCCGATGACGATGGCGGTCTCCGCCAACGACCTGCAGCTGGTCAGCGAGGGACGATTGATCCTCGGGCTCGGCTCGCAGGTGAAGGCGCACATCACCCGGCGCTTCTCGATGCCGTGGACGCAACCGGTCGGTCAGATGCGCGAGTTCGTCCTCGCCATGCGCGCGATCTGGCGCTCCTGGCACGAGGACGAGCCGCTCGATTTCCAGGGCGGCTACTACTCCCACACCCTGATGACGCCGTTCTTCAATCCCGGCCCGAACCGTTACGGCCCGCCGCCGGTGCTGCTCGCCGGCGTCGGCTCGAAGATGACGACTCTTGCCGGTGAGGTCGCCGACGGATTCATGTGTCACGGCTTCGCCACCGAGCGCTACCTGCGCGAGGTGGTCGTGCCGAGCCTGGGTGCCGGTCGGGCGAAGAGTGGCCGTGATCTCGACGGGTTCGAGATCAGCGGACTGCCGTTCGTCGTCACCGGAACCAACGAGGAGGAGATGGCGGCGTCGGCCGCCGGGGTCCGAGACCAGATCGCGTTCTACGCCGCGACGCCCGCGTACCGACCGGTCCTCGAGCTGCACGGCTGGGGCGATCTCCAGACGGAGCTCAACGCGATGACAAAGGCCGGGCGCTGGAAGGAGATGGGCGACGTCATCGACGACGATGTGCTGAACGCCTTCGCCGTGGTCGCCGAGCCGGATCAGGTGGCCGCGGAGGTGCTGCGTCGCTACCGCGACGTCTTCACCCGGATGCACCTGTACCTGAAGGCTCCGCTCGACGCAGAGGTGAAGTCCGCCATCCGCGAGGACTTGCAGGCCGACGCGTGACGGGCCCTGCTATCAGCGCAGGGGAGACGCCTGTCGTCGAGATCCGGCGGGACGGTCCGGTGTGGACCATCAAGCTGAACCGGCCCGAGAAGCGCAATGCGATCAACCCGCAGCTCCAGGGAGAGCTCGTCTCCGCACTACAGGAGTTCCACACCGCGTCGGAGGCGCGTGTCGCCGTACTCACCGGGTCCGACCCGGCGTTCTGCGCCGGCATGGATCTGCACGAGCTCGGCAGCGGCGCGATGGGCTATGGCAATGGTGCGACGAACTACGCCGAGGCGATGCGAGCGGTCAGCAAGCCGGTGATCGGAGCGGTCAACGGGGCGGCGATCGCGGGCGGCTTCGAGCTCGCGCTGGCCTGTGACTTCATGATCGCCTCGGAGCGGGCCTGGTTCGCGGACTCCCATGCCGAGGTCGGGGTGGTTCCAGGCGGGGGCCTCACCGTCAACCTTGCACAGGCAGTCGGCGTACGGCGCGCACGTCAGATCAGCCTGAGCGGCGAGTATGTCTCTCCCGAACGGGC
The DNA here is from genome assembly GCF_017654315.1 of Gordonia polyisoprenivorans. Taxonomy (NCBI): domain Bacteria; kingdom Bacillati; phylum Actinomycetota; class Actinomycetes; order Mycobacteriales; family Gordoniaceae; genus Gordonia; species Gordonia polyisoprenivorans. The sequence goes on from NZ_CP072203.1 coordinate 2,436,167, forward strand.
CTTCCACGATCGCCTGGTGACCGAGGTGCTGCCGCACGAGCAGCTGCTGTCCCGGGCCAGGGAGATCGCAATCGCGATGGCCGGGCAGGGCGAGCACATGATCGCCGCGATCCGCGCCGCGTACGACCGGACTCTCAACCTGCCGGCCCAGGAGGCCCTGGACGCCGAGGTCGCGGCCTCACGTGCTGCCGGCATCCCCGCCGGCCACGTCCACCAGGTCACCGAGGGCTTGATAGCCCGCGGATCCACCGATGCGACCAGTCGCCGACGGGACCAGTCGAAATGGTAGCGGGCCAGGCGCGGGCCGTTCGACGGCACCGCCTCGCCCGAGGGGAACCACACGTCGGGTTCGCGGGTGTCGCCGACCTGGCGCCAACGACCGTCGACCTGCTGGCCGCGGTCGGGCATGCGGCCGCGGTCATCGGATAGGAACTCGTAGGTCCTTGCCGGCGAAGGCGAAGCTCGCGCCGGTCTGCCAGTAGCCGTCCTCGGCGAAGGTGACCCTTGCTGTCGACGGGTGATGTTGCCGGACTCGTCGGTGAGGATGCCGAAGCCGAAGCGCTCGTTGCCGAGCATGAGGTGGCCGGCTTCGAGGGTGCCGTCCTTCGTAGTACACCCGACGCTCGAGGCCGGCGAGTTTGGTGATATCCCAGGTTCTGCTCGGCGCTCATCCCCGACCGGCGCGGAGCCCGAGCCGCGGCGGCGTCATCAGCGCTGAGCACGCCACCTCACGCAGACGCCGTCACTAAGTCATCAACGATGAATATCAAGCCCTCACGCCGCAGATACGCCCCCTGACAGCAGGGGTTGCTGCGTCACTCGATGATGGTGTCGTCGCCGATGAGCTCGCGGATTGGGTCGGTATGGGGCGCCGAGGCCAGACCACTTTTGTGCATCCGCGGGTCGTGATTGTCGCCGATCGTGGACTGCATCACGAGTCGGCGACGCGGCGCGGGCCCTGGGTCATGAAACCTGCAAGTGAGCGGTCCATGTCGGGACGCCAGACAAGGCCGGGACAGAGTCTGAGGAGAAAGCCTCAAAGTCAAATAATTTGCCTTCTGGAGTTTTTGAGGCGAGTGCCTTATATTGAGTTGAGTTCAAGAGTCGAAACGCGCATGGCTCCGGTCGGAGAACTCGAGTCGTCCACCCCATCGGCCACAACCCGCCAGAGGGCCACTGGCGTCGCCGGCGGTCTTGCGTAGCCCTCCGCTTGACGTTCGTCGAGCGCACCGCGGCCGACCTGCTCGCCGCCTCACGCCATAGGAAGGACACGTCACCATGACGACCACACCCACCACCCGCAAGATCTCGAAGGCCGCGCAGCGCGTCCTCGATCTCGCCGTCCATGACCCTCAGCTCCAGGAGTTGATGCCCGACGAGGTGGTGCTGGCGGAGATCGCCCGCAAGGACCAGACGCTCGCCGGCATCGTCGAGGTGATGCTCGACGGGTATGCCACCCGTCCCGCTCTGGGTGAGCGCGTCTACGACGTCGTGACCGACGGATCCGGCCGGCAGGTCCGCGCCTTCCGGCCGGAGTTCGAGACCGTCACCTACGGCGAGCTCGCGCGGCGTGCGCGGGCGATCGCGACGGTCTGGACCCAGGTCGAAGGATGGCAGATCGCGCCGGGGCAGACCGTGCTGACCTTCGGGTTCGCCAGCACCGACTATGTCGTCCTGGACCTGGCCTGCATGCTCGCCCAGGGCATGGCGGTGCCGCTCCAGACCACGCTCGCCGGGCAGGACCTGTCCGGGATCGTCCGTGATGTCGAGCCGGTGGTCATCGCCGCCACGACCGATGACCTCCTCATCGCGGCCGAGTACGCGGCGTCCTCAAAGGGGCTGCACACCCTCGTCGCGTTCGACTACGACCAGCGCATCGATGCTGACCGTGAGCAGTGGACTGCTGCTGAGGCCGCCCTCGGCGGTCGGGTCCGGTTGGTCACCGTCGAGCAGCTCATGGACGCGGGGTCCGGCCGTGGATGGTCGTCGCTTCCGCCGGTGACCAACGAGAAGCAGATGGCGCTGCTGGTGCACTCCTCCGGCTCGACCGGTGCGCCCAAGGGTGCGATTGTCACCGAACAGCACGCGCGCTTCCAGTTCCAGGTCTTGCCGCCGGTGCCGCTCCCGACGGTACGGCTCTGCTTCGCCCCTATGAACCACTTCATGGGCCGAGGCGCTGTCTACAACACGATGGCGCGCGGCGGCACGGCGTACTTCATCGCCAGGTCCGACATGTCCACCCTCTTCGAGGATCTGCAGCTGGTCCGGCCCACCGAGGCGGTCGTGTTCCCCCGTGTCCTCGACATGGCGCACCGACACTTCCTGAACGAGGTCGCGCGCCGGACGGCGGCGGAGCCAGAGCCGGACGTCGAGGAGATCCGACAGAGGGTGATGGCCGAGATGCGCTATACCTATCTGGGCGATCGCATCTCGATGCTGTACGGTGGCTCGGCCCCCAGCACGCCGGAGGTGCGCCAGTTCATCAAGGACTGCTTCCCGGTTGGGTACGCCGAGGGCTACGGCACGACGGAGGCGGGCGGATCGGTGACGGTGCGCGACCGCATCAACCGGGCTGAGGTGCTCGACTACCGGCTGCGCGACGTTCCCGAGCTCGGCTACTACTCGACCGACAAGCCATACCCCCGCGGCGAACTGTGTGTGAAGACCCGCCTCGCCATCCCGGGCTACTTCAAGAACCCGGAGGCCACCGCGAAGCTGTTCGACGAGGACGGCTACGTGATGACCGGCGACATCATGGAGGAGCGCGGGCCCGACCACCTCGTCTACATCGACCGCCGCAATGACGTCCTCAAGCTCGCGCACGGCGAGTTCGTCACGCTCGGCGCGGTCGGCAACGCGTTCGAGACCAACAGCGACGTTATCCAGCAGATCTTCGTCTACGGCAGTTCCGAGCGTTCTTTCCTCGTCGCGGTCGTCGTGCCGGAGCCTCAGGTCGTCGCGATCCGGCTCGGTGAGAACCCGTCGGAGACCCAGATCAAAGAGCTCATCCGGGCCGAGTTCGCCCGTGTCGCGGCCTCGGAGAAGCTGCGCTCCTTCGAGGTGCCGCGCGACTTCATCGTCGAGCACGAAGCCTTCAGTCAGGCCAATGGCCTACTGTCCAGCGTCTCCAAGCGGATGCGTCCACGTCTGCTGGAACGCTATGGCGACCGGCTCGAGCAGATCTACGAGGACCTCGAGGCCAAGCAGAACGCCGACCTCCTGGCGCTGCGCGATCCGGACAGTGACCTCAGCGTGTCGGAGCGCGTCGCGCGTGCGCTCGCCGCGACGCTCGGTCTCGACCAGGTGGACCCCGCAGACCGGCGCAGCTTCGCCGAAGCCGGCGGTGACTCGCTCGGGGCGGCGGCGTTCGCCGCACTGCTCTCCGACATCTTCGACGTCCCGGTGGACATCAACGCGATCCTGAGCCCGGCCGGCCATGTCGGGGCGTGGGTCGCCGCGATCGAGCGCGAGCGCGACCGTGGGACCGACGAACGCCCCACCGTTGTCTCCGTCCACGGAAGCCCCCAGCCTCGCGAGCTGGCGGGTGCTGATCTGGACATCGTCCGTCTTCAGCCGCAGCTCGCGGATGCACCGGCGCCGGCAGCCGCGGCGGACGCCACCCGTACGGTCCTTCTCACCGGTGCCACCGGCTTCCTGGGTCGCTTCCAGCTCGTGGAATGGCTCGAGCGGACGTCGGCTGTCGGTGGACGCGTAATCTGCCTGGTGCGTGGACGCGACCAGGCCGACGCCGACGCGCGGCTCAGGGCGAACTTCGCTGCAGACGGCGATCTCGCCGCCCGGATCGAGCAGCTGTCGCCGCACCTCGAGGTGCTGGTCGGCGACGTCGCCGTGCCGCGTCTCGGGCTCGATGGCGCGACGTGGGAGCGGCTGGCCGACACGGTCGACCGCATCGTCCACCCGGGCGCACTGGTCAACCACGTGCTGGAGTACGAGTACCTCTTCGGCCCCAATGTGATGGGAACCGCGGAGCTGATCGCCCTCGCCGTCACGGGACGGCTCAAGCGCTTCGACTTCGTCTCCTCGATGGCCGTCATCCCGTTCCTCGAACGGGGCGCCACGATCGACGAGAGCACGCCGCTGGGTGCGGAGGTCACGATCAAGGATTACTACAGCGCGCACTACGGCGCGAGTAAGTGGGCCGCCGAGTCGGTGCTGCTGAGCGCCCACGAGCGCTTCGGTCTGCCGGTCACCGTCTTCCGCGGCGACATGATGCTCCCGCACCGGACGTTCCGCGGGCAGGTCAACGTGCCGGACGTCTTCGTGCGACTGCTGCAGAGTCTGGTGCTCACCGGTCTGGCACCCGCGTCGTTCTACGAACCGGCCGGTGCCCGCGCCCACTACGACGGTCTGCCGGTCGACTTCATCGCAGCGGCCACCGCAGCAGTCGCGATCGAGAGTGGGGACGGGTTCCACACGTACCACGTCACGAACCCGCACAATGACGGGATCTCGCTGGATACGATGGTCGACTGGATCGAAGCCGCCGGCTATCGCATCGAGCGCGTCGAGGGATACGAGGAGTGGGTCCGCCGCTTCGAGACCGCGCTGCAGGCATTGCCCGATGAGCAGCGCCAGCGCTCCTCGCTCGGTGTGCTGGATTCGTTGCGTCGCCCCGACCGGGCCGGTGTGATGCCCGTCGACAGCACTCGATTCGTCGAGGCGGTAAGGCGCAGCGCCTCGGAGTCGGATGTCCCGCACCTGACCGCCCGCTTCATCGCCAAGTGGCTCGACGACCTCGCCGGCCTCGACCTCATCCCGGCCCCGGTGGTCGCGGGTTGATTGAGGGGTCAGGCGCCGCCGAAGACGCCACAGAGAGCGTTGATCAAGGTGTCGATGAACTCATCACGCGGAGGGAGGCCGACCTCGTCGGCCTCCTCCTGTGCCTGACGACCGGCGAGGCCGGTGAAGCACATGTCCATCGCCAGCGAGAACCGGATCTCGAAGGTGGGCCGGGGGGTGCCGGTGGTCGCGCGGATGAATTTCGCTGTGCGCCAGTAGCTGGCGGTGTGCACCCGGTCCACCGCGCGCGAGAGCACCGTCCGGGAGTGGTCGAGCTGGTAGCGGGCGAGGAAGCCGAGGAAGTGGTTCCCCGGGTCGTCGAGGGCCTCCGCGAGCGGAGTCACCAGCACGGCGCACAGTGCTCGCAGATCGTGCTCTTTCCCGGCGGCCTCGAGCTCGTCGAGCAGCACCTCGCGCCGCTGGTTGAGCGCCTCACTCCGGGCCGTCACCAAGGCGGTGATGAGGCCGTCCCGGCCACCGAAGTAGTACTGTGCGGCGTTCTTGTTGCGCTGGCCGGCCGCGTCCAGGATCTCGCGCACCGAGACGGCGTCGATGCCACGCTGGGCGAAGAGGCGCTCCGCGGTCAGGAGCAGATGGTCGCGGGTCTCGCGCCCAGCGGTACGCCGGGCGCTGCCTGGCGCACCCATCGGATCGGGGTCGGCGAGCACGGGCAGAGACGCTACCGGACCGGGTGAGTTTTGGTGAGACACTTCTCCAGTGGTGTGACTCCCGCTACACTTAATATAGTTAGATAGTTAGTATCATTTCCGGAGGGTGGCAGTGCCCGACGGAAACGCACATGGAAGGCATTGACACTGATGGAGATGAAGACTGGCGCTCGGTACCGCAGTCAGGTGTGCGACACCGAGCTGATCGTGGTCCGGGCCCTTCCAGGGGATGTCAACCTGACCATCGGAGGACATCCGGCGATCGATCTCAAGGCCGAGCCGACACCCGGATTGAGCATCGAGTCGGGCGCCGACACTGGCAGCGCGCTGGGTAAGCGCTACACCGACGTGAGCGGCAAGCTGGAGGTGCTGATCACCAAGGGTGGCGCCGGGGCGCTTGCCCTCGACGGCGAGCCGCTGCCGCTGAAGGAGTCCAAGCCCCTCCCGGCCAGCGACTGACTGTGGTCGAGCAGATCTCTCGCGAGTGGGCCGTCGGCGAGCTGCGCAGCGATCATCTCACCGACAATATGACCCTGGAGCGGATCGACACCGACTTGTTCCGCTCGGTTTTCGTCCAGGTCGAGGACTACTCCCTCTATGGCGGGTTGGTGGCTGGTCAGGCCCTGGCTGCGGCGGGCGCGACTGTCCCGGAGGGACGTGTCCCGCACTCGTTGCATGGCTACTTCCTGCGGCCCGGCGCGGCCGATCTGCCGACGGTCTTCCACGTCGAGCGGGACCGCGACGGTCGTACGGTCTCCTCGCGCCGGGTCGTTGCGGTGCAGCAGGGCAAAGTGATCTTCAACATGGCTGCATCCTTCGGTCAGGACGAGGGCGAGGCGATGGATCAGCATGTATCGGCCCCGGAGATCGCCGCCCCGGAGTACCTGCCGGTCCATCCGATGCGCCGCTATCCGACCGTCGAGGTACGCGCCGAGCTGCCGACGCCGTCCGGGCTGCCGCAACGTTTCTGGGTGCGGGCCACCCAACCGCTCCCGTCCGACGATCTGGTCCACGCCTGCGCGCTGGCTTACGTTTCCGATTTGTCGACGGGCGTGCGGATCAGTCCCGGGCTGGTGCCGATGGCCAGCGTCGATCACGCTTTATGGGTCCACCACATCCCGCGTGGGGACGAGTGGTTGCTGGTCGATCTGGTCGGTCAGGTGCGGGTCGGGCGGCGCGGCCTTTACACGGGCTCGATTTTCACCGCGGACGGTCGACTCGCCGCGACGCTGGCCCAGGAGATGCTGGTTCTCCGCGTCGAGGACGGGGCGAAGCCGTGGTGACCGCGGAGCCGGCCGACCGCTTCGTGGGGAAGGTCGCAATCGTCTCGGGCGCGAGCCGGGTATCGGGAGTGCGGTCGCGCAGCGACTCGCCTTGGCCGGAGCCTCGGTCGTGGTCGTGGTCGTGGTCGCGGCGCGGACGGAGGCTGTTGGAGGGCGATTCGAAGGCTCCATCCATGAGGTCGAGCAGCTGATCCGGGAGGCCGGTGGGTCGGCGGTGGCGGTGGCCCGCGATGTGGCCGACCCGGACTCGTGTGCCGAGTTGGTCGAAGCCGCGCGCACCGCCTTCAGCCCGGTCGACATCCTGGTCAACAACGCAGCCTTGACGGTCCCCGATCGTCAGCTGGGGCCGAAGAAAGACGGGCCGCGCCTCTCGGTCGCCGAAGCCCTGCCGATCGTCAACTTCCCGTGGACACTTATCGGCGCGCCTTCGAGGTCAATCTGTTCAGCGTCTACCGGTCGATCCAGCTGGTGGCCCCTCACATGATCCGCGGCCACGGCGGCAACATCGTGAACATCTCCTCAGATGCGGCGCAGGCGCCGGGAGGGGGGCGTACCCGGAGACGCGAGGACTGCCTCTGCATGCGCACGGCACGAGCAAGGCGGCACTGGAGCACTTGACGCGGACCGTCGGCTATGAGCTTGCGCGGCACGGTGTGGCCGTGAATGCGCTAATTCCGTCGCTCACCATCGAGACACCTGGTGTCGTCTTCGCTTCCGGCGGGCAGGTCGGAGACACCTTGCCGATGGCGCTTCGTGTATGCGGTGGAGTTGCACTGCGCGGTACACGCGGCTGAGCGCACCAGCACGGTGACGCACGGCGAGGACCTGCTCGATCCGAGGGCCGGCCGCCGCGGCTGGCTGGGTGAGCCCTATATCTCTGATATCTCTGAGTGGCGCGATCAGCCCCGGTAGCGCGAGCCCGAGGCCGTGATCACGACGCGTCCGGAGTTGTCGCGGCCCACGGCGTGCGCCGAGGCGAAGCGTCTGGTCGCGTGCTCGGTGCGGGCCACGATCTCGACGTGCGGCCGCTCCGGTACGACCGGGCGTATGAAGGTGATGTCAAGACTCATCGTGTCGGCCTCGGCGAGCGCGGGATTGCTCCGGACCAGCGCGGCGGTCACGGCCTGCTCGGCCAGCATGGCGAGGACGCCGCCTTGGACCGTGCCGCGGCTGTTGCACATGTCCGGCTTCGAGGTCGCGGTGAGCTGTACTTCATCCTCGCCCCCGGCGAGGAGCCGGGCGCCGGCCCGCGCTGTGGCGAGCGGTGCGAGCGCTTCGTCACCGCCATCGCTCAGGGTGAGTAGCGAGGCGTCGATCGGGCAACCGGGGATGACGGGCGGTGGTGTGTCGATCGGGACGAACGCGCACTGGGTGGACATGTGGGCGACGACCCGGCCGGTGTCGGTGACGATCTCGCCGCCGGCGAACCCGGTGTCCTCGCCGATGTGGGTCGCGCGTCCGCGGAAGACGAAGTCGACGGTTCGGGTAGGACGCAGGTCGATGAATTCCAGGTGGATCGTGAGCGAGGCCACCGACACGAGATCGGGAAGGCGGGAGGCGACTGCGGCGCCGAGCGCGGCGTCCACGCCGACGAGGAAGGCGCCGGGGCTCAGGCGTCCCTTCCGGTCGAGACAGTAGTTGCCCATCGCCTGTGCGACCTCGACGTAGCCGATCTCGGCCCGGGCCGCCCGAACACCGAAGCGGGCGTGCACCGCGATGAACGCTTGATCGGTGACCGCAGCTGTGCAGATGCGGTCCAGCACGCGAGGCCGGGTGGTCGTGCCGTCGGTCAACGTGAGCCCTCCATTGATCTATCGAGTCTTAATAATACATCGGATTTGCGCCGCGATGGGAGCGCGGGAGCGCTGGACGGTCGGTGAGCGCCGGTGACCGGCGGGGCAGGGCGTGGGGCGCGGCATCGCCCCGACCTCGCCGCAGAAGGGGCCGCCAGCGGCCGGATGGGACGCACCGAGGCCAAGCTCGCCGCCGTCGCGCACGAGATCCGTGCGCTGGGTGGCGTGGCCGTGGTCATCGACGGCGACGTGACCGTCGCCGACGACGTCGGCCGCACGGTCACGGAGGCGGTCGCGGGGCCTGGGCGGACTCGACATCCTGGTCAACAACGTGCAGATCCCGGCGCACGGCTCGCTGCGGTCGATCGCCGACGAGATCTACGTCGCGGACTGGGAGTCTGGCCCGTTCGCGACGTTTCCGATGATGCGGGCCGCACGGCCGCATCTCCCGGCCGATAGCGTCATCATCAATCTCAGAGCAGTACCAGCGTGAACCCGATGCTCATCGGACGCGGCGTGTACGCCTCGGCGAAGCTAGGCGATCCTCAGCGGAGCTGCACATCGCGACGTGGTGGGACATCAGTGGTGTTTTGCCGGAGGCGGTCGCTCTTCAGCATGGTGGACGGTCTCGTAGGTGGCGCGACTTCGAGGACCGCGCGGCGCAATGTTGGCGAGCGGCGTTCGCCAGGGCGGTACCGTCGCGATCGGTCTGTTCAACGGCGACGAGTACCTGGAGGCGTTCTTCGCGGCGCGAAGGATCCGGGCTATGCCGGTCGAAGTCGACTACCGGTATGGGGGAGGGGGCCTGGCGCTGTTGACCCAGCTCGACAGCGTCGTCTTCTCCGGACACGGAGTCGACCGAGTAGGGGGGGCAGCGGAGCGGATCATTACGGCGTTGCGCGCGACGATGGCGGGCTACAAGGTGCCGGGCACGCTGGTGTTCGCGGACGTGCCCCGCGCGCCCAACGACAAGATGCTCCAAGCCGAGGCCCGCGAGGTGCTCATGGCCGCTGGAGGTGCTGGGACAGTTTGAACTTCTGGATCTTGCCCGAGGCGGTGAGTGGGAAGGCCGACACCCGGTGCCAGGTGCGCGGGACCTTGAAGCTCGCGAGATGGGTGCGGGCGAACTCCTCGAGAGCAGTAGCGTTGATGGTGCCGGACGTCGTACGGACGAAGGCGATCGGCACCTCGCCCCAGCGTTCGTCGGGCGCTGCGACCACGGCGACGTCGGTGATGTCCGGATGGGTCGCCAGTACCGACTCGACCTCGGCCGGATAGATGTTCTCGCCGCCGCGAATGATCACGTCCCGAAGCCGTCCGTGCAGGGTGACGACGCCGTCCTCGTCCATGGCGGCCAGATCGCCGGTGTGGAGCCAGCCGTGCTCGTCGTACGCAGACGTCGGACGTCCGTCGCGCAACTGTTCCCAATAGCCGCGCATAATGAGCTCGCCGCGGATGCAGAGCTCGCCCACGGTGCCGGCGGGCAGAGGCTTCCTCAATGGGTCGAGGATCGCCACCTCCCGGTAAGGGTTCGCCCGCCCGATGGTCTCGGCCTTGACGACGGCACTGTCGCCCGGGACGGTCTGGAGCGAGGACGGGGCTTCGGACTGGCCGTAGCCGTTGGCGACCTCCACGGCGAAGGCCGCCTCGATCATCGCAATCAGTGAGGGCGACACGACCGAGCCGCCGATCATCGTCATGCGCAGCGAGGGGAGGTCGGGCGCGGTGCCTCCGCCCAGCTCGAGCAGTGCGAGCATCATCGTCGGGACGCCCCCGAAGAATGTCACGCCGCCGCGTTGGAGAGCCCTCATCGTCTGCTCGGCGTCGAAGCCCGGCAGAACGACGTACGTCCCGCCGCGCAGGATCGTTGCAAGGAGGGTGCACAGTGAGCCGCCGACATGGTGGAACGGAAGTGGTGAGCAGACGACATCGTCGTCGGTGAGCCCGAGCGCTCGGTGGGACAGCGGCCCGACATTCGTGCCGACCAAGTGGGTGAGCACCGCGCCCTTCGGTGTGCCGGTGGTACCCGAGGTGTACTGGATCAGGAGATCGTCGTCGGGGGAGACAGCGGGGAGGGTCCCTGGCACGGTCGCGTCGTCGGAGATCGCGGCCCACTCGGCCAGCGCGTGCACGATCAGGTCCGGTTGCAGGGCGGCGGCCGACGTGATCAGATCCCGGCCGCGCCATTGTGGACCGGCGAGCACAACGCGAGCACTACTGCTCGCGACGATGTATCGGGCCTCGTCGTCGGTGAGCGCCGGGTTCATCGGCACGAGCACCACACCGGCGAGGGCGGCCGCGAACTCGGCGACCACCCACTCGGGGTTGTTGCCCGACCAGAGCACCAGCCTATCGCCCGGCGTGAGCTCCTCGAGGAGTCGGCCGGCCAAGACGCGGGCTCGGCGGGCGAGCTCCGCGAAGGTCATCGAGGCGGGCTCGGTGTCCAGGTCCCAGAGCAGGGCGGGTGCCTCGGGACATCGCTCGGCGATCGCGAGCAACCGGTCGCCGACCGAGGTGCGATCGAGTGGCGGAGTGGCACCGACCGGCGCCTCAACGGTGGTGCTCACGCATGGTCCCTCTCTCACAGGTACTCGGTGTGCCCACGGCGAACCGGGTCGCCAGACCGTCGGCTCGAGCGTCAAATGATCGATCGCAAGGTCGTGGGATGACTCGCCCGAAGGTACCAGTAATCGTCAACTTAGTTAGCGGATTAGGTCCACAGTGGTCTGGGCGATGTCAACCCGTGCAAGCAACGTTGTCTCGTAGGAGGGCTTCGAAGTTTTTGCGTGGGGTGTAGAAGTCGAGGGTCTGTCGGGCACATCCTGGCCGGGCCCGCGAGCGCCCACAACCCCATGTCCGGGGCATCGAGTGCGAGGCCGGTATGCATGGTCGTGGACACCTGCCAGCCGACGGCCATGCGGGAGAACACATCGAGGATGAATGCCGCATACACCCAGCCGGAGTGGGTGCGGATGTAGGTCAGGTCGACCCACAAGTCATTCGGCGCTTGGGCGGTGAACTGCCGTGTGACCCGATCAGCCGGCTGTGGCGTCTCGGCACCCTCACTGCGAGTGGTCTTACGTGTCGTCAACCGCGGTATCCCGTGGTAGCCCATCGGCTTTCATCAATCGCTCGACGGTGCAGCAGCAGAATTCTGATGATCATCTAGGGCGTGTTTCCCATATGTGTGGGTCTGGTGGGCGCATGCTGTTTTCGTGGCGCTGATGACGTCGAGGTATCAAGTGTTCACCGACGAGCAGTGGGCACGGATCGAACCACTGTTGCCGTCGAATGTGGGTAAGCGTGCGCATCCATGTGGTGAACATCGCCGAGTGGTCGAGGGCATGGCCTATCGGTACCGGACCGGAATTCCGTGGCGGGACTTGCCAGTTGAGGTGTTCGGGCCGTGGCAGACGGTGTGGAAACGTCATCGCCGCTTTGCCCAGGACGGCACGTGGGACCGTGTGCTCGCGCACGTGCTCGCCGAGGCCGATACGGCTGGGCGGATCGACTGGAGACTGTCGGTGGACGCGACGATCGCGCGTGCGCATCAGCACGCGACGAACACCTCGCGCCCTGATCAGGACACAGGGGGCAGCATCGAATCACAAGAACCTCGCCCCGAACGGAGGTGAACCCGCAGGTCACGGGATCGGCAGGTCGCGGGGCGGGTTAACCACGAAAATTCGTGCGTCCAGCAGAACAGGAGGTCTGCCGTTGGGTAGGTGATCTGTTCGTAAGCTCGTCGTCGCTTGCCGGTGTGAGTCCGGTCCGGGTAGCTGCCAGGTGGCCCGGTAGCAGACTGGCGGTTTCATCTGGGAACGGGTGGGGTCGGAGCCCAGTGTCGAAAGCCCTGTGAGGGGGAGCGAGGATGCGGTCCGCAGCATGAAGCGAAGCCTGCGGCGTCGTTAGAGGTCTCTGCCCGTGTGGGTGGGGGTGAAGAGAGAGCCGAGCCGCCGAAATCACGGTGAAGGCCTATGGAAGGCACTGAAGACCTGGATGTGCAGGTGCCGAGGAACTCTCCGGCGTATGGGGCGTGGAACGTATTGACAGTGGCGACGGGAACTGGAGAGGCCCTCCCCGGCCCGGTCATCTGCGAGGTGCTCGTTGCGGTGACGTGGTGGGCATGGTGGCCGGAAGCGGTGGCGCTCTATAACCAGTGATCCTGGGAAGTGAGTGGCCGGTCGGGAGGGAGTCGGAGGCGGCCGTAGTACTGATTGAGCCTGCGGGACAACATAACCCGGGGTGAGGGAAGGGCCGCTACGTGTGTCGATGCGTGGTGATGTGAAGGAGGTGCCCGGTGAGTGCCACGAGTGTGGCTAGTCCCGCCGCTGGCGGTGTTGTGCCGTCTGATTCGGTGCGTGCCTTGCAGCACACGCTGTACCGGACAGCCAAGGCTGATTCTGGTAGGCGATTTCATTCGTTGGGGGACAAGATCATTCGCAGTGATGTCCTTCGGCGAGCGTGGTTTCAGGTGCAACGTAATCAGGGTGCATCTGGTATTGACCGCATCACCGTGGACCGGGTCAACGAGTACGGGGTGACCCGGTTGCTCGATGAGTTGGCCGCCGAAGTGCGGGAGGGGCGTTATCGACCGTTGCCTGCGCGTCGGGTATGGATCCCGAAGCCGGGAACGAGCGAGCAGCGTCCGTTGTCTATTCCCGCGGTTCGTGACCGTATCGTGCAGGCTGCGACCAAGATCGTGCTCGAGCCGATCTTCGAGGCAGGCATGTGCGACTGCTCGTTCGGGTTTCGGCCCAAGAGGTCGGCCCATGACGGGTTGCAGGTCCTTGTCGATGAAGCATGGCGAGGGCGGCGGTGGGTGGTGGAGACGGATATCGCGAACTGTTTCGAGGCGATTCCGCATGACCGGTTGATGCAGGCGATCGAGGAACGGGTCTGTGACCAGTCGGTGCTCAAGCTGCTGCGCGTGATGTTACGTGCCGGGGTGATGACTGACGGCGTGGGTGCGCAGGCAGGTGACCGGAACCCCGCAGGGTGGGGTCCTGTCTCCGATGCTGGCGAATGTGTATCTGCACCAGGTTGATCGGGTGTGGGACACGCGTCGGTACGGGGTGCTGGTCCGCTATGCCGACGATGTGGTGGTCATGTGCCGGACTCGGCAGCAGGCTGAGGATGCACTCGCGTTTCTGCGGGCTGTGCTTGGCGAGCTCGGTTTGACGCCGAAGGCAAGCAAGACCAGGATCGTGCATCTGGTTGACGGTGGTGAGGGTCTGGATTTTCTGGGTTTCCACCATCGATGGGTGCGCAGTCAGGGACGTTCGGGCACCAAAGGGATTGCGTTCCTTGCTCGCTGGCCATCAGACAAGGCGATGGCACATGCCCGGGAGGTGATCCGTGGTTTGACGGTTAGGTCTCGGATGTTGTTGCCGGTGAACGCGATCGTGGAATCGGTGAACCGATTTCTGCGTGGGTGGGCGGGATATTTCCGTTTCGGGAACTCCTCTGCCCGGTTCGCCGCGATCAGAGATTATGCGTTGATGCGATTGGCAGGTGTGATCGCCAAGCGGCATAAACGCAGCCGAGGTTACGGGCGGTCGGTGGTGTTCTATTCCTCCGACAACCAGCTCGGGCTGATCAGTCTTGATGGGATCGTCTATGCGCCCAGGCCGTTTCGTGCCTGGCGGAAGAAACCGAATGCTGGCGGTGAACGGCCTCGGTGAGCCGTGTGCGGGAGAACCGCACGCACGGTTCGACGGGCGGGGACTGGAAACGGAGCACCTTGATCACGGACGTGAAGAAGAACAACCAGACGGGAAACCCTCGGGTTCATGTGGCTTCACGACCTACCATCAAGAATCGCCACCGCGCCAGCCCCCGACCCTACACTGCGCCACCGAGGCACGATAGGCAATCGTGCCACTACGAGTAGCCGCATTGCGCCGTAACTCACGCGAAATCGTTGACGGCGACCGGCCCAACGACTCGGCGATCGCGCGGACTCCCTCACCCCGCTCCCACGCCAACGCAATCTCCTCACGCTCAGCGAATGACAAGTACCGGCCAGAACCTTCAACCAACTCCAATGGCGCCATGCCCTCACCCTGGCGGAACCACCGCCGCGAGCCCACGGCCGACGACACGCCACACGCAGCATCAGCCGCATCATCACTGGACAGACCGTCAGCAATCCTCAGCCAGAATCGGCGCTCCACCTCGCGCCGATACGGCGGGTAACCCGGCGAACGCATCGCCAGCCGGCCCGTCACCGACTTCATCCACCCCTGCCGACGCCCCATCCAAACACCCTCTCTCCCTACGGGTGTTGCGTCCACCGGTTGAACCTGGTCAATACACGTCGCCGGCGTTTACCGCGGCATTGCAGGAAGCCAACATCACCGGATCCATCGGATCAGTTGGCGATGCCCTCGACAACGCGCTCATGGAATCGACAATCGGGCTCTACAAGACCGAACTCATCAACACCTGCCGCACCTGGACCGACCGCGCCGAGGTCGAACGGGAGCCCGCAGCCTACGTGCACTGGTTCAACACCGACCGCCTGCACCCGTCGCTGGACTACCACTCACCCATCGAGCACGAGACGCGCTACCGTGAGAGCATCACCTCCGAGACGGAGGTGGCATAAACCAGATGTCCACCCAGTCCAGGACGGTTCAGAGTTCGATGGTATGCGGTTCGCCGGTACCGACGGCTTGGTGGTCAACCAAGGCGCGCATCGGGTGGAACCCGAAGCCCTTCTTCCAGGTCTAAGTGACCTGCTTCTTCTCCGAGTGGGCAGTCGCCAGGGCCGCGTCGATGTCGATGATCACCGGTGTGCGGGCGTCACGACGGTGGTCGGGGCGGCCTGCCCCGCGGCCGCCCATGCCGTGGCAGGGGCGGCAACTCGGGCAGTGTTGATCGCCGCCAGCGCAGCAGTGGCATCGGCGGCCGGCGTCGAGATCAGCCGGGCCACTGTCGAATCCGAGGCCACATGACCGAAGACGCCCGAATGGGCGCGGACCTGGTTGATGTCGGCCAGGCAGTCGCCACCCAACGCGACCGCGACGGGCAAGTCGGCGATGGTCATGATGGTGATTGCCGACAATGCTATCCACCAAGGAGGGGCGCCCCAGCCGACTCTTGCTGCCGATCATCGACCGCCGACCGCCGACCGCAACGCAGGCTCGGCTGCGCGTGGCGTCGCTGGGGCCCGTCGCTCGCGGCGCCGGGCTGGATTTCACCGCCTTGTGTGCGGACTGACCCGCTTTTGCGACGCGCGCAGTTCGCTCCATCAAGAGATGCCAAAGTCAGATCAGGTAGATCATTGACACATTCGTTGGTTGGAGGTTAACTAAGCCCCACGTAGGGCGCACATGTGAGTTGCGCCACAGAAAGGGAGAAGCTTCATGTGGTCGAAGAAAGTCTTGGCCTTCGTGGCTGCAGTCGTTGCGGCAGTGGCGCTGGCGGGGTGCGGAAGCAGCGGCGACACGAACACATCCGCGGCGAACGGTGACGCAGGCGCTTCCGGGTCGGCGTGGAAGATCGGCTCGATCGCCAGCTGCAGTGGGACCCAGGCCGGCTCCCTGGGCGGCGTCTGCAAGACAATGCAGGTGTGGGCCGACTCGGTCAATGCCGCGGGTGGCATCAACGGCCACAAGATCGATCTGATCGTCAAGGACGACGCGAGCAACCCGACGACGTCGACGTCGATGGTCCGCGAGTTGATCGACAAGGACCACGTGATCGCAATCGTCGGGGACTCGAGCAACGTCGACGCGACCTGGGCGTCGTATGCGCAGGCGAAGGGCGTTCCGGTTGTCGGCGGCCTACCGATCAGCACGACGTTCATCTCTAATCCAAACTTCTTCGGTATCGGCACCAATCTCCTGGCGCTGAACTACGCGACCATCGAGACCGCGAAGAACGCCGGCTTCAACAAAATCGGCTTCCTGTACTGCGCCGAGAGCCCGCAGTGTTCCCAGTCAGTGCCGGCGTTCGAGGGTGCGGCCAAGCTCCTCGGCGTCGAGGGCACGACCGCGAAGGTCTCCGCAACGGCTCCGGACTACACCGCGCAGTGCCTGCAGATGAAGAATGCGGGCATCCAGACTTATGAGGTCGGCTCGGGTTCGGACGTCGTCCTGCGCGTGCTCGACTCCTGCAAGTCGCAGGGCCTCAATGCCCCGCTGATTCAGGCCGACGGCACCTTCCAGAACTCCTGGACGAAGGACAAGAACACCGACGGCACGCTCGGTGTTGAGCTGACCGCGCCGTGGTTCGACTCGTCAATCCCGGGTGTCAAGGAGTTCCAGGACGCGCTGCAGAAGTCCGCGCCGGACGTCTACAACAGTGACCTCTACGGGCCCGGCACCTTCTATGGCTGGATTTCGGGCAAGCTTTTCGAGGCAGCGGCCAAGGCCGGCAATCTCGGTGACAACCCGACCTCGGCGGACGTGACCAAGGGCCTGTTCGCGCTGAAGGACGAGACGCTCGGCGGTCTGATCGCCCCGACCACCTACCAGCAGGGCTCGAAGGGCGCACCATTTCTCAACACGTGCTACTGGAACATCCAGATCAAGGACGGCAAGTACATCTCCCTCAACGGTGGCAAGCCGACCTGCATCGACCCGGCGAAGCTCGCTCCGCTGATGCCGAAAGGCTGATCGGCCCGTAGAGCGCAGTAGTAAGACAGGCCGGGCCGCCGCCGCGTGGCCGTGCGGTCCGGCCTGCTCCACTCAGAGACGGCGACTCCGTCACGTGAACCGACTCATCTCGTCCACAGATTCGCAAAAGGAGTTCGACCAGTCGTGTTGTCCTTCATCATCGCTGGGCTGGTCTCGGGTGCCGTCTACGGCCTCGCAGGCGTCGGCCTTGTGCTCACCTACAAAACCTCGGGCGTGTTCAACTTCGCCCACGGTGCGCTGGCCACCATCGCGGCATACGCCTTCTACTTCCTTCACGTCCAGCAGGGTCTCAACTGGCCGCTGAGCGCGCTCATCGTTCTCGTGGTGGTTGGTCCGGTCCTTGGCTTCCTGCTCGCGGGACTCGCCCGCGCATTGGCCGGCGCAAGCCTCGCGCTCCGGGTCACGAGCACCGTCGGCATTCTGCTGATCGTGCAGGCTGCGTTCACCATCATTTACGGGACGCAGCAGAACCGCGCGGTGCCGTCATTCCTCCCCACCGGGACCGTCACCATCTTCGGCGCCAACGTCACGTACGAGAAGATCATCATCTTCGCCGTCGCTCTGATCTCCACTGCGGGCCTCTATGTGTTCTTCCGCGTCACGCGTACCGGCATGGCGATGCGCGCCGTCGTCGAGGACTCGGCCCTTCTTGATCTCTCGGGCACCAGTCCGGGGCGTGCACGCCGGTTGTCCTGGATCATCGGCGTCGAATTCGCGACCCTGTCCGGCCTTCTGCTGGCCTCGGCCGTTCCGCTCACGGGGACCACGCTGACCTTCCTGGTCGTCCAGGCCTTCGGCGCTGCCGCGATCGGCGCGTTCACCAGCCTGCCGATCACCTTCATCGGAGGCATCGGAATCGGCGTCGCCGGGGCGCTGGCCACAAAGTACTTCACCTCGGGCATCCTGGCCGAGGTCCCGGCGAGTCTGCCGTTCATCGTCCTGTTCGTGGTCCTCGTGGTGTTCCCGAAGCGCTGGCTGGCCTCCCAGATCCCGGTGCGTCCCATGCGGCGTGAGACGTGGACGACGCCGTGGCCCTTTCAGGTCGTTGTCGGCGTGGCCATGTTGGTCTTCTTCATCACCGTCCCTGGCTGGAGCGGCTTCCACCTGGGTGACTGGACCATCGCGCTGACCATGGTGATGCTCTTCCTCTCGTTGGGTCTGCTCGTGCGGACCTCGGGCCAAGTATCGCTGTGTCACGTGACGTTCACCGCGATCGGCGCGGCGGCGTTCTCCCATCTCGCCGTTGATCATCACTGGCCGTGGCTGGTCGCGCTGCTGGGTGCCGGTGTCATCGCGATGCCGATCGGCGCGCTTCTTGTCATCCCCGCGATCCGGCTCGGGGGTCTGTATCTGGCCCTGGCCACGCTCGGCTTCGGCATCGCCGTGGCGCAGATGTTCTACACGTCGAAGTACATGTTCGGTGAGCTCGGACTGGGACTTTCGATGCCGCGACCGAATGTGACCATCGGCTGGGATCTCACCTCGGACAAGGGCTTCTACTACCTCTGTCTGGTGTTCCTCGTCGCGACCTCGCTTTTCGTGGTCGGCCTGAACAGGAGCCGTCTCGGCCGGCTGCTGCGCGGCATGGCGGACTCGCCGGTTGCACTCGCCACGAACGGCGCCTCGGTGAACGTCACCCGAGTGCTCGTCTTCTGCGTCTCGGCTTTCCTGGCCGCCATCGCCGGCGCTCTCGCCGGAATGTCGCAGCTGACCGTCACCGGTGACAGCTATCAACCGATCGTCTCGTTGACCTACCTGGCGCTGATTGTGATCTGCACGGGCAATGCTCCGTGGTATGCCCTGCAGGCCGGTCTCGGCCTGGCGGTCATCCCGTCCTACCTGACGTCTGTGAACACCTCGAACTGGCTGATGATTCTCTTCGGTGGGTCCGCGATCCTGCTCGCTCTCACCCCGCCGGAGAAGCGTGGTGTGCCCCGGTGGATCAAGCGGTCGCTCGACGGCGCGTTCCGCCGGCCGCCGTTCGTCCGTGGCGGAAAGCGGATCGCAAAGGCCCCTTCGGCGGCCAACCCCGTCAAGGTCGCACCGTTGACCCTCGAGGTCAACAGCCTGCGGGTCCAGTTCGGTGGTCTGGTGGCCGTGGACGACGTCAGCTTCCAAGCCCAGACCGGTCGCATCACCGGCCTCATCGGGCCGAACGGTGCAGGCAAGACCACCACATTCAACGCCTGCTCGGGTCTGAACCGTCCGACCAATGGCCGGGTGTCGATCAACGGCAGCGACGTGTCTCGGAAGTCCCCCGCCGCCCGCGCTCGTCGCGGCCTCGGCCGGACGTTCCAGCAGATGGAACTGTTCGACTCACTGACCGTGCGGGAGAACGTCGCCCTGGGCGCCGAGTCCCGGATTGCGGGGGCCAACCCGCTCAGGCAACTGCTGCCGAAGCCGATGGACGGTCGCAACGTCGACAGTGCAGTCGCCGAGGCGATGGAACTGTGTGATCTGACCGAGCTCGCGGACACGCCGGTCGTCGGCATGTCCACCGGCCAGCGGCGTTTGGTCGAGCTCGCCCGCTGCCTATCCGGTGACTACCAGCTCCTCCTGTTGGACGAGCCCTCCTCCGGGCTGGACCGTGCCGAGACCCTGCGCTTCGGCGAGATCCTCACCGAGGTGGTCCGCAAGCGCGGTGTCGGCATTCTGCTGGTCGAGCACGACATGGCCCTGGTCAACGACATATGCGACGACGTCTTCGTCCTCGAATTCGGTCGCCTCATCTTCTCCGGCACGCCGGCCGAGATGATGGCCTCGAAGGACGTGCAGGCCGCCTACCTCGGCATCACAGCCGACCATGACACGGCAACTGAGACTGCCACCCCGGCTCCTGAGACGCCGGAACTGCAGAAGGAAGCACAGCGATGACCGAGTCCCAGCTTAGTTTCGACAACGTCACCGCCGGCTACGGCGCCAGCACCGTACTCCGCGACATCGACCTCGAGGTCCGCAGCGGCCAAGTCGTCGCGCTCCTCGGCGCGAACGGCGCCGGAAAGACGACCCTGCTCCGGACCGCCGCAGGACTGATCCGGCCCACCGGCGGCCGCGTGTTGATCGGTGACGAGGTCGTCAACAAGGCGGCGCCACACTTCCGGAGCCGTGCCGGCTTATGTCTCATCCCCGAGGGACGTGGCGTCTTCAAGGGCATGACGGTTCGTGACAACCTGCTCATGCAGATCCCGCCGTGGGAAAAGGACAAGTCCTTCGAGGTCGCACTCGCGGCGTTCCCCGCCCTCGAGACGCGTCTCGGCGAGCTGGCCGGCCGTCTCTCCGGTGGTCAGCAGCAGATGGTCGCGCTGTCGAGGGCCTATCTCGCCAAGCCGGACGTCGTCCTGCTGGATGAGGTCTCGATGGGCCTCGCCCCCGTGATCGTGGATCAGATCTTCGAGTCGTTGCGTGCGCTCGCCGCCCAGGGCACCGCGCTCCTTGTCGTCGAGCAGTATGTCGAGAGGGCCCTGGAGATGTCGGACCACGTCTACATGCTCAATCACGGCGGCATCGTCTTCTCCGGCTCGTCAAGCGAGCTCGACGAGGAGGCCGTCATGCGGGGCTACCTCGGCCATGCGGTCGAGGAGGCGGCGGAAGGCACCGTCGGTGAGCGCCAGCCGCTCGGTGGATAAGCAGGTAGCGCTCGTCACGGGGGCGGCCCGAGGTCAGGGCCGTGCCCATGCGCGCATGTTCGCGCAGCGAGGATTCGACATCGTCCTCCTCGATGTCTGTGGCCGGGTCGCAGCGACCTCCTATCCGCCGGCGACCTCCGAGGATCTGGCAGAGACGGTCGGAGCATGCGAGGTGCTCGGCGCGCGGGTCGTCGCGGCGGAGGTCGATCTGCGCGACGGACCCGAGGTGCGTGGGGTGGTCGACCGCGCCGTGGAGCAACTGGGGCGACTCGATGTCGTCGTCTCGAACGCCGGCGTCTCAGGCTTCCGGCCGTTCCTCGAGCTCGGCGACAGCGACTGGGACGACATGATCGGCAACAACCTCACCACAGCGCACCGGCTTCTTTCCGCTGCGGTGCCCCACATGGCTCGCCTCGGCAACGGTGGCTCGATCGTGCTGACGGCGTCCGTCGCGGGTGTGAAGGTCATCCCGTTCGAGGCGCACTACGTCGCGTCCAAGCACGGTCTGGTCGGGCTGATGCGCTCCCTCTCCGTCGAGCTGTCGCCGTACGGGATCCGCGTCAACGCGATCGCCCCGGGCGGAGTGGCGACCGTGATGGCGGAGGGTCACGACCTGCAGGGCATTTTCGGCGATGAGAACCGCTCGGCCATGTTCGCCGGCAGCTTCAGTCCGCTGGTGGCGCCGTACATGGCCACGGCGGAGGAGGTCGCCGAGGTTGTCGGTTTCCTCTGTTCTGATACCGCCCGCTCCATCACCGGACAGGTCGTTCCGGTGGACTTCGGCGTCACCGCACGCTGACGATCATTCCTCGGATCGGTGGAAGAACCGACCGCCGTCTGATGAATGTCTCGCTGCTGGGTTTCAGACCCGTGACCTCAGCAGCTGGTCCGGGGGAATTGGACGGGCATCAGCGATAGCGCGATCTGGGCGAGTTGCACCGTCCCCGGTGGCACGTGATCGTCACTACCGCTCGATCGAGACCTTGCTCTCCCCGGCACCCGGGTTGCGGCTCTCCCTGGCACCCGATTGCGCTGACCGTAACGAAGAGGTCCCGTCGGCATCGCCGACGGGACCTCTCGATTCTGCCCTGCTCAGTCGGTCTGGTCGGGCGGGATAACGATCTTGTTCTCCTCGAACTGCGCGATCTCGCTCTGGTCGTATCCGAGTCCGAGTAGGACCGAGCGGTTGTGCTCGCCGCGGCTCGACGCCGGCCGAACCTGTCCTGGGGTCTCCGAGAACCTGACAGGGACGGCGGCCTGGATCAGCTCGCCGAGCCTCGGATTCTGCACGGCGACCGTCAGGCCGCTCTCGCGAAGGCCCGGGTCGAAGCTGGTCATGATGGCGTGTCCGACCATACTGACCGCGACACAGCCGACGCGCAGCTTGATCGCGTCCGCCTCCCATTCCGGAGCGGGGCGCGTCGCCAGGCGCGGTGTGACCTCCTTGAGGAGCTCCGCGTCGTTCTCAGCGCGCGCCTCGACAGTGGCGAAGCGGGGTTCGCTCGCCAGATCCGGAGCCCCGATGAGCTCGGCGAAGCGACCGAAGTCGACGTCGCTGTAGACGGCCACGCAGACGAAAGTGTCGTCGGCCGCCTCGTAGCAGCGGTCGAGCGCGCTGACGCCCCAGTAGTCGTCATCGGTGATGCGCGCGGGAGGCTTGCCCTCGTAAGTGCAGAAATCGTCGGCGTACGCCATCGCATTGGCGCCGATCATCGAGGTGTACAGGAACTGGCCCACCCCGGTGCGACGCTGCTGATAAGCCGCCAGCGCGATCGCGGTGAGCACCACCAGGGCTGGGTTCGAGTCGCCGTCGACGACCTGCCCGAGGCGGGGCAGGACAATGGCCTGGAGTTCGATGAGTGACATGTCGAGGTTGCGCTCGGCCGCCGACCAGTAGCCGACCTGGCGACTGAAGCTGCCGGCGGCCGCCTGAGCGGCTTGGGCGTAGAGCGCGCGCTTCGCGTACGGGCCGTCCGTGCCGTAGCCGGCGGCGTGCAGGTACATCAGCCGCGGGTTGAGCTCATGCAGCGTCTCCCACCCGAGGCCGAGACGGTCGGCGACGCCGGCACGGTAGCCGTTGACGAAGATGTCGGCCTGAGCAATGATCCGGTGCGCGATGGCCTGGCCCTCCGGAGTGCGAAGGTCCAACGACACGCTCTCCTTGCCCTGGGTCGTCTTCGCGGTGGCGACGTCGGGACCGAAGGAGCGACGATGCGGATCGCCTGCCGGGTCCTCGAGCTTGATGACGCGCGCGCCGAGCGCGGCGGCCATGGTCACGCCGTACGGCATCGCGTAGAACGAACCCATCTCGACGATCGTCAGGCCTGCAAGGGCCTGTTCAGGGGCGGTCTCATCACGGGATGGCTGACACGCCGGTGCCGGGCCGCTCGGGAGCTCGCCGTGCGCACCGAGGATCGGTGCCGAACCGAGCACCCTCAGTGGCGTGTCGGTGAAGTGTGCGACCGGGCCCACCTGGCGGATCGTGCCGTGTACAGGGTCCTCGACCGAGATGCTGTCGCCGTTGTGCACGATCTGCGGGTGGTCGAGGCCTTCCTCGCATGTTGCGGCGATTTCGAAGGCCACGTCGGGGCTCGCGACCAGACGCGGGACCCAGTGGTCGAGATCCTTGTCCCGGAACGCCGTGAGCAGGATGTCCTCGAACTCCTGGGCGATCTCCGCGGTCGGGAAGGAGGGTAGGTCCGCGAAGCGCTCGTCTTGCAACTGGTCGCGGACGCCAGCGACGTCGACCAGCGCCCAGCCCTGCTTCGGCAGCAAGGTCGAGGTCTGGATGAAGCGTCCATCCTTGGTCGTGAGCAGAACTCCGTAGCGGCTCGCTGCGTTGGCGGATCGGGAGTCGCCCGTCGGCTTCTCGCCGCGCTTCTTCATCAGCTGGGCGACGACCGTGACGTAGTAATCCGCAGGCTCGAGGCCTGCCCAGATGGTGGCATCGACTTTCTGGCCGCGGCCGGTCGTCTCGCGCACCATCAGCGCGGCGAGTGCGCCCGCGACGCCCTGGTGGGCGGCGCCGAAACTGCCCCACGGGACCGGGTACATGATCGGTCCGTCCCGGTGCCCGAATGCGCCGCGGGCCCACAGCCCGGCCTTCGCCGCGACGAGGGAGTCGTGGCCTTTGATGTATCTGTACGGCCCGGTGTGTCCAAACGGTGTGATGTCCAGATACACCAGGCGGGGGTTCACCTTCGACAGCAGGTCGTACCCGACGTCGTAATCGTCGGACCGGTCGATCGGCAATGCATCGATGACGATGTCGGCGCTCGCAGCGAGACCCTGGACTGCCTTGCGCCCCTCGAGTGTGGTCAGGTCGGCGACGACGCTCTCCTTGCCACGGTTCCACACGAGGAAGCCGCTTGGCAGACGGCGCCGCAGGCCATCGCCCCTCGGCGGCTCGATCTTGATCACGCGTGCGCCTGCGTCGGCGAGGATCATCCCGGCGATGGAACCGGCGGGACTGCCCGAGCCGAGCTCGACAACAGTGAGTTCAGCGCAGATGTTATTCATTATTGCTACCTCTCACGAGCGGTGGAGTGTGACGCCTTGGGCGTTGAAGAAGAATCCGCCGGCGGTGACGATGGCGCGCTGAGCGCCGTCGACCTGCCGCGAGCCGGCTCGGCCCTGAAGTTGGAGGACGGCCTCGCGAAGGTGGCCCGAGCCCTGCGTGCCACCCTCGGAGAGCGAACCGCCGTGGGTGTTTATCGGCACTCGTCCGTTGATCAGGACGCGCTGCTTCTCGGTGTCCCAGTGCTGGGCGAGGAACTCGCCTGCCTCGCCGCGGCCGCACCAGCCGACGTTTTCGAACCAGTTCAGCGTGATGATCGTGAAGCCGTCGTACGGGTAGTAGACGTCGCAGTCCTCGATCCAGAAGTCGCTTTTGGCCTTGAGAGCCTGGACCGTGATCTGCTGGCCGTGGTGATCGAGATCGACGCTTTGGTCCTCGTCGTTTTTCGCGGCCATGCCAAGGGCGACGGCGTCGACCAGGACGGGTGGGTGCGGCAGATCGCGAGCTCGCTCCGGCGTGGTGATGACGAACGCGTCTGCGCCGTCCACCGCGATGTCCATGTCGTAAAGACACAGCGGCCAGCGCACCATCCGTGCCGACAGGTAGTCGTCCATGGTGAGCGGCTCGCGCATCGCAGCACCGGGATTGAGGACGGCGTTGGAGCGGCCGTTGATGGCGACATAGCCAAGATGTTCTCGCGGCACCTTGAACTCGTGGATGTAACGAGAAGCCCAGGCCGTATACCCGGACGAGGCCGACACACTGTCGACCACGCCGTTCATCGGCAGTCCGCCGACTGCGGCGCTGCGACGGAACGGGTCCTTCCACGCTGAGCCGGTGTTCCACGGCAGACGATAGGCACCGTGGTAGACGAGGACCGTCTCGCACATCCCCGAGGCCACCGCGCTCGCAGCCGCCGCGATGTGGTTGACGAGCGGCATCATCGGATTGGCGAACCAGGTCACCTCCGGGATACCCAGCATGGACTGAACAGACGGAGCGCTCGGATTGGTGCCGCAGATGCCGTCGACGTCTTTGGCTGTGAGCCCTGACTCCTGAAGCACCTTGATGCACGCCTCGGCGACAAGGGAGGCCTGGCTGCGGCCACTGTTGGTCGCCGTCATTCCGGTTGTCGCGACACCCGCGAAGGCAACCTTGTCGCGCATCGGATTGCGTGACGTGATCATGATTCATCTCCCAGTCGGAACGCGGGAACCGGCACGCCGCCGCGCTCGATCCAGTCGAGGTGGACGCGCTCTCCAATCGCGATGTCGTCATTGGGGGAGCCGATGACGGTGGCGGTGAAGCGCAGGCCGGGCTGTTCGTCGAGCTCGACCGTCACCAGCGGGTACGGAGTGCTGTAGTCGACGCCCGGAATCGGCGGGCCCTGGTGCATGAAGATGCAGAGGTAGATGCTGCCGTTGCCGCTGACCGGCTCTGCGCTGACGTCGGTAGACCAGCAAGAAGGACAGACCGGCCGCGGCGGGTGGTGCCAACCGCCGCAGTCCCCGCAGCGGTTGATCAGTAGCCGGTGCTCGAGACGGCCGCGGAAGTGCGACGCGTTGTCCCGCTCGACGCCATAGCCGGCGAAGGCCTCCAACAGTTCCTCGTCTGAGATCACAGAGTCATCACCTGCTGTTTGATGGACCACGCCTCGGGGATTTCACGGCCCGAGACCTGACCCGCACCGGTGATAACGATGACCTTGTTCGTGAAGCGGTTCAAGCCACCCTCCTATCGGATGACGGGGGTGTGACCCCCATCATTTTGTATAGCGTAAAGGGCGCCTACCGACATTACAATCTTTTGCATAGGTTAAATGATCTGAATAGGAGTGATGATGGCTGAAAGTGCTTGGGCAGGTGCGGATTTCACGCGGCCGCCGTCGGAGGTCGGCATCGCGTTGTGTTGCGCGTGTGAGCGGCGCGGGTGCTGCCAGCTCGGTCTCGGACGGGAGGAGCTCATGACCGACGGCTCGGTCGAGACGACGCTCGTGTGCGGTGCTGAGCACGAGGGCGGCCCGGGGGTTGCCCACGGCGGCTGGATCGCAGCGACGTTCGACGAGGTGACCGGCCATGTCACCCTGCTTTCCGGTCGGTTGGCAGTGACTGGCCAGATGACGGTCTCCTACCTGAAGCCGGTGCCGATCGAGCGGCCCCTCCGGGCCAAGGCGTGGGCAGTACGCAAGGAGGAGGGTCGGTGGTTCGTCGAGGCGGAGCTTCGGCTGGCGACCACCGGAGCCCTCCTGGGGCGGGCCGAGGCCACGATGGTGCTGCGCGACCGTGCCCACTTCGAGCGCCATCGGGCGTGGCTCGCCGAGCAGGACGAGTTGGCGCGCGGCGCCGGGATTTGACTCCGGCGCCGTGCCTGACCGGTGCCGGCTGCGGCGGTCAGATCTTGGTGGCGCCGTCGTCGGCAGTCGGCACTGCGTGCCGGTGATGGTTCGGGCGTCGTCGCTCGCCAGGAAGTCGAAGCGTTGGCGATGTCCTCCGCGCTGGAAATTAGCGGATTTAACCGGTACTGGCCCATCACTGCCTGGTACTACGGGCTCTCGGTGAACATCTTGTCGCTTCCCTTGACGCCTTCCAGTGCCATCACTGGTAGCTGAGCCTCGCAGATGGTCCGGGGTCGCGCGGACCCGGTAGGGCGAAAAGGCGATTGCGGCGTCCTGGCGGGCCCTTGGTTCTGCGACGGAGCTGGCGCAGATGATGGACCCGCCGTTGTCGTCCTCGATCATGGC
This sequence comes from Gordonia polyisoprenivorans, assembly GCF_017654315.1. Lineage (NCBI taxonomy): Bacteria > Bacillati > Actinomycetota > Actinomycetes > Mycobacteriales > Gordoniaceae > Gordonia > Gordonia polyisoprenivorans. Next base: position 2,463,239 of record NZ_CP072203.1, read on the forward strand.
CGGGATCGACGCTCGCAACGTGGTGTATGTGCCGGTGACGTTGATGTCGATCATGTCCTGCCAACGATCAGCCGGCATCTCTCAGGTCCGTCCCAGGTCGAGATTCCGGCACTCGCCACCACGACGTCGAGTCGGCCCAGTTCGCGTCGGCCCAGTTCGGCGATCCTGCGGCCGACGAGTTCCTCGAGCGCTGACAGGTCGCGGATAGCGACCGCAGTCCAAACGACTCGGCTGCCCAGTGCCTCGACCCGGCCGCACACGCCGTCGAGTGCGACGTCGGCGCCCTCCTGGGCCATACGGAGGGCGTGTGCCCCGCCCCGCCGCCCCGACCCCGTGGCTCCGGAGAGAAGGCCACCTGGCCCTCCGGCTTGCCCATTCGTCATTCCTCCCGTGGTTCGATGGCAAATCTCAACTCGCTGACTAAGGTAGATAATAGGAGGGGATCGCGGGAGGATCCTCCTCGGCGGGCGGGTCCTGGAGCGGAACCTGTTCAAGTGTCCCTTGACCTAGCGTTCTTACGCTGTAAGGTGACTATCAGAGCCAAGCGAATGGAGATGTTGATGGAACGCAAGATCTGGGCAAACTCTGGTGACTCGCACTTCCTGGAGCCGGCCGATATCTTCAGTGAGCGGCTGCCCCGTGATCTCGCGGAGCGGATGCCAAGATCGGAGAAGAGTGCGGACGGCACCAAGGAAACCGTCTACATCGACGGGGATTCCTTCGAGCGGCCTCTCCCGCGTCCGATCAAGGACGGTGAGTTCAAGGGGCAGACAATCGAGACCCTCAGCGCTCGCCCGCCGGGCGCGACGAACACCTACGAGCGTCTCAAGGATCTCGACCAGGAGGGCGTCTGGGGCGAGATCACGTTCCCGTCGCTCGGTATGTGGGCGAACATGATCAAGGATCCGGTGCTGGTCCGGGAAGGGTCCAAGGCCGTCAACGACTGGGCAATGGAAGAGATCCAGAATGTCGCCCCCGACCGTCTGATCGCTACCGCAATGCTGCCGCTGCTGGACGCCAAGGACGCGGCTGCGGAGGTCTATCGCGCGAAGGAGCGCGGCTTCTACGCGGTCTACCTGCCCACGGTGCCGCCCCAGGGGATGCCCACCTACAACGACCCGGTCTGGGAGCCGATGTGGGCGGCGATCGCCGAGACCGGCCTGATCCTGACCATCCATATCGGCACCGATGCCGGCGTCACGGTCCATTACCGTGGTCCAGGCGGCGCGGTGATGAACTACGTCGAGACGACGTACGGCGGCCAGCGCGCCACCACCCAGCTGATCGCGGGCGGTGTGCTTGACCGCTACGAGAGCCTCAAGGTTCTCATCGCCGAGGGCGGTGCCGCGTGGGCTCCCTTCATAGGCGACCGGATGAACGAGGGCTACCGCCAGCACGGCATGTTCGTCCGCCCGAAGCTGTCGCTGCTGCCCAAGGAGTACATCTATCGACAGGTGTACGTCTCGTTCCAGCATGATGAGACGGCCGTCGACGCGGTCACCTCGATGGGTTATCAGAACGTCATGTGGGGCAGCGACTATCCGCATCTCGAGGGCACGTACGGGCACACTCAGAAGACGCTGCACGAGTTGTTCGACGGGGTCGATCAGAAGGTCCGTCACCGAGTCACGATCGGATCGTTCCTCGACCTGTTCCCGCACATCGGTGAGCCCCCGGGCAACCTCGACCTGAACTGATCGGAGCGCGATGCACAAAACAGCGGCGGCGTGGATGTCCACGCCGCCGCTGTGGCTTTTGCCGGGTCCTGACCGTCGCTCAGTGAGCGGTCTTGTGGAAGTCCCAACTGACTGTGAGCGCAGGCACGAGGCGCAGCTACGCGTGGCCGACAGTTGATGAAGAACGTGCCGCCGCCTACTTGTCGCCGAACAGTCCCTCCGGAACTGCGAGGCTCTCGTCGGCGTTCTCGGTCCGCGGCGCGTTGCCCACCTGCTCCACCGATCCGATCAACTCGACGCCGCGCAGTTCCGAGAAGTCGGTGCCGGCGTCGATGACGACGCTGACCCGAAGGTCTCGCTGCAGGTTGACCCAGCGCTGCGATCTCACGATCGAGTTGAGCCAGAGCGACTGGCAGTCCCAGACAAACCACAGCGGAGAGTTGTGCGGCCGGCCGTCGGCACCGAGGGGGGCCGCGCGGCACATGCGCCCCTGGCCGAGGAAGGCATCGCGCTCGCCCTGGTCCATTGCGATCGCCCGCCCGCGCCGCTGTGAACTGGTTGTTCCGGTCATAGATCGACTATATGCAGGAAGATCTGAATAAATGCACTGGTCGGTCCAGGGGTGGTGGTGAGCAGGGCACCAGTTTCGTCGACACCGCCGACGCGTACGGCGGTCCCAGCGGCCCGGAGAAGATCATCGGTCACTGGTTCGCGCAGGGTGGTCTGAGGCGTGACAAGTCCCGTGATCGCCGCCAAGTTGTACGACTGGCGCACCCGACTGGCCGAACGCCCGTCGGTACGGCACATCCGAAGGGCAACGAGGCCGCCACGGGGCGTGGACTCCTCGGCTTGGTTTCGGAGCAGAGCATCGACAACCTCACGGCCGGGATGTGGAGCTCGGAGTTCCTTGCCTGCGTGCCTGGACTATGGCCTCGGCGTGATCGCGTGGAGCCCCTCGGGTGGCGGATTCCTCGGCGGCGTTCTGCAGAAGGCCGCTCGACGACTCGCTGGGCGCACTCGCCATCGCCATCCGGCTCAGCGCCGACACGCTCGTGCAGCTGGACGAGATCGTCCCCGGCTCGGGAGGCGCCGCGGCTGACGCCTACGCCCATCCCGTCGTACGCGGAGAGGGAGAGCGAGCAGTTCCAAGTCGCACATGTGGGGGCGCCGCTCAGATGAGCCCGACCTGCGTGACGCTGACGACCCGCGCACCTTCCGCCATCGCCCACGACCGCGCGGTGGGGCCGCTCTACGGCGTCCATCCCAGCAGCGATGGATGCTCCGTCCTGTTCGGCGCGGTCGAACTCAAGTTCTTCGAGCGGTTCCGCGCGGGCGTCGGGCGACCGGACCTCGTCGACCACCACTTCTGCGACGACATCGAGTTCGGCTTCGGTGACGACGAACTGCACCGCCAGCTCAAGCCGGTCTTCGCATCGGCGACGCGGCAGCAGCGCTTCGTCGACTGGGACGTACCCGGCAGCACTGTGCTGCAATCGCCCGATTCGACCTCTTCACCGCCCGTGGCCTCCTGGAGCGCGAGCGCGGGCAGTGGCCCTACGTGATGCTTCCGATCCGCTGGCAGCGTGTTGATGAGCGCGCCGGCTCCGGGCTGAGGCGCCCCGCAGCGCTCGGCGCAGACAACGAATCCGTTATCGCTGAGTGGCTCCGCTGGCATGGGTGGGCTGATCGGACGATCGGCCCACCCATTGTCGTGAGGTCATTCCGCCGCGAAGTGGGCGACCGCTTCGGCCTTCTGTAGGGCCGGATGATCGCCGTCGACCGGGTGGAGTACAACGCTCAGCCGGCCCTCGCGCGGCACGTCATCGGCGTACCACGCCGAGCCATCATCAGCGCGGACGAGTAACTTGTGGGCGTCTGCGGTGTCCCACTCCGCCTGCACGGCGCGCAGCGGCGGATGAAGGAAGTACGAACCGCTCACGACGGGCTCACCATCACGGACCCAGAGCTCGAAGCTGGGGTTGCCTATCGGCTCCTCCTCCTCCGGGGGGAGTTGTCTTGTCGGTTCACTCATGCCTGTGTCCTTTCCAGAACGGGTTGCGGTGCGGGTACGCGGGTCTGCAGCCCGCGGATCAGGGTCTCCACCCCGAAGTCGTAGAAGTCCGCGCCGTGCAGTTCTGCGCTGACGGAGCTTGCGCGAGAGACGATGTCGGTGGGGTCGGCGACGTCGTCGCGTCGAGTGTCGCCTTGCAGAGTCACGCGGTAGCGACCGAACAAGTAGGTGTGGATCAGGGCGTAGGCGCGCACCACATCGGTGTCGTCGAAGCCGGCCTCGGAGAGCAACTCCATGATGGTTCGCATCACGTCGCGCTGGGTGCTATGCATTCGGTCCAGAAGCACCTCGCCGACGCCACGGTGCTGTCGCAGGGTGGCGTCGATCCGGTCGATCAGCGTGCGCAGGCGGACCGGCCAAGTCTCATTGCCCAAGTCGGTGGTGAGAATCTTCGCCAATGCTTGAGCTGCGACGAGGTCGAGCAGTTCCTGCTTGTTTGCGACGTAGTAGTAGGCCGCCATCGCCGAGACTCCGAGCTCTCGTGACAGCGCACGCATCGACAGAGCGCCGACGCCGTCGCGACGCACGATCGCCAGCGCCGCGTCAACGATCGCGTCCTCGGTGAGCGGACTCGTCGCCATCGGTCCTCCTCGGCTTATACATCGTAAGAATACTCGGCCTAGTCAACCTACTATGCCGGACGCAACGGTGCCCCTACCAGCCATGTGAGGTCGGTCGTACGGGTGCGATCAGGAACTGGCGGAACAGGAGATGTCGACCATCACGTACTTGGCGCAGGGGAGTTCCAGGATGCCGGCGCGCGCCCGCCAATTAGGTAACTGATATAGATAAAAGTCCCTATCGAGGGTTAGCATCTTTGGGCGGACACGTCCGCCGAGTGTGCTCTACGAAGAAGGAGTTGCCCCGCATGAACCTGACAATGTTGCTCGAAATGGCCGCGGACGGCTTCGGCGACCGGGTGGTCGTCGGCCGCCGCACCGATGGTTTGACCGCGGGCGACCTGCGCCAGGCGGCGCTGCGCGGTGCGGAGCTGGTGGCCGCGACCGAGGCCGAGGCGATCGTCTACGTCGCGGTCAACGGACCGGCCTTCCCGGTCGCCATGTTCGCCGCAGCATATGCCGGTGTGCCGCTGGTGCCGCTGAACTTCCGGCTCGGCGAGGAGCAGCTGGTCGATCTCCTCGACAAGCACCCCGGCGCGTTGATGATCGTGGATCCCACCGCGACCGGCCTTCTCGCTCGCGGTGGGGAGCGTGCCCGGACCACCGAACAGTGGGTCGCGGAGACGACCGTCGGCGCCGAGCTTGAGGCGAGTCTCGTCGAGAGTGATGCGCCGGCGGCGATCATCTACACCTCAGGTACGACGTCCGCGCCGAAGGGCGTGCTGCTGCGGCACACCAACCTGACCTCGTACGTCCTCGGCACCGTCGAGTTCGCCAGCGCCGACGAGGAGGAGGCAGCGCTGGTCAGCGTGCCGCCTTACCACATCGCCGCGGTCGCCAACGTCATCTCGAACCTCTTCGCCGGGCGCCGCACCATCGTGCTCGACCGCTTCGAGCCGTCCGAGTGGCTCGGGACCGTGCGCTCGGAGGAGATCACCAGCGCGCTGGTGGTGCCGACGATGCTCGCTCGGATCGTGGACTTCGACGGTGACAAGTCCGCTCCCTCGCTGCGAAACCTCGCCTACGGTGGTGCGCCGATGCCTGCTCCGGTCATCCGTCGCGCGATGGAGACCTGGCCCGAGGTCAACTTCGTGAATGCGTATGGGCTCACCGAGACGAGTTCGACGGTCGCCCTGCTGTCACCCGACGACCACCGGGCCGCGTATGAGTCGCCGGACCCTTTCGTGCGGGTCCGGCTCGGCTCGGTGGGTCGCGCGGTGCCTGGGGTCGAGATCGAGATCCGCAACGACGAGGGCTGGGCGGTAAGGGCCGGCGAACGGGGTCACATCTGGATTTCCGGGGAGCAGGTCTCCGCGGAGTACGCCGGCATCGGCCGCATGGTCGACGAGCGCGGATTCTTCGACACGCGAGACGAGGGCTTCCTCGACGAGGACGGCTACCTGTTCGTAGGCGGGCGTACTGACGACACCATCATCCGGGGCGCCGAGAACATTGCGCCGGCTGAGATCGAGAGCGTCTTCTACCGCCATGAGGCGGTTTCGGACGTGGCGGTGATCGGGATCCCCGACGAGGAGTGGGGCCAGTGCGTCGTCGCCGTGGTCGTTCTCCACGAAGGGGCGAGCGCAACGTCCGACGAGTTGCGCGAGTTTGTTCGTGGCACCCTTCGGTCGAGCAAGACTCCTGACCAGATCGTCTTCTGGCACGAGTTGCCGCGGACCGAGACAGGCAAACTGGTGCGGCGCAACGTCGTCGCGCAGTTCCGGTCGGAGCGTGTCTGAGTTTTCTGGGCCGGCGTGTGTGCGAATCTGGCCAACTGTGGCGTCAAGGACGTGGTGATCGTGTGCTTTAGCGGGCCGAGCGGGTTCCCCGAGGCGATCGAGGCAACCTGGCCGCTGGAGGTGGTGCAAACGTGTGTGGTGCACCTGATCCGCAACGCGATGCGGTTCGTGAAGGGTAAGTCCCTTGGGGTGGTGGGGTTTCGGGGGTGACGTCAGCTGAGCCAGGTTCGGTCTGGTGCGGCGTGTCGTTGGGGCTGTGGGTGGGCCATCGCGTAGTGGTCGGTGAGTTACCGACCAAGGTGACTCACAGAAGGAACACGTACGCGATGACCCACGACCACTCTGCCTTGCTCGCCCAACTCGACGCACTTACGGCCGCTGATTCCGGGGCGGTATTCGCCGGGTTGATCCGAGCTGGTCCACAAGCCCTGGTTGAGGCTGAAGCCAGCGAGAAAAGCGGTGCCGGCCGCTATGAGCGTTCCGTGGAACGCTCGACTCACCGAAACGGCCATCGCACCAAGAACGTGTCGACGACCTCGGGTGATGTCGAAGTCAAGATCGCCAAGCTGCGGTCCGGATCGTTCTTCCCGAGCCTGCTAAAACGACGCGGACGCATCGACAGAGCACTGCACGCAGGGGCGATGGAGGCCTACGTCCACGGCGTGTCCACCCGCAGCGTTGATGACCTCGTCAACGCCCTTGGCGTCTCGACCGGGATCTCCAAGTCCGAGGTCTCCCGTAGCTGCGCCGGCCTGGACCAGGAAATCGCCGCGTTCCGCGAGCGCTTGCTCACCCACACCGAGTTCCCCTACGTGTTCGCCGATGCCACTTTCTGCAAGGTTCGCGTCGGTGTGCACGTGCTCTCACGAGCGTTGGTCGTAGCGACGGGAGTGTCGATCGACGGCACGCGTGAAGTGTTGGGTACCGCAGTCGGCGACTCGGAGTCCTTCGAGTTCTGGCGCGAATTTGTCGCCTCCCTCAAAGCGTGGGGTCTGTCCGGGGTGCATCTGGCGATCTCCGATGCCTACGCTGGGTTTAAAGCCGCTGCAGCACAACAGTTCACCAACGCGACCTGGCAACGATGCCGGGTACACTTCATGCGGAACCTGCACGGGGCGGTGTCAGCGAAACAGGCACCGGTGGTCACCGCGGCGGTCAAGACCATCGTCACTCACACCGAGCCCGCCGAGCGGTGGGATCAGGTCGCCGACACCCTGGAAATGTCGTTCCCCAAAGTGGCGGCAATGATGTCCGAAGCCAAACCCGACGTGCTCGCGTTCACCGCGTTCCCCAACGCTCACTGGCAGAAGATCTGGTCGAACAATCCCATCGAACGGAGCAGCAAGGAGATCGAACGCCGCGCTGATGTTGTGGATATCTTCCCCAACCCAGCGGCGTTCCTGCGGCTGGCGACCGCGGTCGTGATCGAGGCCCACGACGAATGGCAGGTCACCCGCCGCTACCTGTCCGATGTTTCCATGCTCGAACTCAGGAAGGTGATCGCCGCCAAACAACACGCCGCCACTGGACCAAACCCACCAAAACGACTAGCACTCACCGTAACTCGTTGATCACAACGCGTGAGTCCACGCCGATCCGCAGTCCACCACTCCGCGGGGCAGTATCTCGCTGCTTTCGTCCAATAATCGGTGTGGCACCGAAGAGAGCTACCGGCGTCGAGGAAGGCGTTGTCGTCGGTTCGCTCTCACGATAGGCTCCCAGCGTGTTCCCGGTTCCCGCCACTCAAGTCGTGGATCTCGCAGGGCCGCAGGGTCACTTCGATCATCGTGATTCTCTCGACAAGACGATTCGGATCGGTGTCCTTGACGGCTCGGTAGGCGACGGTGATTGGGCCGCGATGCAGAACTACTGCGACCTGGTCTATATTCGATCGGGCGCCCATGCCGTCAGGCGGTGCGCCATAGCAGTCCCGGACGTCCATGCTGCTGCTGAGGCGCTGTGCAGTCACATCGAGGACAACCCGCAGGCGTCGGCGATCTTGGCGTCGGTGTTGCGGGCCAGTGATTCGATGTCGGTGCGTGCGGGTCTCGATGTTGAATCGTGGGCGTACTCAACTCTTCTCGGAGGCGTCGAGTTCAGCATGTGGCTGGGCGGGCGTGGTGACCGCGATCTGCCCGGTGAGGTCGACGATGGTGTCGTGGTCGAGCGCGACAACGACACTCTGGTCATCGTGTTGAACCGACCCGAGCGTCGTAACGCCTACGGGGCGGCGCTGCGTGATTCTCTCTGCGCTGCGCTGGACATCGCGATCATCGATGACTCGATCAGATCGGTGGAGATACGCGCCAGTGGTCCGGTTTTCTGTGCCGGTGGCGATCTCGCCGAGTTCGGTACCACTCCGGATCCGGTAACCGCCCATTTCGTTCGTACCGCGGCTGGCGCAGCTGTGCGGCTGGCGCAGGTTGCGGATCGAAGCGACGCCTTCTTACATGGCGCGTGTGTGGGTGCGGGAATCGAGATCCCGGCATTCGCTTGCCGGATCACAGCCGATCCCGGCGCATACTTTCGGCTCCCGGAGGTGTCGATGGGGTTGATCCCCGGGGCTGGCGGTACCGTCAGCATTCCCCGACGTATAGGTCGATGGCGGACTTTCCACATGGCCGTCAGCGGCGACATAATCGATGCCGCCACAGCTCTGCAGTGGGGTCTCGTCGACGAGATCCGTCCGGTCACACCCTACGTCCGTCAATGATGGTGGCGACCGCCGCGGTGCGTGAGGGGTCGGCCAACACATCTCGCATCGGGCGGTCGAGGACCACTAGGTCGGCGCGCTGCCCGATCGCGATGCGTTGGGCGTGACCACCTGGATTGCGTGCGGGTTTCTGGTAGAGCGCCAACGCGTCGAGGGCACTGATCCGATCGTCTGACGCCCCGACGGTGCGCCCGGTCGCGGTGCGCCGGTGGACCGCGGCCGCGATGTTGTTCCATGGGTCGATCGGGCCGTATGGTGCGTCGCTGCTGAGGGCTACGGGCACGCCGGCGGCGATCAGTGATCCACAGCGATAGAGATCGTTGTGGTCGCCGTCGTCGGACACGTCGAGGAAATCGTCGCCGCGATGGGGGAGAAAGCCGGGTTGGGTGACCACAATCAGACCGGCAGAAGATATTTCGGCGATGGCGTCTGGAGATACCATGCCGGCGTGCTCGATCCGATCACCTGCACGAACGCCGACGTCTCCCCACGCCGCCAACGCAATCGCCAGCGCCGCATAGCTGACGGAGTGAATCGCGACGGAACGACCGACGGCGTGTGCGGCCTTGATACGCGATGCCAAAGCGTCGGGATGCACGAGCGCCGAATCGGCAAGGACGATTTTGTACGGTCCGAACGAGATTCGAGCTGTGCTTCCAGCAGGCCGATCGGTGAGCGGTGCGCCCAATAGCAGAACACGTTGCGGGACAGTGCCGTCTGAGACTGCGTCCTTGATCAGGCCGATTGCGTCGTCGTCGAGATCTGGCGTTGCATCGGTGATTTCGGTGATGCCGTGGTCGGCGAGGACTCGTCCGACGGCCGCGAGGTCAGGCGGCCCCGTGGGGGGCAGTCGGCTACGAAGCCAGCTGTCGGCGCGCCACAATCGGCCGGTCGGTTCCCCCCTGGCCGACCGCTCGATACCGGGATGATCCGACTGCGCGAGTCCGGTTGCGTCGATGGCTGCGGTGTTGAGCATCCACAGGGCTCCGCTGCGATGCTGCACTCGGGTGGGTCGAAACCCGGTCATTGCATCAAGGGCTTCTCGAGTCAGGTCTCCGGCGACGGTCTCGACGTAACCAACACCGCGAATCCAGCCGCCGTCGTCGGGTTCGGCGTGTGCGAGTGCATCGTGCAGCGACGTCCGATCGTGCACGGTGGGCGGGCCACAGGTCACCGACGACATCGCCGCCGCCATCGCGAACAGATGGACGTGGTGGTCGACAATCCCGGTGATTACGGCACATCCGTCTGCGTCGATGACGACCCCCGGTGCGGTGTCGAGTTCGCTACTGATGCCGGTGACCACCGACGCACCGGAGCGGCCCTTTCCCACCGCGATCTGCTGCAACGGCCCTACTCCGACATCTGCGTTGACGATCAACAACTCGGTGCTGGGCATGTTTCGTATGCTATTCCGCAATGAACCACAGGGACGGAGACCTCGCTGCCGCGGAGCAGTGGGCGCGTTCAGGTCTTGCCTATCTGACCGGACTGCCCGAAGGCCCACCGGACTTCTCCTGCGCAATGGTGCTCGCCGAAGCGCAACGCCGACTCGACGAGTTCTGGAAGCTCATGCGATCGGTCAACTCCACGCGCGATGGTTGGCGCGTCGAGATCGATTGTCGTGGCTTTGATCGCGCCGACGTCTTGCTGTCCGGGCGCGCAGGGCTTCTCGGGTGGAAACGCCGAGGACAGATATCCGCCGGAGGAGGCACACACCTCATCCAGGCATTCGATGAGTGGTTTGCGCTGACGCTGGCCCGTCCCGACGACATCGCCGCGGTACCCGCCTTGCTGTTGAGTGATGAGAACGCCGACCAGCCAGCAGCCATGTGGGAGGCGGTCGAACGCGCCGCGCGATCGGCGTCGGCGTCGTACTGGGTGGAACGAGCGCGGTTACTCGGAATCCCCAGCGCAGTGCTGGGGGAGGCCGCCGCGAACGAGCCTCTCGTCGTGCACCGTTCGGAGGCGACAGCGGAGGCCGGTTACGACCCATTGTTGGTGGTAGATCTCGCGTCGATGTGGGCTGGTCCACTGGCCACACGATTGTTGTCGGTGGCGGGGGCGACTGTAGTGAAAGTCGAAACCCGTAGCCGACCTGACGGAACCCGTGTCGGTGATCATCACTTCTTCGACTGGATGAACAGCGGCAAACTGTCGAAGGTGGTCGACTTCGATCGCGATGGCGACAAGCTACGCCAACTGCTGTCGGTCGCCGACGTCGTCGTCGAGGGATCTCGTCCGGCTGCGCTGCGGCGTCGTGGACTGGACGCCAAGAGTGTCTCTCCGCGGCCCGGACAAGTATGGGTCCGGCTCACCGCACACGGCGTGCACGGTCCGCCGGCGGAGTGGGTGGGTTTCGGCGACGACGCAGCAGTCGCGGGGGGACTGGTGGCCGGGACTCGCGAACAGCCAGTGTTCTGCGGCGACGCGATCGCCGATCCCTTGACCGGAATCGAGACAGCCGCCGCGATCGCGCGGGCAATCGCCATCGGACGTGCGTGCACCATCGACATCTCGCTTGCTGCAACTGCGGCACGGTATGCCCGCTTCGCCGTGGCTGAGATTGCAGATAGGTCGCTGCCTGCCGTGCGTGCCCCTGTCGGGCCCGCAATCGTCGGTTCGGGTCCTCGGCTCGGTGTGGACGACTCGTTTGTCGATGATATTGTGCGAAAACGGATTCGGGGTTGAGTCGAATTCTTGTGATGGGCGACTACCTCTTACCTCTGCCGTCGACCCCCGTGTCGCTGTGATGACCCAACTTAGCCCGAGGAGCGCCGATGATGCGCATGCCAATGTCTTCGGTGCGGTAAAGGGTAGGTGTAGCCGCGGGGCTGCTGCCGCAGTGGCGGGGCGATTGACGATCCCGAGGCGAGCCGGTGAGTACTGATCATGTTGTGCTGCTGAACAAATGGGTGTCGCAAAGGTTGCGGTCCCTGGCGATGACGGTGCGGTGTTCAAGGTCGGTGCGTCTGCAGATTTCTCGATAGATTGTCCGATTGCCATCGCCCAGCTCTGACGAGTGAGTCGCCTCGTGCCCTGGCTCGGTTCAACAGATCGGCCAGGCGTGTGGGTAACTGCGCGCCGACCAAGAACCTCACGCTGCGTCGAACGGAACTGGATGGCCACCTGCGGTGAGCGCGCCGAACTCAAGGGCGGCGACCAGATCTTGGGACTCGAGGTCGGGATAGTCGGCGAGAATCTTTTCCCGGCTCATCCCAGACGCCAGGAGATCGAGAAGCATGGACACGGGGTAGCGCAGCCCCCGGATCACGGGCTGTCCGTGGCAGATCTCCGGATCGCTGACGACTCGTCCCAGTTCAGACGTGGCACCAATGGTAACCGTCGTGGATCGCGCACACAGAGGCTCGCATGGATAGGACGATGGCAATAGCTGACACCTTCTGTCGTGATTTTCTGACAGACTTCTCGCATGCGCGCCGAGCGGTTGTTGTCGGTTCTGATGCTGGTGCGATCACGGGGCCGGATGACCGCTGCCGATCTGGCGACGGAATTGGAGGTCTCCGAACGCACCGTGCTCCGTGACATCGAGGCGCTGTCGTTGTCCGGCGTGCCGGTCTACTCCGAACGCGGCGGCCATGGCGGATTCGCGTTGGTTCCGGGATATCGGACGGACCTCTCTGGACTGACGCTGCACGAATCGATTGCCCTGCTCTCCGGCGGAGGGCGAATCGATTCGCCGGCGGCGGCGCGCGCCAAACGCAAACTCGAGGCATCCCTGCCGGATGCGCACCGCGGCCAGGCGGCCGACGCGGCCCGTCGAATCCTCGTGCGTCCCGACGGATTCGTGAAAGCGGCCGACCACCTCGATGCGCTACCGCCGGTACAACAGGCCGTCGTCGAAGGCCTGCGGATTGCCGTGGTCTATCAGCGGCCCGGAGCCGAGCCCGCCGAACGCGTTCTCGATCCGATCGGGCTGATCGTCGCCGGGGACACCTGGTATCTGGTCGCGAATTCCCAAGGGGACGAACGTATGTACCGGATCTCGAGGATGTCGGACGTGCGCCTTCTCGACGAGCCCGCCGACCGTGCGGACTCCGTCGATCTCGAGCAGGTGTGGGAACGCCGTCGGGATGCGTTCCGCTCCGGTTTCACTCCGCTCGACGCGACGGTCGCGTGCTCACCGGAATCGGTGGAGGCCCTGACGCGTGGACCGGTATCCGTCCTGTCCGTGGAACCCGACTCCGACGCGACCGAAACAGCTGGCGGGGTGCGCGTGACGCTGCGCTTCGGCGACGGGGCGCGCGCGACACGGATCCTGTGGTGGCTGTCGTTCGACGTCAAGCTGTCGGTGATCGAGCCGACTGCGCTCCGACGAGAGTTGGCAGAACGCGCCCAGCGACTCGCGGCAGTGCACATCTGAGCTGCGGGTGCCCGCATTTGCCCCCTGTACCTCGCGCGAACAGCGATAATGACACCCATGGCAGACAAAGGTGTGCACGGGGTGGGGGCGCGTCCCGCTGAGCGTCAGCGAATCCGGAAGCTGGCGCAGGCCGCACTCAATGCGGATGTGACCGTCGAGCAGGTCGACACGATCCTGACCGACCTGGGCTCGGCGCTCGACGGCTTCGACCGCACGCTGTCCGACCTGGACGGCACGATCGAATCGCTCAACTCCACCCTGGGCCAGCTGAGTACGACCCTGAACATGGTCGATGCGACCGTGGATCGGATGGCCGACGTCGTCGCCCGTCTGGAGAAGGTCGTCGGCAGGGTGGAAGTGCTTGTCGCGGTGGGTGAGACGGCGCTGAAGCCGCTCGGCGCGATCGAATCGGCCGGACGCAGTGTGATGTCGCGGATCGGGCTGGGGTGACCATGTCGGCAGCCGAAGAACGGCAGTTCCGCGGGGCGCACGGCGAGACGATCGTCTACGACCTGTACCGGCCGGATGTCGGCGAGCCGCGTGCCGTGGTCGTCATCGCACACGGGATGGGTGAGCACGGCCGGCGCTACCGACACGTCGTCGATGCACTCACCGGGGCCGGGTATCTCGTCGCCGTTCCCGATCACCTCGGTCACGGGCGATCCGGTGGGGCGCGGATGCGCATCACCCGGTTCAGCCAGTACACCGACGACCTCGCCCGGGTGATCTCCGAGATGGGGATCGACGGCGTGCCGACCTTCTTGATCGGCCACAGCATGGGCGGGTGCATCGCCTTGGACTACGCGCTCGATCACCCCGAAGCCCTTGCCGGACTGGTGTTGTCCGGGGCGGCGATCATGCCGGGCGACGATCTACCCGGTCCGTTGATCGCGGTGTCCAAGCTGGTGGGCAAGATCGCTCCCACCTTGCCGACCCTGGCCCTGGACTCGGGCAGCATCAGCCGCGATCCGGCGGTGGTCGCCGACTACGAGTCCGACCCGCTGGTGCACCGCGGCAAGATTCCCGCCCGTCTCGGAGCCGAGATGGTCTCGACCATGCAGTCGTTTCCCGCGCGGCTGCCCTCGCTGCGGATGCCGGTGCTGGTGATGCACGGCAGCGAGGACACGCTCACCAACCCCGACGGCAGCCGGCTCGTCGACGAGTTGGCGTCGTCAACCGACAAGACGTTGATCATCTGGGACGGGTTGCGTCACGAGATCTTCAACGAGCCCGAAAAGGACGAGGTGATCGGCACTCTCACGCGCTGGCTGGCGCAGCGGGTCGGCGCATCGTGATCTGCTCGACGTCCATGCGGCCGTCGCGGAAGGCCATGCGCCCGCCGACGAGGTAGAGCCGCCACACCCGCGCCATCTCTTCGCCGACGAGGTCGATGACGGCGGCCTGGTTCTTCTCGAACGTCTCGTACCACGCGTCGACGGTGCGCACGTAGTCCTGGCCCATGTGCCGGATGTCGGTGACGTGCAGCCCGGCGTCGGCGAGCATGCCGACCGTCTGCGAGACCGGACGCATGTACATGTCGGGGGCGATGAAGGACTCGATGAACGGACCGCCGCCGGGATGGTGTCCGGCGCGCCGCGACATCTGCTGGATGCACACGCCGCCGCCGGGAACCACCTTGTCGTGCAACACCTTCGCGTACGTGGGGTAGTTGCGTTGCCCCACATGTTCGCCCATCTCGATGGAGGCGACGGCATCGAAGCCGGTGTCAGGGATCTCGCGGTAGTCCTGGACGCGGATCTCCACCAGGTCGCCGAGGCCGCGTTCGGCGATCCGGGCGTCGATGAACTGTTTCTGCTCGGCGGCGATCGTCACGCCGACGACGCGAGCGCCGTAGTGCAGGGCTGCATACAGCGACAGCGAACCCCACCCGCATCCGATGTCGAGGAGGCGGGCTCCCGGCCCCAGCTGGTCCAGCCCGACGTTGCGGCACACCCGATCCAGCTTGTCGGCTTGTGCATCGGCCAGCGAGTAGCCGGGATCGTCGGAGGTCCACAACGCGCTCGAATATGCCATGTGCTCGTCGAGGAGCAGCGCGTAGAAGTCGTTCGACAAGTCGTAGTGGTGGCTGATCGCGGCCCGGTCCCGGGCTCGCGAATGCAGTCGCCCGCGCACCCGCGCCTGGGTGGCCGGTGGGGCCATCGGCGGGCCGAGGAGCCGATATTCGACGGCGAGTCGGGCGAGGTCGAACAGCAGACGGGGTGTCGGACGGATCGGTCCCAGACCGCGCTCGGTGACCGCCGCCCACACGTGGGACAGCGCCTCATCGAGGTCGCCGGAGACGTCGAGTTCACCGGTCACATAGGCCTGCGCCGCACCGAGTTCGCCCGGATGCCACAGCATGCGCCGCAACGCATCCCGGCTGTAGAGGACGACGTGGGGCGCGTCGTGCGGGCCGGCGGTGCTGCCGTCCCACGCGGTCAGATGCACCGGCAGGTCGCCGCCGATCCGGTCTTCGATCACTCGTGCCAGCGATGCGGCGACGGTCATGGGGGCCTCCTGGGATGGGGTCGGTCACCCGTTGTTCGCCGCCCGCCGCGGTACGGATGGGTCACCGCGTGCCGCAGTTGTTCGCCGACAGCGCCCCGGATCCCGCCGACAGCGCCCGAGACAACGCCGACAGCGCCCCGGATCCCGCCGACAGCGCCCTTGACAGCGCCGACAGCGCCCGAGAAAACGCTGTCGGCGAGGTGAGGAGCGCCGTCGGCGGTGGCCGAGGCGCCGCCATACGACGCTGCGGCCGGTGGGTCAGGCGCTGTAGCCCAGCAGCGACTTGACCTCGAGGAAGTCCTCGAAGCCGTAGTCGCCGCCCCACTCGCGGCCGTTGCCGCTCTTCTTGTAGCCGCCGAACGGGGCGGCCGGGTCGACCTGCGCGCCGTTGAGCGAGATCGATCCGGCTCGGATCGCCCCGCCGATGCGGCGCACCTCGTCGAGGTCCTTGCCGGACACGTAGCCGGCGAGACCGTACTCGGTGTCGTTGGCGATCTTGACGGCTTCGTCGATCGAGTCGTAGCCGATCACCACCAGCACCGGCCCGAAGACCTCGGTGCGGGCGATCTCCATGTCGTTGGTGACGTTGGTGAACACGGTCGGCTTGACATAGAAGCCCGTCTCCAGACCGTCCGGTCGACCCGCCCCACCGATGACGGCATTGGCGCCCTCGTCGATTGCGCGCTCGATGAGACCCTGGATCTTGTCGAACTGGGCCTCGGAGACCACCGGGCCCAGCCGGACGCTGCTGTTGGGATCGCCGACGGTCAGATCGGCACCGGTGGCCTTGGCGATCTCGGCGACCTCGTCGAGCCGCGAGTTGGGAACGAGCATGCGGCTCGGCGCGTTACACGACTGTCCCGAGTTGAGCATCATCGTCGCGATGCCGCCGGCGACGTTCTTCGCGAAGTCCTCGTCGTCGAGGATGATGTTGGGGCTCTTGCCGCCGAGTTCCTGTGCCACGCGCTTGACCGACGGGGCCGCGTTCTTCGCGACCTCGATGCCCGCCCGGGTGGAGCCGGTGAAGGAGATCATGTCGACGTCGGGATGCGACGACAACGCGACGCCGACACCCGGCCCGTCACCGTTGACGAGATTGAACACACCGGCGGGCACACCTGCGGCATCCATGATCTCGGCCACGATGGCCGCGCTGAACGGCGCGATCTCCGACGGCTTGAGCACGACGGTGCAGCCGGTGGCCAGGGCCGGGGCCAGCTTGCACATCACTTGGTTGAGCGGCCAGTTCCACGGGGTGATGAACCCGCACACGCCAACCGGCTCCTTGACGATGCGGTGGCTGCCGCGGTCCTCACCGAACGAATAGGTGGGCAGAGTCGCCGCTGCGGTCATGAGGTGACCAAGCCCGATCGGTACCTGAGCGGCCTTCGACAGTCCGGCCGGAGCGCCCATCTCCTCGGTGACCGCAGCGGCCAGGTCGTCCATGCGCTTCTGATACTCGGCGACGATGGCGTTGAGTACGGCGGTGCGCTCCTCGACGGAGGTGACGCCCCAGGTGGTGAAGGCCCGCTTCGCCGCGGCGACGGCGGCATCGACGTCGGCGGCGGTGCCGAGTGCGACCTGACCCGCCGACTTCTCGGTGGCCGGGTTGATCACGTCGATGAGGTTCAGTTCGGTCGGCTCGACCCACTGGCCATCGATGTAGAACTTGGTGATCTCGCGCATGTGTCCTCCGTCTCGGGGCCTATGCCCATGTGTGTTCCACCCCACACTATCCCTCCCCGACAACGCCCGAGCTAGCGGTCGGTAAGCGCAGGTGAACTGTCTCAGAACGAGACGGATCGACGCACCGAACGACCGGTTGGCGTCCTAGGCTGATCCTCATGATCCACATCGTCGCCACCTGGAAGATCAAGCCCGAATACGCCGACTCCTGGCCGTCGCTGAGCAAGGAATTCACCGAGGCCACGCGCTCCGAACCGGGCAATCGCTGGTTCGAGTGGTCGCGCAGCATCGACGACCCGAACGCCTACGTACTCATCGAGGCCTTCGACGACGACGCCGCCGGAGCCCACGTCAACAGTGATCACTTCGCGAAGGCCACCGCCGAGCTGCCGGCCTATCTCGCCGAGACTCCGAAGATCATCAACACCACCGTCGATCAGGATGAATGGTCGGAATTGGGGGAGATGGCGGTCGATTAGGCTGCGCTTCCCTGAGATCGGGCTGTACAAATGGTGAGGCGCGGTTAAGATCTGTGCAGCTCGCCATGGTGACGAGCACCTTTGTTGAAAGGCGCGGCCATGGTTCGTCGCAGAGTTCTGTTGATTCTGTGCGTTTCTGTCTCGATCATTCTCTCGGGCGGCGGGATTGCCTCGGCTGCACCGGGTTCGGTCGATCTCGGGTCGTCCGGCTGGGATATTCCGGGAATCACACACGGCTGCTCGAAAGAACTGTTCAACGGAGACAAGCGACTCGGGCCCGAAACTCTGTCGAACAAGGCTCCGGTGGGTCCGCAATTGGTCGGTTACCACCGATTCGGAAAGCTCAACGCCACATCTTTCCTGAAGAAGTGGTGGAATGACGGAAAGAACACCTGGAACTGGCCCGACAAGCAGGGCTACGTGCTCGACGGCAACGGCAATCCGATCAAGAGTGAGATCACCCTGTCGCCCGGAACGCGAATCGACCGCTATGGCAGCGAGTACGGCAACTTCTTGGCGCCCGAGGGGACCCCGTACGCCAGGCGTGGCCTGCCCCCGGTGAACCTGGTTGGTGACTACCCCGAGTCGTGCAACTACCACGACTACACGGTGCTCAAGCCCATGAAGGTCTACAGCGGCAAGATCGCCCCGGTATTCGAGCAGCCCAGCCTCGGCCTGCAATACGAGGTGGTGGCCGACCTGCTGGTGGTCACACCGAAGGACGAGGAGTGCGGAGCGACGGTGAACGTCTTCTGGCTGCGATGCGCGGGCTACCTGCAACAGACCTTTCCGGGACCGCAGTAGCGTGACCCGACCGCCTAACCTGCTCGACGACGAGACGCGCACGCGTATCGAGGACCTCGCGCGCCGGATGGACACCCGGCCGGGTGATGTGCCGGAACTCGGATTCGTGCGCGACGACGGCTTCCCGTCGTGCTGGCAGGCGCCGGACGGTTCCTGGCATCTGATGAGCCGGGAACGGGGGCAGGTCATTTCCGACCGGGTGGCCACCGATCGTGAGGAGTTCGTGCGGATGGTCGCCGAGCAGATCGCCGAGATGCGGGCCCACCGGCTCCACGAGCCGGGTACACCGGGCTTCCGGCGTGCGGCATGGCAGGAACAGTACGACGCACTCGGATCGGTCGACAAGGCATGGGCCCGGCAATGGCTCGACGCCACGCGAGCAGAGTTGATCTCGCGTGGCGCCGACGCCGCGGTGCTCGACGGGTTGCCCTCGGCGCAGGACTCAGCGTGAGGTGCTAACGGGTTCGCGTTCGGGCTCGTCATCGGGTGCCGTGCCGGCACCGAGTTGCTCGCCCTCGATGTCGATGTTGGGCAGGATGCGGTCGAGCCAGCGTGGCAGCCACCACGCCTTGTCGCCGAGCAGGGTGAGCACGGCGGGCATCAGCGTCATGCGGATGATGAACGCGTCGAAGACGACGGCGATGGCGAGTGCGAAGCCCATCACCTTGATGAATTGCATGTCCTGCAACATGAACGCGGCGAACACCGAGATCATGATGGCGGCGGCCGCGGCCACCACGCGCGCACTGTGCCGGTACCCGATGACGACCGCCGGCTTCGCGTCGGCGCCGTGTACGTAGGCCTCCCGCATGCGCGTCACCAGGAACACCTGATAGTCCATCGCCAAGCCGAACACGATGCCCACCAACATGATCGGCAAGAAGCTCACCAGCGGCTGCGGGTTGCTGACGATGCTGCCCCAGCCGTCGGTGAACAGTGCGACGGTGACACCGAAGGTGGCCGCGACCGACAGCAGGAACCCGAGTGCGGCGACCAGCGGCACCAGGATCGAGCGGAACACCACGATCAGGATCAGGAAGGCCAGACCGACCACGATCAGCACGTAGGGGATCAGTGAACTCGACAACCGGTCGGAGACGTCGAGTTCGATCGCCGTCTGCCCGGTCACCCCGTAGGTCAGGCCGGTGCGTTTCTCGACGCCGGACTCCATGTCGCGCAGGTGGGTCACCAGATCGTGTGTCTGGTCCGAATCGGCGGCGCTGGAGGGGATCACGGAGATCTCGACGGTGTCGCCGGCCTTGTTGATGCCGTCGGCGGCGATCCATGCGTGTGCCACACCGTCGGTGGCGCGGACCTGACCGACGAGGCGATCGAAGGCCTGCACGCGTTCGGGCTCGCCGTTGACGCCGCGTCCGTCGACCACGAGGACGAGCGGTCCGTTGTAGCCGGGTCCGTACTCGTCGGCGACGAGGTCGTAGGCCTGTCGCTGGGTGGTCGAGGGGTCCGAGGTGCCGTCGTTGGGCAACGCCAGTTTGAGTCCCACCAGCGGTAAGGCCAGCAGGATCAGCAGCACGACGATGACACCGGTGATCACGCGCGGATGATCCACCACCCGCCGCACGTAGCGCTGCCCGTTGTGCACGCGCACCGACTCATCGCCGGTGACGTCGGGGGCGTTGAGGAAGCGTAGGCGGCCGGCAAAGGCCTTGCTGCCGAACAGCCCCAGGATCGCGGGCAGCAACGTCAACGCCACCAGGACGGCCACGATGACTGTGCCCGCGGCGGCGATGCCCATCGCGGTCAGGAACGGGATGTTGACCACGGCGAGCGCGGCGAGCGCGATCACCACCGTCGACCCGGCGAACACCACTGCCGAGCCCGCGGTGCCCACTGCGCGTCCGGCGGCCTCGGCGCGGCTCGCCGACCTGTGTATCTCGTGTCGGTAGCGCGAGACGATGAACAAGGCGTAGTCGATCCCGACGGCCAGGCCGATCATCGTCGCGAGCACCGGGGTTTCCTGGCTCAGGTCGAAGAAGCCGGTGGCGATGGATACACCGAGCATGCCCACGGCGACACCGATGATCGCGGTCAGAATCGGCATACCCCAGGCGACCAGGGAGGCGAAGGTCAGGATCAGGATGATCGCGCCGATCCCGATACCGATGATCTCCGAGGTTTCACTGAGCTTGAATCCGCTTGTGGCGGTGCCCTTCATCTCGACGGTCAGGCCGGCGTCGCGGCCGGTCTGGGCGACCTTGTCCATCGCGTCGTGCATCGACGAGGTGACATCCGCGGCGGCCGAGACATCGAACCCCGCCCCGAACTGCACGGCGGTGGCGTCGGCGTTGACCGGCGCTCCTGCCTGCACGGTGGCCGCAGCGGCCTCGGGGGTGGCGCCGAATGTCTTCTCCTGGAAGGCGATCAGCTGCTGACGGATAGGCCCGGGGTTGGCCTGGGTGCCGTAGACCTGCAGCGGATTGATGAGCTTGTCGGGGTTCTTCACCTTCTCGACGGTCTTGAGCTCGTCGAGCATGCGCTGCACCGCGTCGGCGTAACGCGGGTCGGACAGCGATGCACCCTTGGGCGTGGCCACCACGTAGGTCACGCTGACGTCGTCACCGAATTTCGGCTTGTCCGGGAAGCGTTCGACCATGAGGTTCTGCGCCCGCTCGGACGGGATGCCCGGGATCGAGAAGCTCTCGGTGGTGGGTTTGGACAGGAACGCGGCGCCGACACCGAGTGCGATCAGCACCAATATCCACACTGCGATGGTCTTGAACCGGTTGGTGTAGGCCCAGCGGCCCACCCGGGACAGGAATGTTGCCACGGAACAAAACTCCTCAGTTGTTGGACAAGCTCGGGGATGTGATCGGAAGCTGTTGTCTCATACCGGCTCCCAGTTGATCGAAAGCGGCGTCGAGCATCTCGCGGGCAGAGTGGTCGCGCGTCTCGCGATGTGCCGACCAGAATTCGAGTGCAGTCCGTGCCGCACACAGTGCGGTGGTGAACGCGAGATGGGGGTGCAGGGTCTGCGGATCGGCACCGCGGGCGGCCATCATCTCCGACAACTGGATGTCGATCGAGTCGCCGAGATCGATGGTGCGGGAGTGCGCGGCCAGGGCGGGTTCGGTATCGAACAGGCGCAGCAGCGTGACCAGCGCCTCCGGGTCGGTGTCGGAGGCGGTGGCGATTTCGGTCATCGCGAATCGCAGGGAATCCCAGAGTGATTCGCCCTCCGGGCGGGCGCGGACGCCGTTGTCGATACGGTCGACGAGAACACCGACGAAGGCGGTGAGGGCGTCCTCTTTGCTGGTGAAGTAATTGTGGAAGGTGCGCACCGACACCCCGACCTCGGCGGCGACGGCGTCGATGGTCACCGCGTCGATGCCATCGCGGGTGGCCAGGGTCAGGACGGCTTCGGCGAGAGCGAGACGGGTGGCCGCCTTCTTGGACTCACGTAGGCCGGAGGATCGCATGACTCCTACCGTACGGAAATTGCACGGGCCTGCAATGTTGCAGACCCGTGCAATTTTGAGGTGCTCGTCTCACCGCGACCCGCGGGTGATGCGGGTCACGCGAGAGGTGTCAGCGAGCCGACGACGAGGTGTGTCGACGTCCGACCTGGCCGTTGCCGTTGCGGCCGTTGCCACGCCGCGAGCTGCTCTGACCGTCGTGGCCTCGGGTCCCGCCCGACCGTGCGGCGGTTCCGGTGCGAGAGGTGCTCGACTCCGGGTGGCCGGTCGCCGACCGGTGACCGCTGCCCGAGCGCGACCGTGAACTCTGTCCACCGGACTGCTCGGTGCGCGCCCGGCCGCCGCTGTGACCGCCACCGTCGCGACCGCCGGCGCGGGCACCGCCGCGGCCGCGTCCGCCGGACTGGCCGCCGGACCGGCGCGGACCGCGAGCCGGACGCTGAGCCGCGGGCTGCTCGGGAGCGGGTGTGACATGTGCGGCCCGCTCGCCGACGAGGGTGACGACGGCCTCGGAGCCGGCGTCCACACGCTGCGGGGTCACCTGGATCTTCGCCTTGTGCAGCAGCGACCGCAGGTCCCGGCGCTGCTCGGGCAGGCACACGGTGACGACGTCACCGGCGTTGCCCGCACGCGCGGTGCGACCCGAGCGGTGCAGGTAGGCCTTGTGCTCGGCCGGCGGATCGACGTGCACGACCAGCTCGATGCCGTCGACGTGCACACCGCGCGCGGCGACGTCGGTGGCGACGAGCACGCGGACCGAGCCGTTGCCGAAGGCCGCGAGACTGCGGTCGCGCTGGGCCTGCGACAGGTTGCCGTGCAGATCCACCGCGGGGATGCCGTCGGCGGTCAGCTTCTTGGCGAGCTTCTTGGCCTGGTGCTTGGTCCGGGTGAACAGGATTCGTCGGCCGGTGCCGGAAGCGAGAGTGTTGATCAATGCGGTCTTCTCGCCGGCGCCTGACACCTCGAAGACGTGGTGGGTCATCTGCTCGACGGGCGAGGAGGAATCGTCGACCGAGTGCATCACCGGCTGGTTCAGGAATCGCTTGACGAGTTTGTCGACGCCGTTGTCGAGGGTGGCCGAGAACAGCATCCGCTGTCCGTCGGCGGGGGTGGCCGCGAGGATGCGGGTGACGGCGGGCAGGAAGCCGAGATCGGCCATGTGATCGGCCTCGTCGAGCACGGTGATCTCGACGTTGTCCAAACGCACGATGCGTTGCTGCACAAGGTCTTCCAGGCGACCGGGGCAGGCGACGACGATGTCGGCGCCGCGGCGCATCGCGTCTTCCTGACGCTTCTGGCTGACGCCGCCGAAGATGGTGGTGACGCGCAGGCTCAGCGCCGCGGCGAGGGGCTCGATGGCCGTGGCGATCTGGGTGGCCAGCTCACGGGTGGGGGCAAGAACCAGTCCGGTCGGTGCGCCCGGGGTGCGGGTGACCTCCATCTCGGCCAGTCCGGCGACCAGCGGGATGGAGAAGGCCAACGTCTTGCCGGAGCCGGTGCGGCCACGGCCGAGGACGTCGGCACCGTCGAGGGTGTCGGTCAGGGTGTCGGCCTGGATGGGAAATGCCTCGGTCTTGCCGTCGGCGGCGAGTACCTCGACGAGTGCGGTGGGTACACCGAGGGATGCGAATGTCGTCATACGTGTGGTGCCTTTCGGGCAGTCTCACGGCGCAGGGATCACCCACATCGCGAGATGGATGGCGAACGCGCGGGTCCGCGCATTCGTTCGCCGTATGAAGTGGAGTGATCGAGGCGGTTCTCTCCGACCGGCAGGCCAGTGGGCCCGGGTGGGACCGCCGAAAACAGTCGTTCTACGACGTCTGACTCCGCGCTGGGCGGGTCATTCGTTGAGCAACGCTACACGGTTACGGCGAGAATGGGCGAATCGTGGCGCGAGTCACCTCCGGTCCCACGCGTCTCAGGCGACGCTGCTCGCGACGGCGACGATCACCCCGGCGACGGTGAGGACACCGACGACGACCGCGCACGCGATGGCCGTGCGGCGACGGCCCTGACGTGCGGCGCTGATGCCGAGGCCGACGGCGATGAGGATCGCCGCGGCATAGATCGAGATGCCGATGGTGAGGCCGGCAACGGCGCCGTTGCTCATCCCGAGCACCTGCGGAAAGCGGCCCGGATCACGCGTACCGATCATGATCCGAGTACATCACGGCCATCTCGCGGCGCCGGTCACCCGGTCGGCGCGCGTCGGGTTCCCGGCTGCTGACGCGGCATCGAATTGGGCGGCACCGGGTAGGGCCGGCCGTGTCCTGCGGTACCCGCCGCGATGTTGGGACCGCACTGCAGCAGGGCGTTCTGCGCGTCGGGGTTGGGGTCGCCGAAGTGTGGTCGTGCGGAGTTCGGCCGACTGTCGAAGTCGAAGGCCGAGGTCATGTCGCCGACGGTCGCGCGGCGCCACGCCGTCAGGTTCGGCACGTCGACGCCGAACCGTTTCTCGATCAGCCGCAGCTGCGAGGTGTGGTCGAAGGTCTCCGAGGCCACGAGTCCGCCACGGCTGTAGGGCGAGATCACGAAGCAGGGCACGCGATAGCCGAGGCCGATCGGGCCGCGGACGCCCTTGGCGGCCGGGAACCGGTTGAGGTCGGCAACGCTGACGTATTCGCCGGGGGTGCCTGCAGGCGCGGTCGGCGGGGTGACGTGATCGAAGAAGCCGCCGTTCTCGTCGTAACTGATGATCAATGCGGTCTTCTCCCACACCGCCGGATTGGAGGTGAGGATGTCGAGGAGTTGCACGATACCGACGGCGCCGAGCGCGGCCGGCAATGCCGGATGCTCGCACTCCATGGCCGGGGGGATCACCCAGGACACCTTCGGCAGGCGGTTGGCCTTGACGTCGGCGGCGAAGTCGTTGGGGTAGGTGGGGGCGATACCGCGCTTGGCGAGTTGGGAATTCGGGTCCTGGGCCTGCTTGAAGCAGCCCATCATGCCGTCGAGGATCACCGATGAGACCGGGCCGAAGTCCTTGTTGTTGTAGATCTTCCAGCTCACCCCGGCCTCTTGGAGGTTCTCCGGCATGGTGCGCCACGAGTAGACGAATTTGGGGATGAGCGTGGGGGTTTCGAGGAGTGGGCCGCCGTGGCGTCCCTCCGGATCGAGGGTCGCGCTCATCCAGTACAGGCGATTGGGGTCGGTGGGTCCGAGGACCGAGCAGTGGTAGCCGTCGCACAGGGTGAATGCCTCGGCCAGTGAGCGGTGGACCGGGATGTCCTCACGCTCGTAGTAGCCCATCAGTGCCGGGGCGTTATCGGGACCGACGGACTTGATCGACATGGGGAGCCAGCCGTCGTTGCGGCCGCCGTTGAAGGCCTGGTGCAGGCCGGCCCACGAATGGTCGGGGTCGTTGATGCACTCGCCGTCGAGGTTGGGCCCCGCGGTGGTGTCCAGCCGGAACGGCATGGTGTAGCCGCTGGGCGTCGGGCCCTTGCCCGGCGCCCATCCGTACTGCTTCCACTTGGTGGATGCCTCACCGAAACCCCGTACGCCGGAATAGGTTCCGAAGTAGTGGTCGAACGAGCGGTTCTCCTGCATGAACAGCACGATGTGCTCGATGTCGGCGAGTGATCCGGTGCCGCCGGGATCGGCCGATGCGTAGGCCTTGTCGATGATCGGTGCGGCCCACGAGGTGAGCAACGCGCCCCCACCGGTTGCGGCGACACGCCTCAGGAATTCACGCCGACCCAGTCCTGCAAACATCGATGAACCCACATCTCCTCGTCGAGTCCCACGGGGCAGGCTGTGCCCCGCCATGACCCGCGGACGGTATCCGACCCACACCAACGGCGGGTGAATCCGCTGTGATGCCCGCGAATCCCTCAGCACCCTAGCGCCTCGAGGTGCTCGCGGAGGAGTGTCGCCGGGATTGCCGGAGTTGTCGAATCCCGCATCGCGGCGCGCCTACCGTGGAGGGATGTCCACAACAGCGACTTACGACGTCCTGGTGATCGGCGGCGGACCGGCCGGGGAAAATGCGGCCGATTACGCGATCCGCGGAAGCGGACGCACCGCCGCGATCATCGACCGCGAACTCGTCGGCGGGGAGTGCTCGTACTGGGCATGTATGCCGAGTAAGGCATTGCTCGGGGCGGGTGCCGCCCTGGACGGGGTGGCCGGTCTTCCCGGTGCTCGTCCGTCGCTGGCGTCGATGAGCCCGGACCGCGGCGCGCTGCTCGCCTGGCGTGACGACTTCACCTCCCACCGCGACGACGCCTCCCAGGTGCAGTGGGCGCGATCGGCCGGCATCGACGTCATCCGTGCACGCGCGCAGCTGGTCGGGGAGCGGGAGGTCGAGGTGAGCGGCGCCGAGGGCACCCGGCGGCTGCACGCACGCCAGGCGGTGGTCCTGGCGACCGGCAGTACCGCCACCATCCCGCCGATCCCGGGCCTGGCCGCCGCGCTGCCCTGGACTTCCCGCGACGCCACCAACATGCTCGACGTACCGCGCCGGGTGTTGATCCTCGGCGGCGGCGTGGTGGCGTGCGAGGCAGCGACCTGGCTTACCGATCTCGGCTCCGCGGTCACGCTGGTGGTCCGCGGGGATCGCCTCCTGGCGAATGCGGAACCCTTTGCCGGACAACGGGTTGCCGACGCACTGTTCGAGCGTGGCGTCGATGTGCGACTGCGCGCCACGATCGCCGAGGTGGGTAGGGACGACGCCCGCGACACCGGATACGGTCGGCGCCACGGTGGACCGGTCCGGGTGCACATCGCCGATCGCGACGGCGCGGTGACCGACGAGATCGAGGTCGACGAGATCATCGTCGCCGCCGGTCGCACACCCGCGACCACCGACCTCGGTCTCGAGGTCCTCGGCATCGATCCGCACCGACCACTCGACGTCGATGATCATCTCACCGTCGGCGAGCACTCATGGCTCTATGCGGTCGGCGACGTGAATTCGCGTGCGCCCTTGACACACATGGGCAAGTACCAGGCCAGGGTCGCCGGCGAGGTGATCGCCGCCCGCGCCGAGGGCGCCGATCTCGTCGACCCCCGTTACCGCGCCTCGGCCGATCACGGGGCCGTGCCCCAGGTGGTCTTCACCCGCCCGCAGGTCGGCAGCGTCGGGCTCACCGAACGCGCCGCGCGCGACGCGGGCATCGATGTGCAGATCTCGGCCCTCGACATCGCGGTCGCCGGATCGGCCCTCGAACGCGACAACTACCGCGGTCACGCACAACTCGTGATCGACCGGTCCCGCGATCTGATCGTCGGGGTCACCTTCGTCGGCCCCGAGGTCGCCGAACTGCTGCATTCGGCAACCGTGGCCGTCGTGGGAAGGGTTCGGCTGCAACAGCTCTGGCATGCGGTGCCGTCGTATCCGACGGTCAGCGAGGTATGGCTGCGGCTCCTGGAGCAGGTGCACTGAGGTTTCGACGCCCCGGGATCGGGCGCTGTCGGAAATACGCCGTTCGCGCAATACGAGCCATTTGATCAACCAAAACTGATAAGCCTAGGCTGTCGATCATGACCGATGACGACATCCTCGACGTCGCGGCAGGACTGCGGCTCACGCTCGGCGTGCTGTTGCGACGGCTCCGGGCCCATCGCAACCCCGACGATCCGAGTGTCCCGGAGACGACGGTGCTGGCACGCCTGGACCGCGACGGCGAGAGCACCGCAGCCGAACTCGCCCGCCGCGAACAGATCACGCCGCAGTCGATGGGGGTCACGATCTCGTCATTGCTCTCCGGGGGACTGGTCGCCAAGGCTCCCGACCCCGCCGACGGTCGGCGTGCGGTGCTGCGATTGACCGCCAAAGGCCGTGCGGTACTCGGTGATCGGCGCAACCATCGCACCCAGGCCATCGCGACCGCGATGACCTCGGTCCTCGACGCCGACGAGATCCGGGTCGTCGCCGCAGCTTTGCCGCTGCTCGACCGGGTGGCCGAGGCCCTGTGAGCGCGCCGACGGACGCAGAGACGGTCACCGACGACCCCGGCTACCGGTGGGTGGCATTGTCGAACACGACTGCCGCGGTGTTCATGTCGGCGCTCGACGGGTCGATCGTGATCATCTCGTTGCCCGCGATCTTCCGCGGTATCGGGCTGGACCCGTTGGCGTCACAGAACATCGGTTTCCTGCTCTGGATGATCATGGGTTACCGACTGGTGCAGGCGGTGGCCGTCACCACGCTGGGCCGGCTCGGAGACATGTTCGGTCGCGTACGGATCTACAACGCGGGATTCGCGGTCTTCACCGTCGCGTCGATCCTGTTGTCGTTCGACCCTTTTCACGCATCCGGCGCGGCGATCTGGCTGATCGCGTGGCGGTTGCTGCAGGCGCTCGGCGGATCGATGCTCACCTGCAATTCGGCTGCCATCCTCACCGACGCGTTCGCGCCGGATCGCCGGGGATTCGCGTTGGGGCTCAATCAGGTTGCCGCGCTCGCCGGACAGTTGAGCGGACTGGTCCTCGGCGGTCTGCTGGCCGCATGGGATTGGCGGGCGGTGTTCTGGGTGAATGTCCCGGTCGGCGTCTTCTTCACGGTATGGGCCTACCGGAAACTCCGCGATAACGGCGAACGCCATCCGGGGCGGATCGATTGGTGGGGCAACGGGACGTTCGCCTGTGGCCTCTCGGCGATCCTCATCGCCATCACCATAGGGCTGCAGCCCTACGGCGATCACACCATGGGCTGGGAGAACCCGGTCGTGGTCGCGCTGCTGGTCGCGGGCGTGGTGTCGCTGATCGCTTTCGGCCTCATCGAGAGTCGGGTGGCCGAACCGATGATCGAACTGACACTCTTCCGGATTCGTGCCTTCACCGCCGGAAACCTGGCGGCGCTGTGCGCGTCGCTGGCGCAGGGCGGACTCCAGTTCGTGTTGATCATCTGGCTACAGGGCATATGGTTGCCGCTGCACGGCTACGATTTCGCCGATACCCCGCTGTGGGCGGGAATCTTCCTGCTGCCCTTGACTTGCGGGTTCTTCGTCGCCGGCCCGCTGACTGGTGCACTGTCGGACAGGTTCGGTGCGCGCGGCTTCGCCACCGTCGGCATGGTGCTCTTCGGATCGAGCTTCGTCGGCCTGTTGTTCCTGCCGATCGTGTTCCCGTACTGGGCGTTTGCGCTGTTGATCGCGCTCAACGGCATCGGTACCGGCATGTTCGCCGCACCCAACACCTCCTCGATCATGGGAAGTGTTCCCGCCCGCTATCGCGGGGTGGCGTCCGGAATGCGGGCCACCTTCCAGAATTCCGGCACGGCGTTGTCGATCGGAGTCTTCTTCTCACTGATGATCGTTGGATTGGCGGCGCACCTGCCCGAGACCATGTCGGCGGGACTGCAGCAGCAGGGTGTACCCGCCGGGATCGCCGGCGAGGTCGCCCATCTGCCACCGGTGGCCTCGTTGTTCTCGGCGCTGCTGGGCGTCAATCCCATCGAGCACCTTCTTGCCGGCACCGGGGTGCTCGACCACCTCAGCACTGCGCAGCAGCAGACCCTCACCGGTCACGAGTTCTTCCCGAATCTGTTGTCGGGACCGTTCCACGACGGACTCGTCATCGTCTTCGTCGCCTCCATCGGATTGTCGATCTGTGCGGCCGTCGCCTCACTGCTGCGCGGTGCCCCCACGGCGCCGACGCTGACGTCGACGCCGGAGGTCGTGTGCACAGGAGACGACGACAGCAGTGGTCTCGACAGCACGGGTCACGACAGCAGTGGACGTCCCAGTGGCAGCGCCGAGCCGCCGGTGGAACTCGACATCGCGTCGAAGAACAGATAGGTGCCGACCGCGGCGAAGGCGAACACCACCCAACCTGCGGCCGTCTGAATGGTGCTACTGCCCTGCGCGGTGGCCAGCAGGACGAGAATCAGTGCGACGTCGATGAGCACGAAGAGCAGGGTGAACGCGAACGGAAGGCGCAAGGTGGCCAAGGTCAGCATCACGATCACCACCACCCACGAGGTGAGGAACACCTCCTGCGTGGCCACGGCGTTGTCGGCTCCGACGCCGTACCAGTTATGAGTCAGGCCGAGTACGAGCGCTGCGTAGCTGAGCCAGAATCCGGAAAAGATGCCGAACACCGCGGCCACCGCGTTCTGCGCGAGCGACAATGCCCACACGGCGGCGACGAGTTGTCCGATTCCGGTGGCGGCCAAGATGATCGGGATCGACGCGCCTACCGCGGTCGCCGGGACGAATCCGATCAGCACCATCCCGAGTGCCACCGATCCGACGATGAAGGTCGGGACGCCGATGGTCGCCGGATTGCCCACGGGCGCCGGCGGTGCGGTATCGGCGGTGGTGATCACATCGGGTGGGGCAAGTGCAACGTCGGTCATGGGGGTGTCCTTCGCGGAGAGAATGGCATTCATCGGCGATGCCGATCGTCAACGTAGGCGCGTTGTGTCCGGGGTCACAATGATTGGTCGACAATCCTATTCCGCGACTGGCCATCAGGTCAGCGGGTCAGTGCACCCCTTGGCGAGTGCCTCGCCGGCACCCCTTGGCGAGTGCCTCGCCGGCACCCCTTGGCGAGTGCCTCGCCGGCACCCCTTGGCGAGTGCCTCGCCGGCACCCCTTGGCGAGTGGACGCCGACCGAGACCCCGGCTCGCCGGGTGACACTGCCGCATCATGGACAGCGTGATGCGTAGGTTCGGCTGGTTCGTGCTCGGCGTGATCGCCGCGGGTGTGCTGGCCGGTCTCGCCGGTGGCGCCACCGCCGTGGTGCTCAAGGCGATTCAGCATGTGACGTTCGGATACTGGTCGGGCACACTGCTCGACGGCATCAGCGCAGCGACGGCCTGGCGTCGCGTGGCCGGACCCGTGGTCGGGGGAGCACTCACCGGTGCCGGCTGGTGGTGGTTGCGACGTCGTCGGCAACTGATCCCACTGACCGTCGCGATCGAGCGCGGTGAGCCGGTGGCGACGGCCCCTCGCGCGGCCGACTCGTCGCTGCAGATCCTGCTGGTAGGGACCGGGGCATCGCTGGGGCGAGAGGGAGCTGCCCGTGAGTTCGCAGCCGTCGCCGCAGACCTCGCACTCCGTCGAATCCCGTTGTCGGAATCGGACATCCGGGTGTTGTTGGCGTCGGCGGCCGGCGCCGGGCTCGGCGCGGTGTACAACGTGCCGTTGGCCGGTGCATTGTTCACCGTCCAGCTCCTGCTGCGTTCGTGGCGCCCTCGCGAGGTGCTCACCGCGACGTTGACGTCTGTAGTGGCCGTCGTCGCGGCGTGGCCGGTTGTCGGCGATCGACCGACATTCGTCTGGCCCGGCGCCAATCTCACTGCGGCGGTCGCGGTGGTGGCACCGGGCGCCGTAGCGGCGAGCATGGTCCTGGGTGCGGCGTTCTCGCGGCTGATGAGTCATGTTCAGCGACAACCGGTCTCGGGATGGTGGTTGATCCCTGCGCTGACCGGTGCCGGTGCGCTGACCGGCATCAGCGCGCTGTGGTTTCCCGAACTACCCGGCAACGGCAAGTCCATCATCACCGAATCACTCGGCGGCGGTGGACCTCTGCTCACGGTGGTGGCCGTGGCGCTGCTCAAACCCGTCCTCGCCGCCATTCATCTGCGTGCCGGTGCGGTCGGCGGCCTGATCACCCCGGCACTGGCCACCGGCGCCGCATTCGGTGCGGCCGTCGCGATCCTGGCCGAGCATTGGACCGGCTGGGACATCAATCCCGCCGCGGTCTCTTTGCTCGCCGCCGCGGCGTTCCTGGGTTTTTCGCAACGAGCACCGCTGTTCGCTGTCGTCTTCGCGTGGGAGCTGGCTCATCCGCCACCGATGTTCCTGTGTGCTCTGGCCCTGATCGCGGTGGTGGGGTACGCGGTGCAGACGGGGGTTCCGATTCTGCGACGGAACGGGATTGGTGGTCGCTTCGCGATCCGCCGGCGTGGCCCCTGAGCCGTAGCGGTGCTGACGCCACCTCAGGGTGTAGGCGATTCTGGGGTGGCGGTGATCCAGAAGGCGGGCACCGGCGACAAGTGGTCTCCGGAGTACGGCTACCAGCGATAGTCGAGAAACTTCCCGTCGAAGGTGACCACGACGCGGTCGCCGTCGGGATCGGGCCGGCGAGCGAAGTCGACCTTGAAGTTGATGGCGCTCATGATGCCGTCGCCGAACTCTTCGTGGATCAGTTCCGCGAGCGCCGGACCGTACACGGTCAGCGCCTCGTGGAAACGGTAGATCGTCGGGTCCGATGCGGCGGCATCGTCGGCGGTGCGGGTCGGTTGGCGCACGAGACTTTCCACGAACCTGTCGTCGAGTCCCAAGAAGGCGGACACCGTGATCGCCTTGTCGGCGGGAACCGGATGTTGGCCCAGCAGTGCGGCGACCGTCCACACCAAGGGTGCGTCGATGTGCTCGGCGATGTCGGCCCAGGTCAGGCCGCGTCGAATGCGTTCGGCGACGATCAATTCCGCGGCGTGTGATTTCGGCATGATGGCGGTGGACATCGGGTCTCCTCTGCTGGTGCGGATGATTCCCCCACCTTGACCACCGTGGTGGCATTCGTCCACCGGAAAGCCGATCCCGCCGGTTCGCGACATCGAGAGTGGTGGCCCCCAAGCGCGGTGGAGGACTGGGCTACGTGCTGCCCGCTGGTTTACGTCGAGCGGTACAAGAACGACGGGCTCACTCGGTCGAATCGGTCGGTGTGCGCAGCGCCCTCGGTGGAGTCGAACCAACGCAACGACCATCAGGGCCACCCATAGGGGGCTCTCATTCGGCCTGTGACGCAACAAAAGCCACAGAGGTGAGGGTTACGGGTTGAGGGCGCCCCACACGGCACGAGCATCGTTGAGAGCAGCGATCAGTCCGCCGAGTTCGCGACGGTTGTTGACTTCCACGGTGTCGCGGCGATCACCAATCACGATGACGGGCGCGTCGGTCTTGTCGGTGAGCAAGTTGTGTCCGCTGATCAGGTCGACGGTGAGGTGGTCACCGATCGCGGCGCGTACCCACGTGTAGGCGGTTCAGTCGTCGTCTTCTGGTGGATCGATGTGCGGGGTGGTCACTGGATGTCTCCTGCTGCGTCGCGGAGGGCTTGGCGGTATCCGGCGTCATAGTCGGGATCGTCGTCGGGGTCGGGTGTGACCGCGAGAAGTTTGTTGGTGATGATTCCCAATAGTGGGCCGGGTAGCTGCGCCAACGTTTCTGTCGCTGCCCGGTAGCCGTTGGTGAACTGATCGGGTCCGATGACTGCGGTCACGACTGACCACCGATCCATGCGGCGACAGCAGGCAGCGAGTCGAGTACATCGACAGTGGACACACCCGTGAGCATCGACAGTGCCCGCAATACCGCGCACGCGATGACTTTCAGATCGGGGGCGAGGCTGTTGGTGTCGTCTTCGAACTGCTCCAACCACGCTCGGAGGTGTCCGGCTTGCGGTTTGTTGGGTTCGATGTCGTGGGCTTGCCATGCGGCAGTGTTGAGAGCTTCGATGGCGGGGTTGATCGGGGCCCGGTGTGTGTGGCGGTAGGTGTCGGCGCGGTCTTTCGCAGCGAAGGCGATATCTCGGCACATGCTGTGCAGGGGTGTGCCTTGGGCGTCGATCATTCGGTTCCAGGCGCGGTCTGCGGCTTGGTCGAGCAGGGTTTGCGTGGCGGCGATGACTTCGGGGTCGTTGTTCATGCGTGCCACCCCATGCGGACGCACAGAGCCATTACGGCGATCGGGAGCGGGTACAAGCACGCGAAGATGAGTAGCGCGCTGACGATGATTCGAGCGTGGTTCACAGGGGTATTCCTTCCAACGGTTTGCACTGTTGGAATGGCCGTGAAAGCCCTCGTGTGGACATGCTCGGTACTAGCGCTTGACATGCATGGCATTGAGAGCGTCGGAGAAACCGCCATCTACCTGCGGATAGTGGGTGCCCCCACCGGGATTCGAACCCGGAACACGCGGATTTTAAGTCCGCTGCCTCTGCCAATTGGGCTATAGGGGCGCGCCCACAGCATGCCACGGCCGCCTCGGATCGTCGTCGGCGGATCGCACCTATGCGGCGGTTGCTGACGAAAGGTCGTCGTCACGTGGTGGATGCGGCCTTGACCCGTTGACTTACTACCGATAACTTAACGGGGGTAACTCACCTTCCACGGCTGGAGTGGACATGCTGGATCGTTTGACCCGGTTCGTGACCGGATTTCCCAAAACCGTTCTCGCCGTGGCCTTCGTGCTGCTCGTCGGGTGTGGGCTGTACGGCGCGTCCGCGGCGGGTCATCTGCTCGCCGGCGGCTACGAGGACCCGAACTCCGAGTCGGCGAAGGCGGCCTCGGTCATCGACAAGACCTTCGATCGGGGTGGTCCGCAGTTCGTTCTCAAGCTCGACGGCTCGCCGGGAGTCGACATGGCAACCGACCCGACCGCGAAGATGACCGGCCAACAGATCATCTCCGAATTGGGCTCGAGCGGCCACGTGCAGCAACCGATCCTGTCGGTCTGGACCAATCCCGACCTCGCTGCGGCGCTGCTGAGCAAGGACAAGTCGTCGGCGCTGATCGTCACGACTCTGGCCGGCGGTGAGAACGATGCGCCGCGCTACGCCGAGGAACTCGCCCAGCGCTACAGCGGCATGCGTGAGGGCATCACCATCCGGGCCGGTGGGCAGGCGATGGTCTTCCACGACGTCAACGCGCAGACCACCCGCGACCTCGCGGTCGCCGAGGCCATCGCGATCCCCATCAGCTTCCTCGTGCTCATCGTCGTGTTCGGGGGAGTGGTGGCGGCGCTGCTGCCGATCCTCGTCGGCGTCGTCGCGATTGTTGCGACCTTCGCGATGCTGCGCGTCATCGGGTCGATGACTGACGTGTCGATCTTCGCGCTGAATCTCACCACCGCAATGGGTTTGGCGCTGGCGATCGACTACACCCTGCTGCTGGTGACCCGATATCGCGAAGAGCTCGCCGCCGGCCGGGACACGCGGTCGGCGATCGCAGTGATGATGCAGACCGCGGGCCGGACGGTCACCTTCTCCGGGGTCACGGTGGCACTGTCGTTGTGCGCGTTGGCGATCTTCCCGATGTACTTCTTACGGTCGTTCGCCTACGCGGGACTCGGGGTGGTCGTCGTCGCCGTACTCGCCGCACTGGTGCTGACCCCGGCCATGCTCATGCTGCTCGGCCCGCGTATCGACGCACTCGACGCCCGCCGACCCCTGCGCCGTCTGGTCGGGCGGGGCGAGCCCGCACCGGTTCCGATCGAGCAGGGCCGGTGGTATCGGTTCGTCAGTGGCGTTCTGCGGCACGCTGTTCCGGTGGGTGCCGGCGCGATCCTGGTGCTGCTGGTCCTCGGTGCGCCGTTCGCGTCGATCACCTTCGGCTTCCCCGACGACCGCGTCCTGCCGAAGACCGCCACCGTGCACCAGGTCTCGCAGGAGATGCGCGCCGACTTCGCCGAGAATCTCTCGGGCGCCCTGACCGCCGTCGTCACCGGTGGCACCGACCCGACCCGCATCGAGTACGCGCAAACCCTGTCGCGTGTCGACGGGATCAGTTCGGTGTCGGGTGCTGCGGGCACCTTTGTCGACGGCAGGCAGGTGGCACCACCGCAGCCCGGTGACCTCCACACGGCGGCCGACGGCACCACCACCGCGCTGCTGTCGGTCAGCGGCAGCGCCGAACCACTGACCGACGCCGGCGCCGACGAACTCGCCGCCCTGCGTGCAGCGCCCGTCCCGGAGGGCATGACCTCGCAATTCGCGGGGCTGCAAGCCAGCAACACCGACACCGTCGACTCCATCTATGCGCATCTGCCGTGGGTGCTCGGCGTGATCGCCATCGCCACGTTCGTCCTGCTGTTCCTGTTCACCGGCAGCGTCGTCCTGCCACTGAAGGCGCTGGTCCTCAATGTGTTGTCACTGTCGGCAACGTTCGGGGCGATGGTGTGGTTCTTCCAGGAGGGCCACCTCGGCGGACTGGGAACCACCGCAACGGGGTTCCTGGTGGCCACCATGCCGGTGCTGATGTTCTGCATCGCCTTCGGGCTGTCGATGGACTACGAGGTGTTCCTGCTCGGCCGAATCCGTGAGGAGTGGCTGGCCTCGGACCGCACACGGGCGGCCAACGATCACGCCGTCGCCGTCGGCCTGGCGCGCACCGGTCGCGTCGTCACCGCCGCGGCCCTGCTGATGAGCATCGTGTTCGCGGGAATCGCTGCGTCGGAGGTGTCGTTCATGCGTATGTTCGGCGTAGGGCTCACGCTGGCGGTACTGATGGATGCCACCGTCATTCGCATGTTGCTGGTACCGGCGTTCATGCGAATCGCCGGGCGCGCCAACTGGTGGGCGCCGCGTCCGTTGCGGGCGCTGCACGGCCGCATCGGACTCACCGAGGCGGGACCGCCCGATCCCCGGCTCGCCGACGAATGCTCACCGGCACCAGCACCGGACCCCACCGACCACCAACCCACACCAGACCTCCAGCCCACACAAGACCGTCAGGAGACACGTGACCATCCAGAGGCGGCGGACCAGATCCCCCCGCGGATCGGGTGAACTGCTCGCCGACGAGATCATCGACGCCGCCACCGACCTGCTCCTCGACGAGGCAGATGCGTCGGCGGTGTCGATCCGTGCCGTCGCCACCCGAGTCGGGGTGACGCCGCCGTCGATCTACCTGCACTTCGCCGACAAGGACGCACTCCTCGACGCCGTGTGCGCCCACTACTTCGAGCAACTCGACGAGAAACTGGCCGGCGCCGAGCACGGTGTCGCGGACCCGCTGGAGCGGGCACTGAGCCTCGGGATGGCCTATATCCGGTTCGCGCTGTCGACCCCGGTGCTGTACCGGCAGGCGTTCTCCCGCGTCACCGCCGACACCCCGACAAGGGTCGACGAGGTGCTCGCCACGTCGGCGGTCGTGCGGTTCTCGCGGACCGTGACCGAACTCGCCGAAGCCGGGATGTTCGAGGCGGGGGAGGTTGCCGACATCGTCCTCGAATGGTGGTCGGCCGCCCACGGTATCGCCTCGCTGATGATCTCCAAACCCAGCCTGAACTGGGGTGACGACCTCGAACGTGCCGAGACGATGCTGCGGTCGATGTGTCTGGGCCGGGCCGTGATGGGTGTGACCGCAGCCCTAGAGCCCGACGAGGTCCGCGGGCTGCTGTCCGAGCTGAGCACCCGCTGACCGATTTGTCGGACCCGGGTTCTGACGCGAATGGTCAAGAGAAGGTAAAGTCGGAACTCTGACGGGTGATCGCCCGTTGTCCAGACGAGATACCCACTTACGTTCAGATAGGGAGCGCCAGGTGCGAGATAGCAGCAATCCGGTGATGCGCGGCGTGGTCCGCGACAATCAGAGTGCCGGCGGCTATGCGGGCTTCGGCACCGGTGCGGCCGGTGTCGGTCAGGCAGCCATGTACAACCAGTACGGCCAGCAGGTGCCGCCGTACACCCAGCAGCCCACCACCACGACCCGGCAGCTCACCATCGATGACGTCGTCACCAAGACCGCCATCACCCTGGGCGTGCTCACCATCTCGGCGATCGCGGCCTACTTCCTGGTCTCGGCGAACGAAGCGCTGGCGATGCCGCTGTTCGGCATCGGTGCCATCGTCGGGCTCGTCCTGGTACTGATCGCCTCGTTCGGTCGCAAGCAGGACAATCCGGCGATCGTGCTGGGGTATGCGGTGTTCGAGGGCTTGTTCGTCGGATCGATCTCCTACGTCTTCGCCAACTGGATGGTCAGCGGCACCAGTGCCGGTGCACTGATCGGGCAGGCCGTATTGGGTACCTTCGGTGTGTTCTTCGGCATGTTGCTGGTCTACAAGGTCGGTGCGATCCGCGTGACCCCGCGGTTCACCCGGATGCTGTTCGCCGGGCTCATCGGCGTCATCGTGCTGATGGTCGGCAACCTGATCATGAGCTTGTTCACCGGCGGTGCCGGCATCCTCCGTGACGGTGGCCCGATCGCGATCATCTTCTCGCTGGTCTGCATCGCGCTGGCCGCGTTCAGCTTCCTCGTCGACTTCGATGCCGCTGACCGTCTCATCCGAGCAGGCGCCCCCGACCGCGCCGCCTGGGGTGTGGCCCTGGGCCTGACGGTCACCCTGGTCTGGCTCTACGTCGAGATCCTGCGACTGCTGAGCTACTTCCAGTCGGACTAGTCCTAGGCATCAAAAAAGAACCCCGCTCCTTCGCCGAACGAGCGGGGTTCTTTTTGATCTGATCAGCTCAGCTGAGGCGCTCGAGCACCATCGCCATGCCCTGACCGCCACCGACGCACATCGACTCGATGCCGAAGGTCTTGTCGTGGGTCTGCAGGTTGTTCAGCAGGGTGGTGGTGATGCGGGCACCGGTCATGCCGAAGGGGTGGCCGAGGGCGATCGCACCGCCGGAGACGTTGAGCTTGTCGTGGTCGATGCCGAGGGCGTCGGCCGAGCCGAGCACCTGCACCGCGAAGGCCTCGTTGATCTCGACCAGGTCGATGTCGGACAACGACATCCCCGACACCTTCAGTACCTTGCGGATCGCCTCGATCGGGCCGAGTCCCATGATCTCCGGTGACAGTCCGGTTGCGGCGGTGGCGACCACGCGGGCCAATGGGGTGAGCCCGAGCGCCTTGGCCTTGGTGTCGCTCATGATCACCAGGGCCGCCGCGCCGTCATTGAGCGGGCAGGCGTTGCCGGCGGTGATGGTGCCGTCGGGTCGGAACACCGGCTTGAGCTGGCTGACCTTCTCATAGGTGGTGCCGGCGCGCGGACCGTCGTCGGTGCTGACCACGGTGCCGTCAGGCAGGGTGACCGGATCGATCTCGCGCTCGAAGAAGCCGGCCTTGATGGCCTCTTCCGCGAGGTTCTGGCTGCGCACTCCCCAACGATCCTGGTCTTCGCGGGAGATACCGGTGGAGCTCGCGACGTTCTCGGCGGTTTGGCCCATCGCGATGTAGACGTCGGGCAGGATGCCGTCCTCGCGCGGATCGTGCCACGCCGGGGCGCCGCCCTGAGAGGTCTTCTCGGTGCGGGCGATCGCGTCGTCGAAGATGGGGTTCTTGGAGTTCGGGGCGCCGTCGGCACCACCGGAGATCCCGAAGCTCGAGACGCTTTCGACGCCGCCGGAGATGAAGACGTCACCTTCGCCGGAGCGGATGGCGTGCAACGCCATCCGGGTGGTCTGCAACGACGACGAGCAGTAGCGGTTCACCGTGACACCGGGGATGTGGTCGTAGCCGAGTTCGACGGCGAGCACCCGGCCGATGTTGTAGCCGCCCTGTCCGGCGGGCTGGCCGATCCCCCAGTGGATGTCCTCGATGTCGGTCGGGTCGAGTTCGGGAACCTTCGCCAGAGCGGCGGCGATCATCTGGCGGGAGAGCTCGTCGGGTCGGATGTCTTTCAGGGACCCCTTCCCGGCGCGGCCGATCGGGGAGCGGGCATGGGCGACAATCACGGCTTCAGGCATGTGGCCCAGATTACTGGACCGCGCGATGCGGCCGACCAGGCGCCGTCGGATGCGGGCGGCTATCCGGGGTCAGGCGTGACCAACGGCAGGAAGACCTCGTCGACGATCTCCTCGAGCGTCTCATCGGCGACCGGCGCCAGCGTCATCATCACCTCGTGACGGTAGAGGTCGAACGGCACGGCGACGACTCGCGCGGTGAGTCGGGTCGGGTCGACCTCGCCGCGGGTGACCGCTCGATCGAGAATCGTCTCGACCGCGGAGGACCGTGCGCCGATCAGCACCGCGCGTAAGTCGCGTGGGGTGTCCCCGGTCTCGGCATAGAACTCGCCGAGTGCGGCGCTGAGCATCACCAGGAAGTTCGACCGGTTGCGGTTGGCGTCGCGTAACGCGGCCAGCAGATCGCCACGCAGCGTCCCGGTGTCGGCGAGGACAGGAGCGGCCAGCTCGCCGCGGCGTCGGATCACCGCACGCACCAGGTCCGCGCGGTCGGACCATCGGCGATAGAGCACCGGTCGGCTCGTGCCCGCTCGCTCGGCCACCGCCTCGAACGTCAGACCGCCGTAGCCGCGGTCACACAACTGATCCCATGCGGCGTCGAGGATCGCCGCCTCGAGTTCCGCCCCACGACGACGCGTCGGTTTCGCCGGCTCCTCAAGATCCACTTGCGTATCTTATCGCGTCGGTCTACGTTCGAGGAATAGATACATATATGTATCTTAACTACTCCACGAGGAACGAGGCCCGCTCATGTCCACCACTGTGCGGAACGGCGAAGGGACCAACGGCGAACAGGCGCCGACGCAGGAGGTACCGCGCGAGGTCCGGCGGGTGGCGATCGCGGTCATCGTCGGCCTCGTCGCACCCATTCTGGACACCACGATCGTGACCATCGCGCTCGACGCGTTGAGTCGGGATCTGCACGCGACGGTGAGCACCGTGCAATGGGTGAGTACAGGGTACCTTCTCGCACTCGCGGTGGCGGTCCCGCTGGCGGGTTGGGCGGCAACACGATTCGGCTCCCGCGCAGCATGGACTGCCGGGCTGGTGCTGTTCTTCGCCGGATCGGTGATGTGCGCTGCGTCGTGGAACATCGACTCGCTCATCGTCTTTCGGGTGATCCAGGGATTCGGTGCCGGGCTGATCATGCCGCTGATGACCTCGATACTGGTGGCGGCCTCCGGCGGGGTGGCGCTGGGCCGGCTGGTGGCGATGGTGAGTCTGCCGACGGCGCTCGGGCCGATCCTCGGCCCGGTGGTCGGCGGGATCATCCTGAACTGGCTCGACTGGCGCTGGCTGTTCCTGGTCAACGTGCCGTTGTGCATCGCTGCACTGATCCTCGCGCGACGGATCCCCGCCGACCGCAGCCCCGCGGCACCGCTCGACATACTCGGACTGCTGCTGCTCGCGCCCGGGCTGGCGACGTTGCTCCTCGGTCTCTCCAACGCGCACAACGGAATCGGACAGATCGACGTCATCGTTCCGGTGGCCGCGGGGGCGGTGTTGACCGCCGCCTTCACCTGGCATGCGCTGCGTCGGAGTGGGGTCGCCCTGGTCAACGTCGGCGAACTGCGTCGGCGTTCGGTGAGTGTGTCCTCGCTCGGATTGTGCTTCTTCGGTATCGCGTCCTTCGGTGCGATGTTCTTGATGCCCTTGTACTTTCAGCAGATCCGGGGCGACTCGGTCCTGCAGGCCGCGCTCGTGCTCATCCCACAGGGGGTCGGCGCGCTGGCCACCCGGAGCCTGGCCGGACGGTTCACCGACACGATCGGTGCACGCTGGGTCTCGGTCACCGGCTTCGCGGTGGTGGCCGTGGCGACGATTCCGTTCGCTCTCGCCGGTGATCACACCAACACGGTCTGGCTGATGGCGGTCCTCCTCGTCCGCGGCTTCGGTCTCGGGACGCTGCTGTCGCCGCTGATGTCGGCCGGGTTCATCGGATTGCCGGGCTCGGCACGTCACGACGTCAGCATGCTGAACCGGACCTTCCAACAGGTGGGCGGATCGTTCGGCACGGCCCTGCTCGCGGTGGTGCTGACCGCGGGGATGGGAGCGGGCACCGGATTCCACGACGCGTTCTGGTGGGCCGCGGGTCTCGCCGCCGTCGGCGCCGGGGTCTCGCTGCTGCTGCCCGACGGACGCGCCGCCTGACAGCGACGGTGAATGACCAGCGACAGCGGGGTGACGCTCAGCGCACCGTGCGCGCGATCCGCAGGATCCTCTCGGTGAGTTTGCTGTTGTCCACCGACGGCGACACCTCGGGCGGCTCGGGCAGCGGCTCGGGACCCCACTCGCCGAGCGCCGCGAGCACCTCCGGAAGCAGGATGTCGGCGGCGAGCCCATATCCGTCGGCCGACGGGTGGTAGCGATCGAAGGAGAACATCCGGTCCGGGGCGTCGCGGAAGTCCTCCGCCAGCAGATCGGCCATCGGGACCGCACGCCCGCCTGCCGAGACGACCACGGCCTTCTGCCGCGCGGCCAGTCGCATGCCCCATATCCGCAGCACCGAGCGCAGCGGTTGGGGAATCGCGGTGATCACACCGAAATCGGGGCAGGTGCCGACGACCACCTGGGCGTCGATGGCGCGCAGTCTGCTCACCGCCGACCCGAGTCGGCCCGCCGAGGCGCGAACGCCGTTGCGGGCAGTGACGTCGTTGGCGCCCACCAGGATCACTGCGATGTCGGGACGGTCACCGGCGATGAGCATGGCGTCGATCTGCGCGGCCAGACCCTTCGACGTCGCGCCGACGATCGCCTTGTTGCTGTAGCGCACCACATGCCCGGTCTCGACGGCCACTCGACGGGCCACCCGTGCGCCGGGGGTCTGCGCACCGGTGTCGGCGCCGAGACCCGCGGCGGTGGAATCCCCGAACACCGCGAGATGCAGCTCGATCTCGTCACGGTTGTCGCGGGTCACCCGATGTGGCCCGCTGCCGTCGGGGCGATAGATCCCGTCACCGTCGGGAGCGTTGTCGGTGCGGTGCGGGATGACGGTGCGTGCCTTCTGTGCCTGCCACACCAGCAGGTTGTAGCCGCCCCACGTGATGCCCGCGGCGGCGGTCGTCGCGGCCGCAGTGGCCCCGAGATCGCGCAGTAGATGGTGGTCGGTGGGACGCGGACCGGTCACGGTGAACAGCTTACCGATGCGTCCGTGAGCGATCGGTGACCTGCGGGTCTGCGGGCCGTCATCGCTGCGGCGGTGGTCGGTGATCCGGGAATCGACGTCGGATGGAAACGGCGGAGACGGTTCTGGGACCATGGAGGGTATGCGCATCGCCAATCACGTCGTCGACCTGGTGGGCAACACGCCCCTGGTCAAACTCAATTCGGTGGTCACGCCCGGCTCCGGGCTGGTGGCGGCCAAAGTCGAATACCTCAACCCCGGGGGCAGCAGCAAGGACCGTATCGCGCTCCGCATGATCGAGGCCGCCGAGAAATCCGGTGCGCTCAAGCCGGGCGGCACCATCGTCGAGCCGACGTCGGGTAATACCGGCGTCGGTCTGGCGCTCGTCGCACAGCAGCGCGGATACCACTGCGTGTTCGTCTGCCCCGACAAGGTCGGCGAGGACAAGCGCAACGTGCTGCGCGCCTACGGCGCCGAGGTCGTCGTGTGCCCCACGGCGGTCGCACCCGAGCACCCCGACAGCTACTACAACGTCTCCGACCGGCTGGTCCGCGAGATCGACGGTGCGTGGAAGCCCAATCAGTACGCGAATCCCGCTGGGCCGCAGAGCCACTACGAGACGACCGGGCCGGAGATCTGGGCCGACACCGACGGCCGGGTCACCCACTTCGTGGCCGGCGTCGGCACCGGCGGCACCATCACCGGTACCGGGCGCTACCTCAAGGAGGTCTCCGGCGGCGCGGTAAAGGTCGTCGGTGTCGACCCCGAGGGGTCGGTGTACTCCGGCGGTACCGGACGGCCCTACCTGGTGGAGGGCGTCGGTGAGGACTTCTGGCCGGAGGCCTACGACCCGAGCGTGCCCGACGAGATCATTGCGGTCTCCGACGCCGACTCCTTCGACATGACGCGACGCCTCGCCCGTGAGGAGGGCCTGCTCGTCGGCGGATCGTGCGGGATGGCCGTGGTCGCGGCGCTGCGGGTCGCCGAGCGCGAGGGCCCCGACGCCGTCGTCGTCGTGCTGCTGCCCGACGGTGGCCGCGGCTACATGGCGAAGATCTTCAACGACGAGTGGATGAGCAGCTACGGCTTCCTGCGAACCCCCCTCGACGCCAAGGCCACCGAACCACTCGTCGGCGACGTGCTGCGCGGCAAGACCGGCGCACTGCCCGACCTGGTGCACACCCACCCGTCGGAGACCCTGCGCGACGCCATCGAGATCCTCCGTGAATACGGTGTGTCGCAGATGCCGGTCGTCGGCGCCGAACCGCCGGTGATGGCCGGCGAGGTCGCCGGTGCGGTCACCGAACGGGATCTGCTCAGCGCCGTGTTCGAGGGCCGCGCCAACCTCGCCGACCCGGTGTCGGCGCACATGGGAGAACCGTTCCCGCTCATCGGTTCCGGCGAGCCGGTGTCGGCGGCGACCAAGGCGCTCTCGGACACCGACGCGCTGATGGTGGTCGAGGACGGCAAGCCGATCGGCGTGATCACCC
This sequence comes from Gordonia polyisoprenivorans, assembly GCF_017654315.1. Lineage (NCBI taxonomy): Bacteria > Bacillati > Actinomycetota > Actinomycetes > Mycobacteriales > Gordoniaceae > Gordonia > Gordonia polyisoprenivorans. Next base: position 2,507,326 of record NZ_CP072203.1, read on the forward strand.
GCCACGATCTGCTGGCCTTCGTCAGCACCCACCCGACCATCACCGCCGGCTGACACCGGCTCCCCCCCCCGACGTCCACCGACGAGGAGTTTTCCCGTGAGTTCCCAGCAGCGTCCCCGCGGCTTCGCCACCGACGCCATCCACGCCGGCTACGAGCCCAACCCGCTCAACGGTGCGGTCAACGTCCCGATCTACGCCAGCTCGACCTTTGCCCAGGACGGCGTCGGCGGCATGCGCGACGGATTCGAGTACGCCCGCACCGGCAACCCGACACGTCGGGTGCTCGAGGCGAACATCGCCGCCATCGAACACGGCACCTACGGACGGGGTTTCGCCTCCGGGATGGCCGCCACCGACGCCTTACTGCGCGCGTGCCTGCGCCCGGGGGACCATCTGGTCATCCCCAACGACGCCTACGGCGGCACCTTCCGGCTCATCGACAAGGTCTTCACCCAGTGGGGCATCACTTATTCGGTCGCGCCGGTCACCGATACCGACGCCATCCGCGCGGCGATCACCCCGCAGACGAAGCTGGTGTGGGTGGAGACGCCCACCAATCCGCTGCTCAACGTCGGCGACATCGAACAGACCGCCGCGATCGCCCACGACGCCGGCGCAAAGTTGGTGGTGGATAACACCTTTGCCACCCCGTACCTGCAGCAGCCGCTGTCGCTGGGGGCCGACGTCGTGCTGCACTCGACGACGAAATACCTCGGCGGGCACTCCGATGTGGTCGGCGGCGCCCTGGTCACCGACGACGCCGAACTCGACGACGCGATCGCCTTCCTACAGAACGGGGCCGGTGCGGTACCGGGGCCCTTCGACGCCTACCTGACCATGCGCGGCATCAAGACCCTGGCGGTGCGGATGGAAAAGCACTGCGACAACGCCGAAGCCGTCGTCGAGTTCTTGTCGAATCACGACCGGATCGACCGCGTGCTCTACCCGGGACTGCCGATGCACCCGGGTAACGAGGTCGCGAGCAAGCAGATGAAGCGTTTCGGCGGGATGGTCTCGGTCCTCGTCGCCGGCGGCATCGAGGACGCCCAGAAGTTCTGCGCTCGCACCGAGGTGTTCACCCTCGCCGAATCCCTGGGCGGGATCGAGTCACTCATCGAGCATCCCGGCGCGATGACCCACGCGTCGACGGCGGGCTCGCTGCTCGAGGTGCCCGCCAACCTGGTGCGGCTGTCGGTCGGTATCGAGGACGTCGACGACATCCTCGCCGACCTGGAGCAGGCACTGCAGTAGCGACGCCGATGCTGATCACCGCGTCCGAAATCGCCGAGGCCGTCACCGAACTGCGTGGCGTCATGCGCCGTACCCCGCTGGTCGCGTCCCGGGTGCTCAGCGAGCGCGCCGACCGCGAGGTCTGGCTCAAGTGCGAGAACCTGCAACGCACCGGCTCGTTCAAACCCCGCGGGGCCTACTACCGGATCAGCCGGCTGAGCCCGGCCGAGCGCGAACGCGGTGTGGTTGCGGCCAGTGCGGGCAACCACGCGCAGGGCGTGGCGTGGTCGGCGAGCAGACTCGGGATCTCCTCGCGGGTGTACATGCCGGTCGGTGCGGCCCTGCCGAAGATCGCCGCCACCCGCGCCTATGGCGCCGAGGTGGAGCTCATGGGTGCCACGATCGACGAATCCCTGGTCGCCGCACGCGAGTTCGCCGAGCGAACCGGGGCAGTGCTGATCCACCCGTTCGATCATCGCGACATCGTGATCGGGCAGGCGACCGTCGGCGTGGAGATCTGCGAACAGATGCCCGACGTCGGCACGATCGTGGTGCCGCTCGGCGGTGGCGGGCTGCTCGCCGGGATCGCGGCCGCGGTCAAACCCGTTCGCCCCGACGTGCGGATCATCGGTGTGCAGGCCGCCGAGGCGGCCGCGTGGCCGCAGTCGTTGGCCGCCGGCTCGCCGATGGTCGCGGCCCGGATGGCGACGATGGCCGACGGCATCGCGGTGGCACTACCGGGGGAGGTCCCGTTCGCCCACGTGACCGAACTCGTCGACGACGTGGTCACCGTCGACGAGGACGCGTTGGCGACCGCATTGCTCCTGATGCTCGAGCGCGCCAAACTCCTCGTCGAACCGGCCGGGGCCGCCGGGGTCGCGGCGGTGGTGGAAGGCGCGTGTGGACAGTTGTCGGGGCCGGTGTGTGTGGTGGCCTCCGGCGGCAACATCGATCCGCTCGTGCTCAGCCACGTCACCACGACCGGACTGAGCGCCGCCGGACGGTTCCTCACCGTCACCGCCACCGTGCCCGACCGCCCCGGGGGCCTGATCTCGCTGCTGGAAATGCTGCGTGACCAGGGAGCCAGCGTCGTCGACGTGGTCCATTCACGTGTCGCCGAGGGACTAGCGCTCGGGCAGGTGCAGGTGACCGTCAGCGCCGAGACCCGGGGGCCCGACCACCAGGCGACGGTGCGCGAGGCGCTGGCCCAGGCCGGGTTCCTGCGTTGAGGCGCTGATCTGGTGACGTGCCGAGCCGCCCGATCCGGGGTCAGGCCTGCGGGGTCAGATGCGCGAAGTGCCGCAGGGTGTCCGATTCGATGCTCTTGAACACCGGCACCGAGGCCGGGTTGGAGAACGCGTTCAGCGCCCGCGACGACGGGCCGAGTTCGAGGGCGAACGCCCATACCAGCCGTGACCCGACCGCCGCCGGGGTGACCTCGGTGTACTCGCCGAACCGCCGCATCCCGGGGACATTGACCTTGGCGACGCGAAAAGCGTTGTGGTAGATCGAGTTCTCGGCATCCTCGGTCCAGTCGAAGAACACCTCCGACAGCGAGACGTAGCCCGGGGCAAGTGACGCCTGCCGGGTGGTGCCGACGCCGTAGGGCGCCGCCGCGGTGAACTCGATCGACTTGATCGCTTTACACCAGTCCAGGGTGTTCTGTCGGGTCAGTTCGGCCCACGCGCGCTGCGGTGACACCGGGATGTTGATATCGATGCGGTAGGAGATCGGTGCCGTGTCGAAGAAGTCGAGGTCGAACGGTTCGAGGTCGTAGGTGCGCGCCATGAGTCGAGATTAGGCCATCGCCTCCCCGGTGCAGCGCCGCGATGCGTCTGTCCGGTCGGGGAGTCCACTACGCTGGCGGGGTGGCTCATGACGGGGAGGTGATCATCGGACTGCTCGGTCCGGTGTCGGTGATCGCTGCGCCGCACCCGGATTCGGACTCCGACGGACCCCAGGCCACGCCGGTGCCCGGTCTTCGTGCCAAGCGCCTGCTGACCTCGCTGGCCCTGGCCGATGGACGGACCCGGTCGGCCGAGCGACTCATCGACGACGTGTGGGGCGACGACGCACCCCGGTCGCCGACCTCGGCGCTGCACACCCAGATCTCCCGGTTGCGGCAGTTGCTCGGCGCCGACCACCTGCAGGGCTCGGGCAGCGGATACCGGCTCGTCGGGTGTCGCACCGACCTCGACGTCGTCACCGAGATGATCACCTCCACCGACGACGCCGAGCGCGCGGCGATCTGGTGGCGCGGGACCCCCGGAGATGATCTCGGTACCGAAGAACCGGGAGGGTTGATCGACGAGCTGACCGCCCGTGCCCGGCAGGTCGCCGATCGTCTCGACCGCTCCCGTTACACCGCGGCCATGGCTGCCGGCGACGATGTCACGGCCCGCTCGATCGCCGAAAAGCGTTGCCTCGCCGATCCTCTCGACGAGTCGGCACACCTGGATCTGATGCGGGCGCTGGCCGCCGCGGGTCGGGTCGCCGACGCCATCGCGGTCTATACCGGACTCCGTCGACGGCTTTCGGCCGAACTCGGGGTGGACCCGGGCGCCCAGATCAGTGCGCTGCACACCCAATTGCTCAGCGGCACCGACACTTCGGCCCCGGCCCCGGCCCCGGCGTCGGCCGAGACGCCCCGGACCGTACGCCGCGGCCGGGGCACCGGATTGCTCGCCGACACCACCGAGCTGATCGGTCGCGACGGCGACGTCGATGCCATCGTGTCGGCCATCGAGACCAGTCGGGTGGTGACCATCCAGGGACCGGGTGGGGTCGGCAAGACCCGCGTGGCCAACCGCGTCGGCCATCACCTCGTCGATGCCGGCGCCTCGGTCTTCTATGTGCCGCTGGCGCCCATCCGCGCCGACGACGACGTGGTCCCGGCCATCGCCGCTGCCCTCGGGGTCGGTGAGTCCGATCTGAGTCGCAATCGCCCTCGGATGACCGTCGGCGATCTGCACGACCGCTTGCTCGACGCCGTCCGAGGTCGCGACGCGGTGCTCATCCTCGACAACTGTGAGCAGGTCATCGACCGGTGTGCCCAGGTCGTCGCCGACCTACTCGCCGCCGACGACCACATTCGGATCCTGGTCACCAGCCGCTCGCCACTCATGTTGGCTTCCGAGCGAATCCACCTGCTGCCGACGCTCGATGCGCGCCAGACCGGGCCGGCCGTACAACTGTTCGTCACTCGGGCCCGCGCGGTGCGGCCCGACGCGTTGTTGCCGCCGGATCGGGTGGCGGCATTGTGCCGCCACCTCGACGGTCTGCCGCTGGCGATCGAACTCGCCGCTGCCCGGATCCGCACCATGACCGTCGAGGAGATCGCCGATCGCCTCGTCGAACGGTTCGCGTTGTTACGCGGGGCCGATCGCAGTGCACCCGATCGGCACCGCACCCTTTATGCGGTTATCGACTGGAGCTGGGAACTGCTCGACGAGGATGCGCGGATCGCGTTGTGTCGATTGTGTCGATTCCCCGGTGGATTCACCACCGACGCGGGCGCAACGGTGTTGGGCTACAGCGGTTTCCGCCTCGACGACACGCTCGCCGCACTGGTCAACCAGTCCTTGCTCGAGGTCACCGAGAGCGGTGGACGCGTGCGCTACCGGATGCTGGAGACGGTGCGCGAATTCGGCGAGGGCAAACTCGGCGCCACCCCGGAGGGGTCGGAAGAGGTCGACCAGCGGATGTGGCGGTGGGCCCGCGAATTCTGCGTCGACGCGGCCGCACGCTACGACGAGGGCATCGACGACGTGCTGCTCGGCGCGGTGGCCGCCGACGCCGAGAACCTCGTCTGGGTGCTGCGCAGTTGCCTCGACCGCCTGAGCGCCGGCGAGCCGTCGTTGCACTCCGGCGCCCCGACCGACACCTTCCTGACCGTCATCCGGGTCTTCCCCGTGCTCGCCGGCCTGTGGATGGCGCGGGGGTTGCACGCCGAGGTGTTGAACTGGGGGACAAGGATTCTCGCGGTGGCCCCGACGCCGCCGCGCACGGTCGCCGACGATGTGCGGCGAGACTGGGAGGCGTCGTTGCTCGCCGCGCTCGCCCATCAGGTGATGCGCCGTGATCTGCGTGCGCTGGCGAAGGGTCGCTATCACCTGCGCCTGCTCCACCGACCCGATCACGCCTACGATGAACAGACCGATCTGATCGCGGCATGCGCGCTCAGCCGTACCGCCCTCGAGGCCATGCGCCACATCGTCCGCGGCACACGGGCCGCCGAGGAGCGAGTGGCCACCGCGGCGATGGCCGCGCGCATGAACATCCGAGAGAACATGGGTGACCTCGAGGGTGCGCTGCGCGACGGGGCGACCCTGCAGAAGCGAGCCGAGGCGAACGGCGACACGTGGATGTCGGCGATGGTCGAGATCAGTGTCGGTAGCGTCCTGGGCCAGCAGATGCTGTGGCGTGACGCGGTAGGTCACTATCGCAGGGGCATCGTCGAACTCGTGCGCCTCGGCGCCTACGAGGACGAGATGCAGACCCGAACGTATCTGGTGGTCACCTTGATCGCGCTCGGTGAAATGGATTCTGCGGCAACAGAGCTCGAGGTCGTCTCGGACGGGTGGACGCCGGATCAGCCCGATCCGCAGGGCAGCCCGGAAATCGGTGCGGCTCTGATGCTTGCCCACGCCGAGTTCCGATTCGCCAAGGGGGACACCGAAGTCGCCGGTGATCTCTATCGTCGGGCCGGTGAGCTGGTGAGGCGCGAGCATCCACTCGGGGGCCAGGACCCGGGAGCGCTCATGATGGTGAGCGTGGCGGTGATCGGGTTGATGCGAGCGGGGCTGACCGAGCTGGCGCGCGGTTATCTGCCGATCCTGGGCGACGGTGTGGCGGCGACATTCTCCGCGCTCGGCTGGCACGATTCGCCGCAGGCCGGGGCGATGGCCCTGGCCGCGGGTTATGTCCTGAGCGCCGACCCGCAGACGCGCGGCGACGGCGCCCGACTCATGGTGCTGTCGCAGCGACTACGGGCTCGTCGGGATTACCCGGGCTTCGTCTACACCGTTGAGCACATGCAGGAACTGTCGGGTCTCACCGATGAGGAGTGGCAGGCGCACACTGGTCCGGTCGCGGACCTGCCCCGACGCCAGGCGGCCGCACGGTTGCAGGCCATCCTGGCGTCGAGGCGTGCCGATGGTGCTCAGGCGTTGCGCATATAGGCGCGCACCGCGAGCGGTGCGAACACCGCGGTGATGACGGCCGCACCGATCAACGACCACACCACGTGAATGCCGATGTGTCCGTTGGTGGTCAGTTCCCGGACCGCGGTGACGAGATGGCTGATCGGATTGACGTTGACGAAGCCCTGCAACCAGCCGGGCATGGTGCTGACCGGGACGAAGGCATTGGACATGAAGGTCAGCGGAAACAGGATCAGCATCGAGATGCCCTGCACGGCTGAGGCTTTGCTCATCAGGCAGCCCATGAGTGCGAAGATCCAGGAGATTGCGAAGCTGCACACGATGACCAGCAGGGCGGCACCGATGGCGCCGAGGGCGTCGGGGCGCCAGCCCATGATGATGCCCATCACGATGGTCAGTGTGGTGGCGATCAGATAGCGGATCATGTCGGCGAGCAGCGCGCCGGCGAGCGGGCTGATCCGCGCGATGGGCAGGGCCCGGAATCGGTCGAAGACGCCCTTGTCCATGTCCTCACGCAGTTGGGTGCCGGTGACGATGGAGGTGGTGATCACCGTCTGCACCATGATGCCCGGAATGATCACCGGCAGATACGAGTGGATGTTGCCGCTGATCGCGCCACCGAAGATGTAGGTGAACATCAGCGTGAAGATGATCGGCTGGAGCGTCACGTCGAACAACTGCTCGGGGTTGTGTCGGATCTTGAGCACACCGCGGTAGGCCATGGTGAACGATTGGCGGATCGTTTCACCAAGGCTCACAGAGGTTTTCACCTTGTCACGGACTTCGCGTGTGGTGATGGCCGACGCGGTGGACGTCCGGTTGAGTGTGGTGGTCATGACTGGGTCTCCTCGGTGGAGTCATCGGTGGGGGTGTCGGTGTCGGTCTCCGCGGGCTTGCCGGTGAGCGTCATGAACACCTCGTCGAGGCTGGGCTTCTGGACGTTGATCTCGTCGACGGTGATGTCCTGTTCACGCATGGCGATGAGGATGTCGGGGACGAGGTCGGGGCGGTGCAACGACGCCGAGACCCGGCCGGCCTCGGCCGACAGTGCGGCGGGTTCGCCGAGCATCTGCTCGACGATCTCCGCGACGCGCGGGGCGTCGGCGCGGTCCGCGGGCCGCAGCTGCAGGGTGGCCGCGCCGATCGAGTTCTTGAGCCCGTCGGCGGTGTCGTCGGCGATGACCCGTCCGTGATCGATGACGGCGATGCGATCGGCGAGTTGGTCGGCCTCGTCGAGGTACTGCGTGGTCAACAGCACCGTCGACCCACCGCGGACGAGATTGCGGATGGTGTCCCACATCTGGGCGCGGGTACGGGGATCGAGGCCGGTGGTCGGCTCGTCGAGGAACAGTAGCGGCGGGGTGTCGATGAGACTGGCCGCGAGATCCAGGCGGCGACGCATGCCCCCGGAGAAGTTCTTCAGCGGCCGGTCGGCGGCGTCGGTGAGAGAGAACTCGTCGAGGAGTTCCTCGGCGCGTGACTTCGCGGCCTTGCGGGAGAAACCGAGGAGCCGGGCGAAGACGACGAGGTTCTGGGTGGCAGTGAGATCCTCGTCGACCGAGGCGTACTGCCCGGTGACACCGACGAGCGAGCGGACCGCGACCGCGTCGGAGACGACGTCGTATCCGAAGACCGTCGCCGACCCCGCATCGGGTTTCAGGAGGGTGGCCAGCATGCTGACCGTTGTGGTCTTGCCGGCGCCGTTGGGGCCGAGGACGCCATAGACCGAACCGGTGGGGACGGCCAGGTCCACGCCGTCGACGGCGCGGTTGTTACCGAAGGTCTTGACCAGGCCGTGAGCGTCGATGGCGAGGTCGGTGGTCCGAGCCGCGCCACCCGGAGCCGGGCTGGTGTGCAGTGCTGTGGTCATGGACACCACTGTGCCCGGTGCTGCTGTCGTCGCGCTTACGTCGGCTTACGCGTGGTGTCGGCGACCGACAGCGCGACGATCTCTGCAGGTCAGGCGGCCGAGGACACCGAGGCTGCCGGAAGGTCGGTGGCGTAGCGGACGACCGCACCGACCGGGCCGAGACGGCGCTCGACCGTGACGATGGCGCCCGCGAGCTGCTCGGGGTCGTCGACATCGGCGACGAGCGCGACGGTATGGCCGTTGTTGCCGAGCATGTAGGGCACGACGTCGGAGTACGTGCTGCTGACGACGGCCAGCGGTACCCCCGCGTCGAACAGCGTGTCGGCGTAGGCGTGGACGGCCCGATCGTCGGTGAGGACGATCATCGGCACCTCGGGTGCGGGCTTGTGCATTCTCATCGGTCTCTCCGTTCGCGAGTTGTGGTGAACGCGATAGAACCACTGTGAACCCGCAGGTTGACGGCGGTCTGCGATCAACCTGTGGATCGTCTGTGACCCATCGCACTGGTTGTGGACAGCTTCGCCGTGAATGCCCGAGATGCGCCTAGCCTCCTCGGCCATGGGAAAACGCAAACGCCACCGCAGAGCTCCTCGCACCACGTCGCACGCGCGGCGCGCCAACCGGACGTCGTCCCGATCGCTCCAGGCGCGGTGGTCACCCGAACGGATGGTCGTGCTCCGCGATGAGCTTTCCGACGCCTATGACCGGATCCTGCGTGACTGCGCCGCGGTGACCGAAGACTTGGAGCCACGTCTGCGCGCATTGAGCGCCCGATGCCACGAGCTGGCCGGCCTGGGTCGCGAGACCGGTGACGAGGACTACGGCTGGCTGCTTGGTGAAGTGCGAGCTCAGTTGTCGATGTATCGCATGGCGGACGAGGTGGCGAATCGCTGCGTCGATGCGAGCGAGGCACTTTCGGGCCTTGCGCCGATCTGGTTACCGACGTCGGCGTTGACGGTGGCCTCGGCGGCGACCGATGTCGCCGGTCAGAGCACCTTCGGCTTGACCGGACTGCTTCCACGAGGGCTGATGGTGTTCGCGAAACCCTTCGTCAAGGCCGGCGAGATCTATGAATGCGACTGTCCGCAGACACCCGACGTCGATGTCGACGCGGTGCTGTGGTGGACGGCCGAACCCGAAGACGACGGGATGGTCGATGACGGTGTCGACGGCGAGGTCGATGAGGTCCTGGAGGTGGTGGCGTTGGCTCGTCGGCGTGGTGCACGTTCGCCGCAACGTGAGAATTGTGTGTCGTCGACCCTGGTCGAGGTGACCGGCGTGCGCGTGCCGATCGGAAGCACTTTCGACGTTCCCGATGGGGCGCGGCCGTTGATCGAGATGCTGTGTCGAATCGGAAAGGCATTGCAGAACAACACTATCGGTCTCGTCGAGATCGATGGGGGATGGATGGTGCAGGTGGCTGCGAAGGCCGCATGACGGGTGCGGGTCCCACGGGTCGTCCGGTCGAATGACAGATTCGTCGGAATTGTCAGACCCTCTCTGTTGAGTGAGTCGGGAGGCGGTACCGACCGGTTACCGCACCAAGTCAAAGGAGATCGACGTGACCACTCCCCAGGATCCGAATGCCCAGAACGCCGGGCCCCAGTATGGAGCACCCCAGTACAGTACACCCCAATACGGGTCGCCCCAATTCGGTGCACCCCAGTACGGCCAGACCGGTTATGGGTTTCCGCCGCAACCGATTCCGGCACCGCCCAAGAAGAAGCGCAAGTGGCCGTGGATTCTCGGCGCCATCGTGGTGCTGATCATCATCATCGCTGTGGCGACCAGCGGCGGCTCCGACGACTCGTCTCCGAGTGGGTCGCAGAACGGACCAGCGCAGAACGGACCAGCGCAGAACGGAGCAGCCCAGAATGCGCCCGCGAACGGCGGCGGGGAGCAGGCGGCCGGGCTCAACACCCCGGTGCGGGACGGCAAATTCGAGTTCGTCGTGACCGGTGTCGAGAAGGGGCTCGCCAGCGTCGGCGACAACCCGTATCTCACCGAGCAGGCGCAAGGGCAGTTCGTGGTCGTCACGATGACCGTCAAGAACATCTCCGACAAGGCCTACGGATTCAGCCCGTCGGATCAGAAGCTGCTCGACGCGCAGGGGCGCGAATTCGAGCCGAGCACGAGTGCGCAGATCGCCCTGGGCGGCTCCGATATCCCGGTGTGGGACAACATCAATCCCGGTAACACCGTGACCGCCAAGGTGGTCTTCGACATGTCCAAGGACGCGGTGCCCACCGCCATCGAGCTGCACGACTCGATGTTCTTCGGCGGCGCGAAGGTCACCCTCGGCTGACCTGAGGAAGCCACGACGTACCGGTGTCCGCACCGTCCGCAATGGGCGGTGCGGACACCGGAGGGTGTCGTCACGAGGGAGCTTGCCGCGAATGTGAACCGATGAGTTCATCGTTTTTCGTGCCTGTGGAATTCCGGAGCGGCCTTCGTGCCGAACGGTCTTACGCTGCAACGCATGGGACGACGACACTACACAACCCCGAAGCCAGCGACGCCTACCCCGCGCCGACGCAAGCGTCTCGAGGACCAGCTCGCGCAGGCGAAAGCGACTGATGGTCAGGAGATCTCGCCGTGGGGCCCGGGTTGGGCGCCGACGGTGTACTCCGGTCTCGTGCAGGCCTACCGCCTTCTCCTGACCGAATGGCCGTACCACCTCGCACACATCGAGAAGCGCCTCGAACACTATGATCGGGTGCTCGACGCGATGAAGGCCAACGGCCGGCAGGACACCGACGCGTTTCGCGAACTCGACGCCCGATCGTTCGAACACGCCTACATGTATGTGACCGTGTATCGCAGCATGCTCACCACCGAGGCCATCAGCGAGGCGGTGGCCGGGGTCGGCCCGGTCTGGGTGCCCGAGACCGTGATGACGGAACTGGGTACGCCCGGAATCGATATGCGCGACACCCGAATCCTCGCTTCACTCGGGCCGAGTGGGTTGTTGCTGTTCGAGCGGCCGCCGGCGCGCATGCATGAGGACCTCGGGCCGGGTACCCCGGTCATGCCGGAGGTGACTGTCGACGGGTTGCTCTGGCATCCCAAGGCGATCGGTGCGTGGGCCGCGCACGCCGACGACATCGCACCGATGGTGGTTCTGCGCCCACTGACCCGGAGTACTGCGCTGCAGCCACTGCGGGGCATGGGATGGAAATCGTCGATCCTCACCGAGGCGACAGTGATCGATGTTCCGCTCCAGCAGCATCATTCGGTCGCCGACAACCTGTCACCGGTCGTCGAACTCGCCATCGCACTCGCGCATGCCATGCACGACGGCGCGGTGCGCACCGACGTCGGTGCATCCGGTGCGGGCCTGACCCTGGTGCATGCTGCGTGAGCGGCAATCCGGGTGATGTGGCCCTCAGCGCCCCAGACCCAGCGCACCGGCAGTGATCGAGGCCAACTCCCGCTCGCCCAACGCATTCGGATGGACCGGAACGATTTGCTGGGTGGTCAGGATCGGTTCGATCCAGCGGGTCCCGACCGGCTTGCAACTGTCGTGGCCGACCGACGGGGTGGTGGCGTCGACGAAGGTCACACCGGTCTCGGCGGCGGCGCGTCGAATCGCGTCGTTGAGCGTTGCCTCGATGTCGTAGGTGTAGGCGACATCGCCTGCGGCGACCGGAAATGCGGGACAGGGCTCGTAGGTCGCCGGCATGATCCACGGATAGCCGATCACCGCGATGCGAGCGTGCGGTGCCTTGCTGCGTATCGCTCTCATGGCCTTCACCAGCTTCGGAAAGGTTTGTGTCCGAATCTCATTCGCGATGGTGTCGCCGTAGGTGTCCTTACACGGTGAGCCGCGGCCCAGGGTGGTCGCGGCGGCTGCCAGGCACTTGCCCACGGTCCCGGCGAAGACCATTCCGTCGTTGCCACCGATCATGAAGGTGACCAGGTCGGTGCCGGGGCCGAGGGCGTCGAGTTGTGGATGAAGGCCCGGGTATTGCACCCCGAAGAAATCCTCGGTGGTCGCGCCGCCGCAACTGACGTCGGTGAGGTGATAGCCGAACCGCTGCGCGATGAGGTGCGAGTAGTTGTCCGCCGATTGTGCGCATTGCTCGAGGGTGCCCGGTGCCGTCGGCACGACACCGGAACCGGCCGAATAACTGTCGCCGAGATTCACGTAGGTCAGCGCAGAGGTGGTCGGCGCAGAGGTCGGTCCAGGGGTGGCGAGGGCAGGTCCGGCGCCCATCAACGCGGAAGCGACGACGGCGGATGCGATGAGGCCCCCGACCCTGCGTGCGCGTGCATGCAGGTTCACGCCGAATGTTGTAACACGTTCTCGTTCGCCACGTGGCCGGATCAGCGCACCCGGAGACGACGATCGCGGCCGTCCGGTGAGGGACGGCCGCGATCGCAGATCTCGGGATGAACCGGTCAGCTGTGGTAGGGCTCGGCCTTGACCAGCGTCACCTTCACCGTCGCCCCGCTGGGGACGGTGTATTCGCGGGTTTCGCCGACCTTGGTGTCGATCAGCGCAGCGCCGAGCGGGGAGCTGGGGGAGTAGGTCTCCAGCTTCCCGCCTTGAGCACCTTCCTCGCGGGTGGCGATCAAGAAGGTCTCGGTGTCGTTCTCGTCGCCGTCGTAGTAGACGGTCACGACCGAACCGGGCAGCGCAACACCCGACTGGGTGGGTGCCTCGCCGACCTTGGCGTTGTTCAGGAGTTCCTGCAACTGGCGGATACGCGCCTCCTGCTGGCCCTGCTCTTCGCGGGCAGCGTGGTAGCCGCCGTTCTCCTTGAGGTCACCCTCTTCACGACGCTCGTTGATCTCCGCAGCAATGACCGGACGGTTGGCGATCAGGGAATCCAGCTCGCCCTTGAGGCGGTCGTAGGACTCCTGGGTCAGCCAGGTCACCTGGGTGTCGGTCATCGGTCACTCCTTTGTGTTGTCCGCGCCCCGCCGCGATGTCTTCACGACGGGCATGTGGACTGCTCTAAATGCAGCAACACGACCCCTTGCGGAGCCGTGTATCCGACGAGGATACCAGCGAATGAGATCGAACGCACATCACGACGGGGTCGCGTGTGCCTCCGCAAGAGCCGTCACATAAGTTGGCTCGGCCTTCTTCAACCATGCGCACACCAGATAGGTGATGGGCATGATGATGATCTCGACCAAGGTCTTCCACAAGAATCCGACGATGGTGTAGTTCCAGAAGTCTCCCCAGGTCGAGATGCCCAGCGCCGACGCGGCGACCGAACAGAACACCAGGGTGTCGGCGAATTCGCCGACGACGGTGGAGCCGAGTAGCCGAGCCCACAGTCGCCGTTCTCCGGCGCGTTCCTTCATCTTCACCAGGACAAAGGAGTTGAGGAATTCGCCGGCGAGATATCCGAGTAGTCCGGCCAACAAGAACTGCGGTACCACCCCGGCGACGGCTTTGAATGATTCCTGATTGGAATAGAACGGGGCGGCCGGGAGGTGAATGGTCAGCCAGAAGCATGCGGAGGCGATCAGCAGGACGACGAATCCGGCGAGAATCACCCGTCGCATCGTCTTGAAGCCGTACACCTCGCTGATGACGTCGCCGAGTACGTAGGCAAGCGGGAACAGATAAAAGGCGCCGTCGGTGACCAGGCCGTTGAGGTGGAACGGGCCGAGATCGAGATGCAACCACTGGTCGAACAGCAGCACACCCTTGGTGCCGGTGATGTTGCTGATGAGCATGACCCCGACGAACAGCGCGGTCAGCATCGGTAGATAGTGGCTCGACACGGTCGCGAAGACCGCGCGGTTGGTACGCGTGTCGGTCGCGGTCATCCGGCCGATCCTGCCGACGGCGGTGCGGTCAGATACGCGGGCACGCTCGTCGAGCAGCCGAACACCTCACCGATCACCGGTGGCTCGGAGGTCTTCACCTCGACCCGGTGTCCTTCTTGTACCTGTCCGGGGCCGATCAGCACCTCGCGGCGTCCGGTCTCCGACCCATCCTTGGAGCGGGCTCGGATGACACAGGCGACCGGCTGTGACGGATCGGCGCGGTTCACCGTGAACTGCACCGCAACGGTCGACGAGTTGAGGATGTCGTATCCGGTGGCCTGACCGGAGACGTCCGGATCGGCGAATTTGTGGTACCCGATCACCGCGAGGATGACGCCGACGACCACGACGAGCACCGACAGTGCGATGAACCACAGTCGACGGCTCGACGCCGATTGCGCGACGGGATAGGTCGCCCGCGGGCCGCTCTGCGGGCGATCCTGCAGGTCGGAGCCCGGTGGCGTGCCCCCGTCTGAACTGTTCACGGGTCAATACCTACCATGAGAGAAGTACCGACCCGAAGGCGAGGAACCGTGCGCGAGACCCACACCGCCGAATCCCACCCGTCGACATCGTCGACCCAGGGGGACGGCGCGTCGACGCCGACCGGGGTTGTCACGACGTCGCCGGGCGGTGGATTCCGACTGATGGCGGTGCATGCCCACCCCGACGACGAATCCAGCAAGGGGGCGGCGACGTCGGCGAAATACGCCGCGGAGGGCAACGACGTTCTCATCGTGACGCTGACCGGCGGTGAGCGCGGTGACATCCTCAACCCTGCGATGGATCGTCCGGGCGTCAAGGAGCGGATGAGCGAGGTCCGCAAGGAAGAGATGGCCAAGGCCGCCGCGGCGCTCGGTGTGCAGCAACAGTGGCTCGGTTTCGTCGACTCCGGGCTACCCGAGGGCGATCCGCCACCGCCACTGCCGGAGGGGTCGTTCGCCACCCTGCCGCTCGAGGTGCCCACCGAAGCGCTCGTGAAGCTCGTCCGCGAGTTCCGGCCGCACGTGATGATCACCTACGACGAGCGCGGCGGATACCCCCATCCCGACCACATCATGTGCCACAAGGTGTCGGTCGCCGCTTTCGAGTCCGCCGGTGACCCCGATGCCTACCCCGGGACCGGTGAACCGTGGACCGTCTCGAAGCTCTACTACACCCACGGCTTCATCCGGGACCGGATGATCCTGTTCTCCGACGAGTTCGAACGCCACGGGCAGGAGAGCCCGTTCAAGGAGTGGCTGAGCAAGTGGGACTCCAGCCGCGGCGACCTGATGGCGCGGGTGACCACCCAGGTCGAGTGCGGCAAGTACTTTCCTCAACGTGACGAGGCGTTGCGTGCGCACGCCACCCAGATCGACCCGAACGGGATGTTCTTCGCGGTCCCGCTCGAGTGGCAGCAGCGTCTGTGGCCGACCGAGGAGTTCGAGCTGGCGCAGACCCGTGTGACCACCTCGATTCCCGAGAGCGATCTGTTCGCCGGGCTCGAGGCGAACAGCGAGGTTTCCCGATGACGTCCGTTTCGATCGCCGCCGGGCTGCACGGTGTGCTGCTGGCCGCCGACCAGCAGCCACAGGGCCCGGAGTTCGGCAAGGCCTCTCCGCTGGGTCTGCTGATCATCATCCTGCTGCTGATCTGCACGGCCCTGCTCATCTGGTCGATGAACCGGCAACTGCGCAAGCTGCCCAAGACCTTCGACACCGAGCACCCCGAAGCCGATCAGGCCTTCGACGAGGGCACCGATTCGGTGGGCCCCACGACCCCGCAGTCGCTGAGCGATGCGAACGCCATCGGTGACGCGGGTACGGCGAAGAAGCCGGCCGACACCTGATCCGGCGGCAGGTGGATCGTCGGACACCCGAGCTCCGGATGCGAGGACACCGATGACCAGTGAGTCCAGCGCTACGCGCAATGAACTCGGGGCGGCGACCAGCCCCTATCTGCGTCAGCACGCCGACAACCCGGTGCACTGGCGCGAGTGGGGTGACGATGCGCTCGTCGAGGCTGCCCGCCGGGACGTCCCGGTCCTGCTGTCGGTCGGGTACGCCGCATGCCACTGGTGTCATGTGATGGCGCACGAATCGTTCGAGGACGAGGCGACCGCCGCACAGATGAACGCCGAGTTCGTGTGCATCAAGGTCGATCGTGAAGAGCGGCCCGACATCGACGCGATCTACATGAACGCCACCGTCGCCATGACCGGGCAGGGCGGTTGGCCGATGACCTGCTTTCTCACGCCCGGCGGGGAGCCGTTCTACTGCGGCACGTACTTTCCGGACTCGCCGCGCAACGGCATGCCGTCTTTCCGGCAACTCCTCACCGCCATCACCGAGGCGTGGACGCAACGGCGCGACGAGGTCTCCGGAGTCGGTCGCAAGGTTCGAGATCATCTGCACGCCAACGCCTCGGCGTTGCCGGCCGGGGCACTCGACGTCGATGATCGGCTCCTCACGCACGCGGTGAACAGCGTCCTCGGCGAGGAGGACCGGGAGTCCGGCGGATTCGGCGGAGCACCGAAGTTCCCGCCGTCGGCGCTGCTCGAAGCGTTGCTGCGGCACACCGAATACACCGGAACGCCCGAGGCCCTCGACGCGGTCCGCCGCACGTGTGATGCCATGGCGCGCGGCGGTATCCACGACCAGCTCGCCGGCGGGTTCGCCCGCTACGCGGTCGACAACGACTGGGTTGTACCGCATTTCGAGAAGATGCTCTACGACAACGCGCAGTTGTTGCGGGTGTACGCGCATCTGGCGCGCATCACCGGCGATCCTCTGGCCACCCGCGTCACCGGTGAGATCGTGGAGTTCCTCCGACGGGACCTACGGGTGCCCGGGGGCTTCGCGTCCGCGCTCGACGCCGATGCCGCAGGCGTCGAAGGATCGACCTATGTGTGGACGCCGGCGCAATTGACCGAGGTGCTCGGCGACCCGGACGGCCGTTGGGCCGCAGAACTTTTCGGTGTGACCGAGTCGGGGACCTTCGAACACGGTACCTCGACCCTGCGGTTGCGGCTCGACCCCGACGGATTCGACACCCATGCCGTTCGACAACGATTCGACGACGTACGCCGACGGCTGCTGGCCGCGCGTGCCGATCGGCCCCAACCGGCCCGCGACGACAAAGTGGTCACCGGCTGGAACGCGATCGCCGTCACCGCCCTGGCAGAGGCAGGCGCAGGGCTCGGTCACCCGGAATGGATCGACCTCGCACGTGAGGTTGCCGCGACGCTACTCGCCGAGCACGTCCGAGGCGGCCGATTGCGCCGGGCGTCGCTCGGTGGCGTCATCGGCGATCCCGTTGCCGCACTGGATGATCACGCAGCGCTGGTTACCGCGTTGCTGACCCTGCACCAGGTGACCGGCGAGATCTCCCATCGGGAGCAGGCGCTGGAACTCTTGGACATCACGATCGAGATCTTCGCCGACCCCGACGAGCCGGGAAGCTGGTACGACGCGGCGGGTACCGACCTGATCGCACGACCCCGCGACCCGATCGACGGGGCCACTCCCGCAGGTGCGTCACTGCTGGCCGAGGCATTGTTCGCCGCGTCGGCACTGGCCGATACCGCTCGCGCCGCGCGCTACGCGGAATTGCTTGACGCCACTCTCGGCCGGGGTGCGGTGCTGTTGGCGAAACTTCCGCGCTCGGCCGGCCAGTGGCTCGCGGTGGCACAGGCGCGCGCCGCCGGGCCATTGCAGATCGCGGTCTCCCAGACGCCGGGCAGCACCGGGGAACTCGCCGCCCAGGCTCGGACCTTCGCTCCCGGAGGATCGATCGTCGTTGCCGGTCAACGGGATTCGCTGCCGCTACTGGAAGATCGCGGGCCCGTCTCAGGTGTCGATGCCGCCTATGTGTGCAGAGGTACGGTGTGTGATCTCCCGGTCACCGACGGGCAGGCGCTGCGCACTGCGCTGGGGTGATCGGGCTGCGAGGTGCGAGTCGCATCATCACACCGCCGCCGACCACTCCGACAACGTGAGCGCGAGGACGCCGTCGTCGTAGCCGAGAACCGCTGCCACACCACGGATGTCGGGATCAAGGGGGTTGGTTCCGAAACCGGCTGCCGAACGTTGCGACGGGGTGATCACGCGCGCTGCGGCCAGGACGGTCGCGACCTGCGGGGCGACGGTATCGGGATCGTCGAGCATCGGCGCGATGACGATGACCTCGTCGAACCCGGCGGCCAGGTGGGCGTTGGTGGGCGAGAACGATCCGCCGTCGATGTACTCGGCGCCGCCGATGGTGACGGTCGGCCAGATACCGGGGACGGCGCAACTCGCGGTCACCGCATCGGTCAGGTCAACGCCTTCGACGCATCGCGCTCCGTCGGGCACCGTGCGCTCCTCGGTGGTGAAGACGGTGAGTTCGCCATCCTCGCGCAGTGCCGTGATCTGCAGGTTCGGCGGCCAGAACTCGGAGGTGTACCGGCCGCGGACCGCGGCTCGACGGCGGTCCGGTTCCGTGCCGGCGTGAGTGTGTGACAGTTCGACGAATCGCCGGGCCCGCTCGGCGCGCGGTGCGCCGGATGTGGCCACCTCGAAGAACGCCTCGAGCGCCGAGGCGACGTCACCCTCGGGCCCCAGCTCTGCATTGCGCCGTGACGCGCGCACCATGATGTCGAATTGATCGGCGGCCGAGCCTGATTGAAGAATGGCCGTACCGACTGCCGATCCCGCGGAGGTGCCGATCACTGCGGCGGCGTCACCGAGGCGCACCGCGCCGGCCTCCTCCAGTGCAGCGAGCACGCCGGTCATCCAGCCGATACCGACCAGACCGCCACCGCCGAGCACGATTGCTGTCGTCATCACCGGCCACCTCTCGGATCCATCGCTTGTCAGATTGATGTGGGTGTGGCCCATTCGCCCACGGGCCCACGCAATTCGGACAGTCGGCGATCGCCGCCCGCCTCGGCGAGCAGCGCCGAACCCGCCGGCCGCAAGTCGATGTCGGCGCCTTGGCCGATGGGCCATCGCAGGAATCGGCAGATGAACGACCGCGAGAAGTGCCCGTGCGACACCACCACCACATCACTTGAGCCGAGCTGACTTTCGACGCGATCGACGGCGGCGTCGACTCGTGTGGTCATGTCCGCGACCGATTCGCCACCGGGTGCGCCGTGGGTCCAGATCGCCCATGTCGGATCGTGATCCGCCTGGATCTGCACGCGGGTCAACCCCTCGTAGTCGCCGTAGTCCCACTCCGCGAACAACTCGCTGGTCTCATCGACGCTGAGGCCGGCGAGTTCGGCGGTCCGCTGGGTGCGGCGTCGGGGAGAGGCGAACACGAACGGCTGGTGCAAACCGATGCGCTCGGTGATGCCCCTCAGTGCCGCGGCATCCTGCTCGCCTTTGGCGGTCAGGTCGATGTCGGTGCGCCCGGTGTGCTGATCGGACAGCGACCATTCGGTCTGTCCGTGGCGGATGAGCAGAACACGGCGGCGGGTGCGATCGGTGGACACGCGATTCAGCGTAGTCGCCGGTTCACGAGGTGAGGGCACATCCGGGCCGGTGGAGGGTCTCGGCGATGGTCGATTTGCCGTGACACGTCCCGACGTCGGTGGGCCGTCGAGGAGGAACCGGTACCGGGGTCTTGCTTCCTATACTGGGCCGATGCCCCGTCCTCTGGTCATCGGTGAGGCCGACCTCCTCGACAATCTGTTGCGCGCATTCGCCGATCTCGGCTTCGAGGGTGCGAGCGTGCGCGCCCTGTGCCGGCACCTCGGTATCAGCCACAACCTCATTCACAGTCGGTACCAGTCGAAGGAAGCGGCATGGTATGCGGCAGTCGATCATGGTTTCGCGCAGCTCTTCTCGGACTTGACCATCGAGTCCGACGAATCCGATGACGACCCGCTGGAACTGCTGCGGATCGGAATGCGCAAGTACGCCTTGGCAACTCTCGATCATCCCGCGCTGGCGCGGATCATCCAACAGGAATCGGCACGTCCGGGCCCGCGATTCGAATACATGTTGGAGCGATACATCACCCCGACCCGGGAACTCACGGCGGCGCTGCTCGAAGAACTGCAGAGTGCCCAGGTCATACGCGCCGGCGCGGTCGAGGCGGTCTACTTCTTCCTGACGACATGGGGGATCGGCGGCCTCGCGAGCACCACCGCGCAGATCCGGGGACGCGAGTCGCTGCGCAGTAGTGACGTCGCGTTGCTGGCGGTCGACGTGGTGATCGACGGGCTGCGCCAGAAGTAGATTGACAAGTGTCAATTAATGATGAGAGTGTGTTGGTCGTCACTCTCATGAATGGATCTTCTCGTGATCACAGTTGTCGATGAACAAATGCACCCTCCCGCCGACCAGCGGTCCTGGCAGGAGAGTTACTACTTCAATTGGGCCGACGTCGACGGCCGGTCCTTCGGACTGACCCGCATCGGGGTGAACCCGGCCGATGGAAAGGCCGACGCACTGCTCATCCTGGTCCGCGACGGACAGCTCGAATACGTCTATCCGGGTGTCGGTATCGCCGTCACCGCCGAGGATCGGTCGGTACCGGTCGAGCGAGGGCTGGCTGTGGGCAGGCTCTCGTACACCATGCGTGAGCCGTTCCAACGGTGGCGGATCGAGCTGACCGGCCCCACCGAGGTCGCACTGACATGGACGGCGGCGGGTCCGCCGCACGACTTCACCGAGCTGCGCGACGCCACCGATGGTGCCCACCATTTCGAGCAGGTCGGCACCGTCGAGGGCACCATCGGAATCGGCGGACAGACACGCCGGGTGGAGGCTCTGGGTCATCGGGACAAGTCGTGGGGTGTGCGCGATTGGGCGTCGATCACCGGATGGGAATGGCTGACAGCACAATTCGGACCCGATTTCGCGTTCAACGCAACCCTGGCACTGCTTGCGAGCAGCGACGAACCCGCCGGATTCGTGTTCCGTGACGGCGAGAATCGAGCGGTCACCGCGATCGACGTCGACTACACCTGGGGTCGGGTGCCGCAGGTGCCGGAGTCCGCGCGAATCTTCATGCGCGACGAAACCGGCGCCACGTATGAAATCACCGCCACCGCGATCGCTCAGGTGCCGCTGGTGAAGAAGGGACTCTTCCTCCAGGAGACGCACGCCCGTTTCGAGACGGTCCTCGACGGGGTCCCCCGTCGTGGGCACGGGGTTCTCGAGCATGCCTGGCACGCCGATCGCCGACAGATCGCACGCCGGATTCCCGACCTGGCGCGGGTGGTTGGTGCCGGACTGAAAGGGCGACTGCGATGATCCTGCGACTCGAACCCGGACTATCGGCGGACATCGCTGAAATCGGTGGCAAGGCACTGGGATTGGTCCGACTACTGCGAGCCGGACTCACCGTGCCCGAGGCCTGGGTGATCCCGGCCGAGGTATCGCTGAACGACGATCTGCAGCAGCGGTGTGCCCACGAATTGGAACGCTGGTGGACCCAGGTGCATGCGGAGTATCCCGACGCGCGTTGGGCCGTGCGGTCCTCAGCTGTCGCCGAGGACCTCGATGGCGCGTCGTTCGCGGGCGTGTACGAGACCGTTCTGGGCGTCGACGGCCAGGCCGAACTCGAAGCGGCGGTGGCGCAGTGCTGGCGTGCACATGGTGCGGACCGCGCCGCGGTGTATCGCGAGGGCCGCGACATCGATGGTGCCGGAGGCATTGCGATCGTGCTGCAACGGATGCTCGAACCGCGATGCGCCGGGGTGATGCTGACGGCCAATCCGCACCGGCCCTTCGCTCACGACATCGTCATCGACGCATCCTGGGGTCTGGGCGAGTCGATCGTGTCGGGCAAGGTGAACCCCGACCACGTGGTGCTCGACCGAGTCACCGGATCGGTGCGAGAGCAACGCGTCGCCCACAAGAAGATCGAAACCGTGTATGAAGGAGCACTTCTCGACCGTCCGGTGCCACCGGAACGCGCGGAGGTGGCATGCCTCGACGACACGGACCTCGCGGCACTGCACGCCACCGCTGGTCAGGTGGGGAGCACCATCGGGCCCGCCCGGGACATCGAATGGGCGATCTGCGACGGCTCGGTGTACGTCCTGCAGGATCGTCCCATCACCTCGCTGCCGAGCGCCGACCCGGACAACGTGTGGTCGCGACGATGGGGCGACGAGTACAAATCCGAATACTCGCTGCCCTTGTCGTCGGCGGTGATGGGCGCGTGGATGGACATCCCGATGTTCGTCGAACTCCCGCGGCTGCAGAAGCGTGGTGATCTCGCGGTCCGTGAGCCGTTCAAGTTCTTCAACGGGTACATGTACATGGACGGAACCTACGCGGCCAGTATGGCGCGGGCCCTGCCGAAAGGCAGACGCGGCACCATCTTCGGTGCATGGTTCACCCCACTGTGGATGTCGCGGATCGAGCAGGAACCGTGGAATCCGCGACTGACACTGGAGATGGCGCGGTCGTTACGCCGCGACCCCAACCGCGGCGGGCAGCGCGCCAATCTGGCGGCGATGCGGGCGCATTGTCGGCGGATCGAGGATCACATCGCGCCCAAATTGGTCCAGGATTATGCAGCACTCGGGGACAGGGAGTGGCGACGGCAGTTCGATGAACTCGAAACCTTTGGGCTCGAACACTTCCGGATCATCCGGTGGGGTATGGGCCTGCACAATGTGTTGCTGCATCAGGTGCTCGCCGATCTGCTCCGGCAGTGGTGCGCCGACGACGACGGCGAACTCTACCGCAGCGTGATCGGCGGACTGCCGGGAACCCGCACCGCGCAGATCAACGCCGAGATCTGTGACCTGGCTCGTGCGGTGCGCGCCGATGAACAGTTCGCGACGCGATTCGGCGACTGCGAGAACTGGGATCGATTGCGAGCGGCCGAACCGGACGCGACCGTGTGGGCCGAGTTCGATGCCTTCCTCACGCGGCACGGACACCGCGCCGCGAGCCGCGACATCGCTGCTGCCCGGTGGAGCGAAGAACCCGACGTCGTACTCGGCCTCGTCCGCGCGCAGGTTCGCGGCGGCGCGCGCAGCGCGGGCACCGGCGAAAGCACGGCCGCGGCAACCCGGGTCGAGGCCACCGACACCGCGCTGCAGCGCGCCGCGCGAGGTCCGCTCGGCCGCGTGCGACGCGCGGTCCTTCGAACGGTCATCGAGCGCACGCAGGAGTTCACCGTCTACCGCGAGAACCAGCGGTATCACCTCGACTACCTCATCGCCCACGCCCGCGCGCTCGTCGCGGAGAAGGCTCGACGACTGGTCGACGCGGGGATACTCGACGACCTCGACGACGTCTACTACCTGACCGCACCGGAGTTGTGGGCGTGTGCGAGCCCTTGGCCGAGCATGCGGACACCGGTGGATCGCGATGAGATCCGCAGTCGCCGTCAGAACCACCTCACCTATCGCACCCGCATGCCGGCCACCTACCTCTTCGACGACATCGAGACCGAAGGCGAGATCGCCGACGGCGACCGGGCCGCCGGCGCGGATGACGGTGACATCACGGGTATCGGTGCATCCCGGGGCCGGGCGCGAGGACGCACCCGATGCGTCGACGACATCTCGGGTCTGGAGGCGGTGCAACCCGGCGACATCCTGGTTGCCAAGAACATCGATCCCGCCTGGACCTCGGTGTTCCCACTGTTGGGCGGACTCATCACCGAGACCGGAGGGGTACTGAGCCACGGAGCGATCCTGGCGCGCGAATACGGCATCCCCACGGTCACCGGCGTCGCCGACGCGGTGTCGCTTCTCGGTGACGGAACGCTCGTCGACGTCGACGGTGGTGCGGGCGCCGTGCGCATCGCCCACGGCGAGGTTCTCGACGCCCTTCACTGACGCCCACGACGACTCTCCGCTCGAGGTGTCGAAGTGCGCGTTCCACTGCGTCATAGGGGTGATCGCGCCGCTCGGATGCGATCATGGATCCGGCGAACGGCGTCGGATCGCACCCGATGAGAGGACCCGACATGCAGTATCTTCTGGCGATCACCACCGACGAGAGTGTTCCGCGCCCCGCACCCGGCGACCCCGGCTTCGACGAGATGCAGCAGGCGTTCGCGAGTTACGGGCGAGCGCTGGCCGCGGCCGGGGTGCTGTGCGACGGGGGCAGTCTGCAGCCCAGCACGTCGGCGACGACGCTGCGTCTGACCTTGGGGGAGAAGCCCACGGTGACCGATGGCCCGTTCACCGAGTCCAAGGAACAGCTTGCCGGGTACTACCGGATCGAGGTCGACGACCTCGACGCGGCGCTGGAGTGGGCCGCCAGGATCCCGGTCCCGTTCGGCGTCGTCGAGATCCGCCCGATCCAGCTGGTCCCGGGCCCCGACGGAACCCCCACCCCGGTCGGCGACGCTGCGACCACGGGATAGCCACTGTCGTGACCGACGATCCGGTCGGGGTCGCGGTGACCCGCGTGGCGCGCGAGGAGAGCGGGCGTCTGCTCGCTCTCCTCGCCGCCCGGTACGACGACGTCGACCTTGCCGACGACTGCGTCCAGGAGGCGTTGCTCAAGGCGTTCGGGGCGTGGCGCCGCACCGGGATCCCCGACAATCCGACGGGATGGATTCACACCGTGGCCCGCAATGCGATGGTCGACGCGCTGCGCAGGCGTGCCGCCGATCGGCGGCGGCTGGCGTCGGCGGCGCGAGATCTCGTGGCCGCGGACGAGATCGGCCCCTCGAGCCCGGAGCCGATCGTCGACGAGATCACCGACGAGGCCACCGTTTCCGACGAGCGGCTTCGCCTCATGTTCCTGTGTTGCCATCCCGCACTGGACCTCTCGGCACAGACGGCGTTGACGCTGCGGCTGGTCGGCGGATTGACCACGGCCGAGATCGCCACGGCCTTCGGTGTCACCGAAGCGACTCTGGCGCAACGTATCGTGCGGGCCAAACGCAAGATCCGCCAGGCCCGCATACCGCTGCGGGTACCCACCGATCTCGACGACCGGGTCGCCGCGCTCCTCGGGGTTCTCTATCTGATCTTCAACGAGGGCTATCTCGCCTCCGCGGTCGACGCCCCGACGTTGATTCGCGTCGACCTCGCCGCGGAGGCGATACGGCTGACCGAGACGTTGGCGATGCTCCTGCCCGACGACGGAGAAGTCGCCGGGCTGCTCGCACTCGAGTTGTTCCAGCATTCCCGAGCGGCAGCACGTATCGACGACGACGGCCGTCTCGTCACCCTGGACCACCAGGACCGGACCCGCTGGGACACCGAGATGATCGTCCGGGCGCAACACCATCTCCGGGAGGCGGTGTCGCGCCCGGGCGTGGGGCCCTACCGCCTGCAGGCGCTGATCGCCGGCATCCATGCACGAGCCGCAGGCAGCGCCGACACCGACTGGGGTGTCATCGTCGAGATCTACCGGATACTCGAACGGTTGACCCCCGGCCGGTTCGTCGCGTTGAACAGTGCGATCGCTCTCGCGATGCACGAGGGACCGGAGGCCGGACTGGCCGCCCTCGATCGTATCGACGGGCTCGATATGCATCATCTGTGGCATGCGGCCCGCGCCGAACTGCTCGACCAGCTCGATCGTCGCGATGACGCCGCCGAATCCTTCTCTCGGGCACTGGAGTTCGTACGAAACCCGGCAGAGCGACGGCACCTGGAGCGGCGACTGGGGCAGGTGCGGGGACCCGAACGGTGATCAACCGCGCAGTGCGAGGGCGAATCGTTCGATCATCCAGTCGATCTCGTCGTGGGTGATCACCAGCGGCGGCGCGAACCGGATCGTCGAGGAGTGGGTGTCCTTGGCGAGCACACCCCACTGCGCCAGTCGTAGACAGATCTCCTTGCCGGTACCGAGCTGCGGGTCGATGTCGAGGCCCGCCCACAAACCCTTGCCGCGCACGGCGAGGACACCGTGGCCCACGAAGTCGCGCAGCCGTGCGTGTAGGTGCTCACCGAGGTCGGCGGCGCGCGCCTGCCAGGTCCCGTCGGCGAGCATGCGCACCACGGTGTGACCGACCGCTGCCGCCATCGGGTTTCCGCCGAAGGTCGACCCGTGCTCACCGGGATGCAGAACCCCGAGGACGTCGGCGTCGGCGACGACCGCCGAGACCGGGAGTACGCCGCCACCGAGCGCTTTGCCCAGGGTGTAGACGTCGGGGACGACGTCCCAGTGTTGACATGCGAAGGTCTTCCCGGTGCGGCCGAGCCCGGATTGGATCTCGTCGGCGATCATCAGGACGTCGTGATCGGTGCACAGCCGGCGCACGCCGGGCAGGTAGTCGTCGGGCGGCACGATGATGCCGGCCTCGCCCTGGATCGGCTCGACGAGCACGGCGACGGTCCGGTCGGTGATCGCCGCCGCCATCGCGTCCACATCGCCGAACGGAACCCGCACGAAACCCGGTGTGTACGGACCGAATCCGTCGCGTGCGGCGTCGTCGTCGCTGAAGCTGATGATGCTGATGGTTCGCCCGTGGAAGTTGCCGCCGGCGACGATGATCTCGGCGGCACCCGCAGGAACCCCCTTGACGTCGTAGCCCCACTTGCGGGCCACCTTCAGTGCGGACTCGACCGCCTCGGCGCCGGTGTTCATCGGCAGCACGAGGTCCTTCCCGCACAGAGCCGCCAGTGCTGCGCAGAACGGTTCGAGTCGATCGGACCCGAAGGCACGGCTGGTCAGTGTCAGACGATGGAGTTGTTCGGTTGCCGCCGCGACGATCTCGGGATTGCGGTGGCCGAAGTTCACTGCCGAGTAGGCGCCGAGACAGTCGAGATACCGGTACCCGTCGACGTCGGTGATCCACGCGCCCTCGGCGGTGGCCGCGACCACCGGAATCGGTGAATAGTTGTGCGCCACATGAGGTTCGGGAGAATATTCGAGGTGTCGGGGTATCCCGATGGTGTTCGGTCCGGTCATGGGTGCCTCCGATGTGGACTGCCCGGCGTCGACGGTCGGGCGCAATTCCAGCGTGCAACATTTGATGCCGCCGCCTCCCTTGAGGAGTTCGGACAGATCGAGGGTGATCGGTTCGAATCCGGCGCGACGGATCTGCGACTCCAGATGTGGTGCGGCGTCGGTCATCACGACATGACGGCCGTCGGAGACCAGGTTCAGCCCGAGGACTTCGGCGTCGGCATCGGTGGCGATGATGGCATCGGGATGGAGTTCGGCGAGCAGGCGGCGAGAGGCCGCCGAGAAGGCCGGCGGGTAATAGGCGATGGTGTGCTCGTCGAGCACGCCCAGGGCGGTGTCGAGGTGGTAGAAGCGCGGGTCGACGAGGTCGAGGGTAATCACCGGCAGACCGGTCAGTGCGGCGACCTCGGCATGGGTGTCGGGGTGGGTGCGGAAGCCGGTGCCGGCGAGGATGCGGTCGCCGACGACGAGGAAGTCGCCCTCGCCCTCCTGGACTCCGGTGGTCTGGTGGACCTGACGGATTCCCGCGGTGCTGAACCACTGCGCGTAATGCCCGGCCTCGGCCGCCCGTTCGGGGAAGGTGAAGCGGGCCGCGATCGCTGCGCCATCGACGACCAGGCCGCCGTTGGCGGCGTACACCATGTCCGGCAGACCCGGCTGCGCATCGACCGTGTGGACGGTGTGGCCGAGGGCTTCGTAGGTGCGGCGCAAGCATTCCCACTGCGCCATCGCGCGGTCGGGATCGACACCGACCGACGGATCCATCCACGGATTGATCGCGTAGGTGACGGTGAAATGGGTCGGCGGGGTCATCGCATAGAAGCGTGTGCGCGCCACTCTCGTGGGGCTTCCGGCGGTGGCCGGGCACACAGAGACATCGGGGGTCGTCAGCGTCATGAATCGAGCGTAAGCTCGTACATCGTTGCAATCAATCGACGAAAATTGCGCACTTGATGAAGATTTCGTGCGTCATTGCTGAGATAGGGGCGATGTGTTGCGTGGGCTCGACGAACTGGACGAGAAGGTGCTGGCGTGTCTCACCCGGGATGCGCGCGCGACCTATGCGCAGATCGGTGACGAGGTCGGGCTCTCGGCGCCGGCGGTCAAGCGTCGAGTCGACCGCCTCGTCGACGACGGCGTGATCAAGGGATTCACCACGGTGGTCGACCCGGCCGCGATGCAGTGGACCACCGAGGCCTATGTGCAGATCTTCTGCCGCGGCAACATCTCGCCGGAGATCCTCAAGGAGTCGTGGGAACCCATTCAGGAGGTCGTCAGCGCGGCGACCATCACCGGACAGGCCGACGCGATCCTGCGGATCATGGCGCGCGACGTGCATCACCTCGAGCAGGCACTCGAACGAATCCGGCAGGCCGGTGGCGTCGATCGCACCGAATCGATCATCGTGCTCAGCCATCTCATCGATCGCGGCCATCCCTGACCGAGGTTTGTCCGGTATCAACCGATGGTCACGTTTGGGGTGTGCCCATTGAGTCCCATCGGCGGTGTAGGTTGACTCCGACGGTGACAAATGTTGTGCCACTGCGAAGTTCGTCCGATTTGTCGCGGAGGTCGGTGCGCGGAATCGGTAACGGGGGCGGCGTCTTCGCCGATAGTCGCGTCATGAGTTGTGGCAGAGGCGAAGTGCCGTCGACGGGAGTGGGTAGATGGTGGGAGGTGTTCGGGTGGGCGCGAAGTGGCGTCACCGATCGGTCCGGTCGGTGAGCGCCAGGGCGCTCACCGTGGTGCTGGCCGCGGTGAGTGTCGGGGTGTTGTCGGTCATCGGCCAGGGCGTCGCGCAGGCGGCACCTCCGGCGCAGACCTGGTGGATCAACTCATGCGGCATGCCGACGCAAAGCCCTGGCGGACCACCTGATTCGGTCAAAGTGCGCGCCTGGACGCGACCGCAGAACACCAAGACCGTCGTCCTGCTCGACGGTCTGCGGGCCACCGACGACCTCAGCGGGTGGGAACACAACACGCACATCCAGGATCTCGCCGACCGCGGCGTCAATGTCGTTGAGCCGGTGGGGGGTTACGAGAGCTTCTACACGAACTGGGACACACCGGACAATTTCAGCCGGCAAAGCTACACCTACGAGTGGGGATGTGTGATCAGTCGGAGCCTGGTCGCCGCGATGGACGCGCACGGGTTGCGCGGGCCCTCGGGCCACTACGCGATCATGGGGATCTCGATGAGCGGTAGCTCGGCGTTGATCACCGCCGCCGACGATCACCGCGACTTCGATGCGGCCGGGTCGCTGTCGGGTCTGCTGAACACCACCGCCCCCGGCGTCCGTGAAGCGATCCGGGTCGCGATGATCTTTCCCGCCATCGACGGGGGCACCCCGGCGATGAACGTCGACGCCATGTGGGGCCCGCCGTGGTCGACCCGCTGGCTCGACAACGATCCGCTGGTGCAGATCGGCAAGATGCGTGGACTGCGACTTTTCCTCTACACCGGCAGCGGCATCCCGGGCTACACCGCGACCGCGGGCGCTGTCCTGACCGATCCGGCACTAATTGTCGAGGGGGTGCCGCTGGAGGTGCTCTCCTCGGCGCTGACGCACACCTTCGACGTGCAGGCGATGATCAACGGGGTGCCCGTCATGACCGACTTCCCGGTCTCGGGCATGCACGACTGGCCCTACTGGCAGGACGCGGTCAACAACGCCTTCGCGAGAGGGTTCTTCCATGCGTGACCCCAACGGCACGGATCATCGCTACCGGTCGAAGCCGTGGACCCTGGTCGGGGTGGGGTGTTTCGGACTGGTGTTGTTCGTCGCCGGCTGCGCCCAGTCCGATGAGGGCACCACCGTCAACGCATCGAGGACGTCGGCGCCGGTGAGTTCGGTGACGTCGACGAGCCCGGTGTCGGCCACCGCAGGGCCGGCATCGACCGCCGCATCGACGCAGGCGCCGCCTCCGACGCCGGTGACCCTGCCCAGCGCGGGCACCGTCGAGACGGTGGCGCCGCCGCCGACCTCTGCGCGCACCGCCTTCCTGAACTCGCTGCGCGCGAAGGGGATCGACATGGACGCCGACACCGCGGTGTCGCTCGGGTCGTCGGTCTGCCGGGTTCGCAAGACCGGCGGCGACAACGCGGCGCGCACGTTCGCGGCGCCGGTGATGAAGCAGGCCATGGGTACCGAGCCCTCCGACGCGCAGGTCGCGGCGCTGGTCGACTCCTCGGGCGGGCTCTGCTGATCGAGAAGGGGTATCGGAGCGGGTGTCCGGTGGGCGGTCGTTGGGTCCGCACCGCCGCCCGTGGTAGCCTCGCTATCGTGATCAGCACCGTGCGCGCCTATTGGCGTTTCTTTATCGAGGCTCCGGGTGAGCCTGCGATAAAGCGCTGATCGCGCCGCACGCCACATCCCGGAGCCCCGAGCAGTGACCACCAGGTCACTGCTCTTGTCATGTCAGGGGCTTTCCGGCGACCACGATGCGGGCGGGCCCAGCCGACAACCAGGGCCCACAACCCCGCGAAAGGCATACCAGTGACCACCCTCGGAGATCTCTCCCGAACTCCCGCCGACCGCTCTCTCTCGGCCGAATCGACCTCGGACCGCCGGATCCGCTCGTTCCGGTCGATCCCGTCGCCGGACACCATTCGCAGCGAACTGCCGCTGACCGCGCGCCGGGCCCTTGCGGTTCAACGCGACCGCGACGAGATCGCGGCCATCCTCTCCGGCGCCGACGACCGGCTGCTCGTCGTCGTCGGCCCGTGCTCGGTGCACGACCCGATCGCCGCCCTCGACTACGCGCGCCGGTTGGCGCCGCTGGCCCAGCAGTACTCCGAGCGGCTCAAGATCGTCATGCGGGTGTACTTCGAGAAGCCCCGCACCACCGTCGGATGGAAGGGCCTGATCAACGACCCGGGCATGGACGAGACCTTCGATGTCGAGCGCGGCCTTCGGACGGCGCGGTCGTTGCTCCTCGACATCATCGACCTCGGGCTGCCGGTGGGATGTGAGTTCCTCGAACCGACCAGCCCGCAGTACATCGCCGACGCGGTCGCCTGGGGTGCGATCGGGGCCCGCACCACCGAATCCCAGGTGCACCGCCAGCTCGCCTCGGGGCTGTCGATGCCGATCGGCTTCAAGAACGGCACCGACGGCAACGTGCAGGTGGCGATCGACGGCGTGAAAGCCGCTGCGGCATCGC
The DNA here is from genome assembly GCF_017654315.1 of Gordonia polyisoprenivorans. Taxonomy (NCBI): domain Bacteria; kingdom Bacillati; phylum Actinomycetota; class Actinomycetes; order Mycobacteriales; family Gordoniaceae; genus Gordonia; species Gordonia polyisoprenivorans. The sequence goes on from NZ_CP072203.1 coordinate 2,538,348, forward strand.
ACGTCTTCTTCGGAGTCGACGACTTCGGACACGGCGCGCTGGTGGAGTCGGCGGGCAACTCCGACTGTCACATCATCCTGCGCGGTGGCACCGCCGGACCCAATTACGACGACGACTCCGTCGCCGACGCCGTTGCGGCATTGCAACGTTCGGGTCTGACGCCGCGGGTGATGATCGACGCAAGCCACGCCAACTCCGGGAAGGACCACCTCCGCCAGGCCGAGGTCGCCACACAGATCGCGGCATCGATCCGGGCGCGTCGAGAAGCCGGCGACCCGGTGCACGTGAGCGGCGTCATGCTCGAGAGCTTCCTCGAAGCCGGTGCGCAGTCTCCCGATGCCGATCCGCTCGTCTACGGCAAGTCGGTGACCGACAAATGCATGGATTGGGAAGTCAGCGCCGCGGTGCTCGCCGAATTGGCGCGTGGCTGAACCATTTCGACGCGGCACTGCCGATCTGCCGCCCCCGTTCTGCTCACAGCAGAAGGCGGCCGGTACCGCTCGGGTGCCGTCGTAGGATCGACTCCATGATCGAGCAGCGATCGAAGGCCGACACCTCCGGAGCCCGGTCGCCGGCACCGGTGGAACCGTTGTTCCGTGAGGTGACCGGCAAGGTTCTGCGTCGCCATCGCCATGACCGGGCCGAGCGTCTCGTCGAGACCGCCCGCCGGGCCGGCGTCTCGAGCCAGTATCTCTCCGAACTCGAGCGCGGCCGCAAGGACGCGTCGAGCGAACTGCTCGGCGCCGTGGCCGGGGCACTCGGCCTGTCACTGCTCGACCTCACCCGCGAGGTCGCGGTGGAGTTGGCCCGGTCGACGAGCATCCCGGTGCTCGGTTCGGTGCCGGCGCGGGACGGCGATCGATCGATCGCTCGTCCGCAGAACGCCTCTCGATCACCGCTCGCGCTGGCCGCCTGAGCCTCCCGGGCCGTCACCGGCGGGTGAGTACGGCGCGCTCGTCGATGATGTGGTCGGCGATGCCGTAGTCGACGATCTCGGATGCGCGCAGGACCCGATCCCGGTCGGTGTCGTGGCGCAGCGTTTCGACGTCGTTGCCGGTGTGACGGCTCAATGCGCGTTCGATCTCCTCGCGGGTCCGCAGGATCTCCTCGGCGGCGAGGATCAGGTCGGGAATCGTGCCGCGACCCTGTCCCGACGGCTGGTGCAGCAGCACCCGTGCGTGCGGCAGCACTGCCCGGCGTCCCGGCCGGCCCGCCGCCAGCAGCAGTGCGGTCGACGAGAGTGCCTGTCCCACACAGGTGGTCGCGATGGGTGCGTGACAGTACTGCATGGTGTCGTAGAGCGCGAAGGTGGCCATCACCGATCCGCCGGGTGAGTTGATGTAGAGGTCGATCGGCGCCTCCGGATTGTCGGAGTCGAGGTGGAGCAGTTGCGCGATGAGCGCGTTGGCGACGCCGTCGTCGAGTTCGGTGCCCAGGTAGAGGATTCGGTCGTCGAGCAATCTGCTGTAGACGTCCATGACGCGTTCGCCCTGCGGCGTTCGGCTGATCACGTTGGGAATCGTGTAGGTGCTCATCGGGTCACCCCGAATCCGGCCGGTGTGGCCGCGGCCGGGCGCAGCTGCGCCACCGAGTCGACGATGTGATCGACGAAGCCGTACGCAAGCGCCTCCTCCGCGGTGAACACGTGATCGCGCAGCGAGTCGGCGAACACCCGCTCACGGGTCTGGCCCGTCCGCTCGGCGATGACACCGAGAACGGTGTCACGGACATGGCGCAGGTCGTCGGCCTGCAACTCGATATCGGGGGCGTACCCGCCGATCCCCGCAGATCCCTGGTGCAGCAACACCTTTGCGTGCGGCAAGATGTACCGTTTTCCGCGGGTACCGCAGCAGAGCAAGAATTGCCCGGCGCTGTAGGCCATTCCGAGGTTGACCGTCACCACGTCGTTCGGGACGATCCGCATCGTGTCCATGATGGCGAGCATCGCGGGCACCGAGCCGCCCGGAGAGTTGATCCACAGGCCGATGTCGGCGACCGGATCCTGTGCCGACAGCATCACCAACTGTGCGCACAGCGCGCTGCCGATCTCGTCGTCGAGCGCCGAATCGAGCATCAGGATGCGTTGGTTCAGCAGGCTCTCGGCGGTGCGTTTGCGGAGGGGCGGGGAAGTTTTGTGTTCGCTCATGCGTCCAGCGTGTCGAGGCGGCCCGGACGGTGCCAGTCGGTGCTGCTGTGCGCGGAATCGCGCGGCGCACAGCAGATGTGGTGCGGGCACAGTTGCTCTGATGGTCTGCTCAGAGCACCTCGACCTCGGGGCGTCCGGCCGGAATGGTCACCACTGCGCGGGTGTGGAGCCGGGCGTCGGCGGTGCTGACGGTCGGGCAGACCCGGAACCGCGCCTCCCACCGGTCGTGGGTGATCGTGTTCAGGACGTATCCGCGTTGGGCGTTGCCGAATCGTACGTGGGGTGAGGCGGCCTTGAGTTGTCGATCGGACTCGTCACTGTCGGCACCGTCGCCGCCGGAGCTGATGGATGTGCCCGCCAACTCGACACCGACCGTGGGCGCAGGTCGGGTGTAGATGGATCGCAACTCCGACACCACATTCCGGTGGATGTCGCCGACGATCGACACGAGATTGGCGGTTCGGCGTTCGCGGGCGCCCTCGAGGACACGGGCCCGCGACGCCTCGTACCCGCTCCATCCGTCCATGCTCACCGCGCGGACCCCGTCACGCTCGCGCGCGAGGTCGGCGATCGTCGTCTGGTGGGCCAGGACGTTCCATCGGCTGCCGGACGCGGCGAGACCGTCGAGAATCCACCGCTCCTGGGCTGCGCCGGTGATGGTGCGGTGCGGGTCGGCGGTGGCCGCGTTCTGCCCGGTGTCGTTGTCGCCGTTGACCTGATCGCTGCGGTGAGTACGCGTGTCGAGGACGCTGAACTGAGCAAGATCGCCGAACGTGAAGCGACGATAGGCACGAAATCCGCGCCCGGGCGGGGCGAGCCGAACGGCGGTGTTCTCCCACCAGGCGCGCATGCCCGCAGCCCGGCGGAGCAGGAACTGCGGTAGGGGTTGGTCGTCCTCGGGAATGTCGGCGGCCCAGTTGTTGTCGACCTCGTGGTCATCGAAGATCGTGATGAACGGGCTCATCCGATGCGCCGCTTGCAGGTTCGGGTCGAGTTTGTACAGGGCATAGCGTTCGCGGTAGTCGTCGAGGTCACGGCATTCGCGATACGCCGACGCCGGCACCACCGCGGTATCGCGTGCACCGCCGCCCATCGGGATCGGCTTCTCGTAGATGTAGTCGCCCAGATGAAACACCACGTCGGGGGCCTCGCGGGCCATGTCACCGAACGCCGGGTAGTGGCCGTCGGCCCAGGCCTGACAGGAGGCGAGGGCGAATGACATTGCGCCGGTGGGAGTTCCGGTGCGTTGCGCGGTGCGGGTCCGGCCGACCTCGGAGACTTCACCGAGCGCGCGGAATCGGTAGAAGTAGTCGGTACCCGGCGTCAGGCCGCGGACGTCGACGTGCACGCTGTGCCCGGTGTTCGGGCCGGCGCGGGTCACCCCGCGCGCCACGACGATCCGCATCCGTTCGTCGCGGGCCACTTCCCAGCCGACATCGTGGGTGTCTCGGCCCATACCCGCCCCGGGTGCGAGGGGGTCGGTCGCCAGCCTGGTCCACAGGATGACAGCGTCGGGGAGCGGGTCGCCGGAGGCGATTCCCAGGGTGAACGGGTGGCCGGCACCTCGGACTCGTGGAGCGGAGGCGGCGTCGGTGGCGAACAGGGTGGGGGCGGTGGCCAGCCCGGCGGACAGCGCGGTCCAGGTGAGGAATCGACGGCGGGTCGTGCCGGCGCGCAGCACCTTGTCCGGGGTGACACGTAGCGGAGCGTGGTTGGGGGAGCGCATGCGTCGAGGCGATCACCGCACGGTGTCGTCACGGACGACGACCGGCCACGAGTCGGTGATGCGGGAGTGAAGACCTGGGCGACGCCTCGGCGAGATGCCTGCTACGCTCAGCGCGCGTCGGTTCCGACCGGGCCACACGGGCCGGTCGGTGAAAAGGGAATCTGGTGAGAATCCAGAGCTGCCCCGCAGCGGTGACGGAAACGACAGCGGCTCCTCGCACTGGACTTCACGGTCCGGGAAGCGGCCGCGGGTAGGTGGCATCTCGGTGCCGGGTCCGAAGTCCGAAGACTTGCCGCCGTGGCCATGGGCAACCGTGGTCGACACTTGCCTCGCGGGATATGGCCGGTGCGCCGATCTGTCGTGCGCGGCTGTCTTCCGCCCGACGAGAGACCGTGCCACAGTGGATGATCACACCTCTCCGCAGGCCACCCCGGCCGCGCCGACCTGGACGCGTGTCGGCGTGTTCGCGGCGCTCGGTGTGCTCGCGCTGTTCGTGGTCGCGTGGGCCGGTGTGGCGTTCGGTACCGCCGACGTCGGTGGTACCGACGTGCCGCGCTTCGTGTGGGCCGCGCTGACCGGCGGCCCGATCTCCGCCGACGACGCCGCCGCGTACTGGATCGTCATCGATTCCCGGGTACCACGCGTGATCACCGGAGCGGTGGTGGGTGCCGGGTTGTCGGTCGTCGGAGTGGTCGTGCAGGCGATGGTGCGCAACCCGCTCGCCGACCCCTACGTCCTCGGTATCTCGTCCGGCGCATCGGTGGGGGCCACGAGCGTGGTGCTCTTCGGCGTCCTGTCGGGCATCGGGCTCTACGCCATGCCGGTCGCCGCCTTCGCCGGAGCTCTGCTCGCCACCCTCATCGTGTTCGGGATGGCCTCCGGCGCAGGCGGATTGACACCGTTACGCCTCGTGTTGACCGGCACCGCGGTGGGCTACGGCTTCTCGGCGCTGACCACCGTGCTGGTGTTTCTCGCACCCACCGGCGACGCCGCGCGCAGCGTGATGTTCTGGCTCCTGGGCAGTCTGGCCGCGGCCAGCTGGTATTCGGCGGTCCTCGTGGGCGTCGTGACCGTCGGCGGGGTGATCGCGGTGGCGAGCCTGGCGCGCTCGCTCAATGCGCTCGCCATGGGTGACGAGGTCGCCGCATCCCTCGGATTGTCGGCGTCGCGGTTCCGCGTCATGGCATTCGCGTTGTCGGCGTTGATGACCGGCGTGATGGTGTCGGTGTGCGGGGCGATCGGCTTCGTCGGGCTCGTCGTTCCCCACGTCGCGCGGTTACTCGTCGGCGCCGACCATCGCCGACTCGTGGTGATCGCTCCGCTGATCGGCGCGGTGTTCCTCGTCGCGGCAGATCTCGTCGCCCGAACCGCCGTGCCGCCGCAGGAACTGCCGCTGGGCGCGATCACCGCCGCCGTCGGGGTGCCGATGTTCCTGATCCTCATGCACCGCCGGCGCAGCGTGGTCGATCGATGAAACGGGTTGACGGCCACCGGAGGTCGGGAACATGACCACAGCGGGGTATCACGGGGTCGGCGTCGACATCGGTTCGGTGACGCTGCTGCGTGAGGTGACCTTCACCGCCGCGCCGGGGAGTTTTCTCGGCGTGATCGGACCCAACGGCAGCGGGAAATCGACACTGCTGCGTTGTCTGTATCGCGCCCAGCGCCCCACCGTCGGCCACGTCGAGGTCGACGGCGTCGACGTCACCGCGATCTCGATGCGCGACAACGCCCGTCAGGTCGCCGCGCTCACCCAGAGTTCCACGCTGGACTTCGATTTCACCGCAGCCGAGGTGATCGCCAGCGGTCGGTTCCCGCATCGGTCGATCGCGCGGACATCCCGGGCGAGGGACGCCGCGGCGGTCGAGGAGGCCATGGGTGTCGCCGGAGTCGGCCATCTCGCCGACCGCGTCTTCACCTCGCTGTCCGGGGGTGAGGCGCAACGGGTGCTGATCGCGCGGGTACTCGCCCAGCAGCCGCGGGTGATGGTGCTCGACGAGCCGACCAACCATCTCGATGTGCGACACCAGTTCTCGGTGCTGGCCGCAGCCCGGGACTCCGGCGTCACCGTGGTCGCGGCGCTGCACGATCTGAACATCGCCGCCCAGTTCTGCGACACGCTGCTCGCCCTCGTCGACGGTCGCGTCGTCGGGACCGGCACTCCCGAGCAGGTGCTCGTCCCCGCGAATCTGCGCGCCTGGTTCGACATCGACGCCCACATCGTCCGGCATCCCCGACTCGACGTCCCCCAGATCCTCTTCGATGAAAGGCAACCATGAGAAGACTCCCACTGCTCGCGCTGGTCTGCGCGGCGCTGCTGGCACTCGCCGGATGCGGCGCCGATGTGGCGTCGCCGTCACAGACGTCCGCCGGGGCCTCGGTGACCGTCGCCAACTGTGGTGCGCCACTGACGGTTCCCGGCGTACCGGCCCGCGTGCTCACCAACGACACCGGCATCACCGAGTTCATGTTCGCCCTCGGTCTCGCCGATCGGATGGTCGGCTACACGACCTACGCGGGCAAGGAACGTGACATCGCGTCCTCGCCGTGGAAGTCGGACTTCGCGACGACCAAGAACCTCGGCGACGCCTTCACCCGAGAGGTCATCGCGGCCGCACAGCCCGACTTCGTGTTCGCCGGATGGAACTACGGATTCAAGGAGTCCACAGGAGTCACCCCGGACTGGATCCGCACGATCGGTGCGGTCCCGTACCAGCTGACCGAGGCGTGCCGGCAGGCCGGCAGCACCGCGCGCGGCATCATGCGGCCCTTCGATGCGCTCTATGCCGACATGAGCAATCTCGGTGAGATCTTCGGCGTGCAACGCCGCGCCGGTGACCTGGTGTCGCAGTACAAGTCGCAGGTCGTCGAGGCCGGGCGCGGAGCCCCGCAGGCCGGCTCCCGGGCCAAGGTGTTCCTCTTCGACAGCGCCGACCCGAGCCCGTTCACCTCCGGGCGCAACGCAGCTCCGGATCAGATCATCGACGAGGCCGGCGGCACCAACGTATTCGGCGATCTCAACGACTCCTGGACCACCACGTCGTGGGAGGCCGCAGCGCAGCGCAACCCCGACGTCATCGTCATCGTCGATTACGGTGCCGGAGAGCAGAACACGGTCGACGCCAAGATCCGCCAACTCGAATCACAGCCGCTGATGGCCAACACCACCGCCGTGCGGGAGCGGCATTTCATCTCGTTCCCGTACGCCGCACTCGTCGAGGGCCCGCGGAATCCGGCGACCACGGTGGCGCTGGCGAAATACCTGCGCTCGATCGGTCGGTGACGGCCCGGGGCTGACGAACTCGGGGATGTGGTTGGTGGGGGTCCGGCACGGTGGGGCGTGTCAGGCCAGCACCAACCACACCGCGATGTAGTGCAGCAGTGCCGCGATCGCGGTGCACACGTGGAAGACCTCGTGGTGACCGAAGGTCGCCGGCCACGGGTTGGGGCGCCGCAGCGCGTAGAGGACTCCGCCGACGGTGTAGAAGACCCCGCCGAGGGCGAGGAGCACCATGACCGCGACGCCCGCGTGGGTCACCAGGCTCGGGGCGACGGCGACGATCACCCAACCGAGCAGCACATAGAGCGCCACGCCGAGCCAGCGTGGTGCCGCCGGCCAGACGATCTTGAGCACCACTCCGGCGACCGCGCCGATCCAGACGATCCCGAGCACCCACCACCGCAGCGGGGACGGCAGGGCGACCACACAGAACGGCGTGTACGTGCCGGCGATGAACAGGAAGATCATCGAGTGGTCGGCGCGCTTCATGCGGATCTGCGCGCGGACGGTCTTCCAGTGCACCCGGTGATAGGTCGCCGACACGCCGAACAGGCCGACGATGGTGATCGCATAGACCGCGCACGCCGTGGACGCGGCCGCGCCGCGCAGGAGTGCCGCGCCGATCACCACGGCAATGCCGCAGGCCGCGGCCACGAAGGCCGCGTACTGATGGATCACGCCCCGCAACCTCGGGCGATCGGCCACCGGTGTCGTCAGTACGGTCATCACAGGAACCTACGGTACCGTAAGTTAGCTGCTGTGCGGGATCGTGTGGCGATCACCTCCCGTTCGTCGGGAGACCGACGACCGCACACGCCCTCGACCGTGCGCGGCTAATCTGGGTCGCGATGAAACTGCTTCCCGATCGCCTGCGCGGCCCGATGCTCACCGTGTACGAGCGACGTCTGGTCCAGCTGATGGACACCACCCGACTTCCGTGCCACGTTGCGATCATCTGCGACGGCAATCGGCGTTGGGCCCGCGAAGCCGGTTTCGAGGACGTCAGCCACGGTCATCGGGTCGGCGCCCGGCGTATCGCCGACATGCTCGGGTGGTGTGCCGAGCTGGGGATCGAGACGGTGACCATCTACCTGCTGTCGACGGAGAATCTGCAGCGCGAATCCGAGGAACTCGACGCGCTGATGGAGATCGTGCCCGACATCGTCGACGAGATCTCGCGGCCGGCCGACGACGCCGACCCCGAGGCGCCGGCCGGCGACTGGCAGGTGCGCATCGTGGGCACGCTCGATCAGCTGCCGGAGGAGGTGGCGCAACGGCTGCGCAGTGCCTCCGAACGCACCCGGGGCCGCAATGGCATGAACGTCAACGTCGCCGTCGGTTACGGCGGGCGCCAGGAGATCGTCGACGCCGTGCGCGCGCTGCTCGCGGAGTGCAAAGCCGACGGCGGGACGCCCGAGCAGATGATCGACGCGGTCACCGTGGAGGCCATCGACCGCAACCTTTACACCAAGGGTCAGCCCGATCCGGATCTGGTGATCCGTACGTCCGGAGAGCAGCGGCTCTCCGGATTCCTGCTGTGGCAGAGCGCGTACTCCGAAATCTGGTTCACCGACGCGTACTGGCCGGAGTTCCGGCGGGTGGACTTCCTGCGCGCGCTACGCGACTACGCGGCCCGGAATCGACGATTCGGTAAGTAACTCCGGGCCCTTCGTCGGTCAGCGGTACTCGGTGATCAGCGTGGCGAGGGCGTCGACGTCGCGGACGAAGGTCGAGTTGGCCGGACTTGCGAATCCGACGACCAGCCCGCCCTGAGCGACGCCGTTCTCGTCGACGGGCGGATCGGCGTCGGGGTGGCGCATGGCGTCGAGGCCGCCGAAGGCGAAACCCCGTGCATGACAGTCTCGCAGGAGTCGGTGCTCGACGTCGACCGGCAGCGGGATCACCGCGTGCAGACCGGCCGCGATCCCGGACACCTCGATCCCATCGGCGGCGAGTCGGGCGATGAGGTGATCGCGTCGGGCGCGATAGAACTGACGGCTGCGCCGGATGTGGGTGTCGTAGGTGCCGGCCGCGATCATGTCGGCGAGGACGAGCTGATCGACGATCGAGGCGTCCGGCTCGCGAACCCCTTTGGCCCACATGACCGCCGACACCAGCCGCGGCGGCAGGACGAGCCAGCCGATGCGTACCGCCGGCGAGAGACTCTTGCTCACCGATCCGGTGTGGATCACCGAGTCGGGCGCGAGACCCTGCAGCGCTCCCACCGGGTCACGGTCGTAGCGCAACTCGCCGTCGTAGTCGTCTTCGACGATCACCGCGTCGGTACGCGCGGCCCACTCGACGACCTCGGCGCGCCGATCCGGTGCCAGCGCCACGCCGAACGGATACTGATGACTCGGCGTCAGCACGACGGCGTCGGCGCCGGCGTCGGCCAGACGCGACACGTCGGCACCCCGGGCATCGACGGGTAGCGGCGAGGTGGTGATACCGCGCCGGGCGATGACCTCCCGGTGGAACGGCAGGCCGTGGCTTTCGACCGCCACTTTTCTCCCGAACACGTTGCGCGCCAAGAGGTCCAGCGATCCGCTGACCGAGGTGGTCAACACGATGCAGTCCGGGCTGGTCCGGACGCCGCGGGCGCGGGCGAGGTAGGCGGCCAGTTCGGTGCGCAGCGCCACGCTGCCGTTGGGTGCCGATGGCGCGAAGACGGAATCGGCGGCCCCGCTCAGCGCACGTCGTGTCGAGGCGGCCCATGCCGACCGGGGAAACAGCGACGGATTCGGTTGCCCGAGAGCGAAATCGTGGTCCGCGGCGGGCAGGGTGACCGTCGGTGGCGCCAGACCGGCCGGCTGTGGATGTATCCCGCCGGCGACCCGGGTGCCCGAGCCCTGACGCGCGGTGAGGCGGCCCTCGGCAACGAGTTCGGCGTACACGGCGGCCACCGTGCCGCGGGCGAGTCCGAGATCGGCGGCCAGCGACCGATACGGAGGCACCATGGTTCCCGGGGGTAGCCGGCCATCGGAGATGGCGTCGCGCAGGGCGTCGGCGAGAGCGCGGCGCCGTCGGGCTCCGCGTCCCCGTGCCGTCGTCGACGGGTCCGGCTGGAGATCGAGGAACAGGTCGGCGCCCAAGCGTGCCGCCACACGCTCCCACGGGTCGCCCTCGCTTGAATTGACCTTCTTTTCGGCCATCGGATTGGACCTCTTTTCCGGTGCAATTACTCCCTACCGTAGGTGATACGACACTCGAGATGAGAGAACCGGAGGAGGCAGGGGATGCGAACAGTCGTGTTCGGGGCGAGCGGAGAGATCGGACGCCGCCTGGGCGAAACGTTGCAGAACAGAGGGATCGAGGTGGTCGCCGCGCAGAGGTCGGCCGGTGTCGATGTGTACACCGGCACCGGGGTGGCCCGGGCATGCGCGGGTGCCGACGTCGTCGTCGACTGCGTCAATGTCACGACCACTCGTGCCAAGGTCGCCGTCGACTTCTTCGGCACGGCCGCACGGCGGATCGCCGAGGGCGCGGTCACTGCCGGCGTGGGCCGGGTGGTCTGCCTGTCGATCATCAATGCCGCTGATCCGGCGGTCAACGCGAAGTTCGGCTACTACCGGGGCAAGGGTGAGCAGGAGCGGGTCTACCGCGAGCTGCTCGGGCCCGACGTGCTCAGGGTGGTGCACTCGGCGCAATGGTTCGAACTCGCCGAGCAACTGCTCGCGCGCACGAGTCTGGGGCCGGTGGCGGTGGTACCGCGCATGAGGTGTCGGCCCTTGGCGGCCGCCGACGCCGCCGACGCCGTGGCCGATGCGGCGCTCGAACCCGCGCGCGGCGATGTCGAGGTGGCCGGGCCGGAGGTGATCGATCTCGCCGATCTGGCGAAAGATGTTGCTCGTCAGGATCATTCCCCACGATGGGTGGTCCCGGTGCGGATCGGGGGTGCGGCGTTTCGGACGAACGGGTTGCTACCGCGCGGTGAGTTCGTGCAGGCCGCCACGACCGTCGAGAAATGGCTGGCCGGTCGCGGTGAGCAGGTAACGCGATGAGCGCGGCAGCGCCCGACGGCGTGCGCTATTGGCTACCGACGGCCAACCCCGGTGTCTACAAGGCGCTCGTCGCCCTTCAGCGCGCATCGGCCGACGGGCTCGATCGAGAACTGTTGGAACTCGTCAAGATCCGCGCCTCGCAGCTCAACGGGTGTGCGTACTGTCTGCACATGCATCTCTCCGATGCGCTCGGTCTCGGCATGGATCCGATCACCCTCGGGATGGTCGCGGTGTGGCGCGAATGTCTTTCGATGTTCGACGAGAAGACCAGAGCGGCACTGGAATTGACCGAGTATGTCACACGGATCGGTGACGACGGGGTGCCCGACGAGGTCTACGAGCGGGTGCGTTCGGTGTTCGGTGACGAGGCCTTCGGTCAGGTGCTCGCATCGATCGCCATGATCAATGTCTGGAACCGGATTGCCCTCACCGGAGGCTATCCGGCCGGTCTCGATGAGCGCGCGCCGCGTTCCTGAGCTCACGCCGACACAGGTCACCACAGAGGCCGGGGAGTGGCGTCCGCGCCGAGCCGCTGCAAGGCGCCGACGACCGTCGCCATCGCGTCGTGCCCGATGTCACGCTCGAGGTCGGCGGCGACGTCGGCGGCGCTCTGCGCGGCCAGCCGGGTCACCGCCCGGCCGCGTTGGGTGAGTTCGACCAGCCGTGCCCGCCGATCGGTCGGATGTGGTCCGCGTGTGACATAGCCCTGATCCTCGAGCGTTTCCACGATCGCGGCGGCCGATTGCTTGGTGACCCCCAGGTGCGCGGCGATGTCGTTGACCGTCGCCCCGGCGGGGGCGATCCGGGCGAACACCAGCCCGTGCACCGGGCGCAGGCCCGGGTGTCCGTGGGCCACGATCCGGGAGTTGATGTGTTCGGTGACCGCCGCCTGTGCGCGCATCAACAAGAACGGGAGATCGGCCATCGGGGGACCCGGGGTTGACATGTGGACAGTCTAGCTGTCTTATAAAGACAGTTTAACTGTCTGATAAGGAGTGGTGGTCATGTCTGTCGTCGTAGGGCCGGTGGTTCACGGAATGCACGGTGCGCGGTTCGAGTCCTTTGTGGCGCCGTCGCGCGGTAGCGCCGAATTATGCGCGTGGCGAACGGTTCTGGAACCGGAGCAATACGGCACGGCGCATCGGGTGGACCGTGAGGAGATCTTTCTCGTACTGGCCGGGGAGCCGGAGTGCGAGCTCGATGGTCGGCGGCACACCTTGGCGGTGGGGTCGGTTGTCCATGTACCGGCCGGGTCGCGGGTGCGGCTGGACAACCCGGGATCGGCGGAGGCGGCGGTGTGGGTCACCGCGCCGGCCGGCCTGACCGCGGTCACCGACTCCGGGGAGACGATCACTCCGCCCTGGGCTCACTAGGGCGCGTCTCCCGTACCCGCGGGTTCACAACTTGCGCAGGCGAACCCGATTGATCGAGTGGTCGGCGTCCTTGCGGAGCACCAGGCTCGCTCGGGGGCGGGTGGGCAGGATGTTCTCGCGCAGGTTGGGCAGGTTGATGGAGGTCCAGATGTCGCGCGCGGCGATCATCGCCTGATCGTCGGTCAACGACGCGTAGTGGTGGAAGTGCGAATTGGGGTCGGCGAACGATGTCGACCGCATCTGCAGGAACCTCGAGATATACCATTTCTCGATGTCGTCGGTCTTGGCGTCGACGTAGATCGAGAAGTCGAACAGGTCCGACACCATCAGGGTGGGCCCGGTCTGTAAGACGTTGAGCCCCTCCAGGATCAGGATGTCGGGCTGGCGGATGTAGTGGCGGACATCGGGAACGATGTCGTAGGTGAGGTGTGAATAGACCGGCGCGGTGACCTCCCGGGCGCCCGATTTCACCTCGGTGACAAAGCGCAACAGCGCCCGACGGTCATACGACTCGGGAAAACCCTTGCGGTGCATGATGGCCCGACGTTCCAGCTCCGCGGTCGGCAGCAAGAAGCCGTCGGTGGTGACCAGATCGACCTTCGGATGCGACTCCCAGCGGGCGAGTAGCGCCGCGAGCACACGTGCGGTCGTCGACTTGCCCACGGCGACACTGCCCGCGATACCGATCACGAACGGCACCTGCTTTGCTCCGTGACGATCGCCGAGGAAGGTCGAGGTCGCGGCGAACAGACGTTGCCGCGCGGCCACCTGCAGATGGATGAGTCGCGACAACGGCAGGTAGACCTCGGCGACCTCGGTCAGGTCGATCTGTTCACCGAGGCCGACGAGCTGATCGAGTTCGTCCGAGGTCAACACCATCGGCATCGATTCACGCAGTTCACGCCACTGTTTGCGGTCGAGTTCCATGTACAGACTTGGATCGCGATCACTGGAGTGGCGTGCCATCAGCGCAGCACCGCACCCGTGACGGTCGCTGCAGGGGTGCTCGACATGCCACCCACCCTATAAGCACCGCCGAATCGGTCGCGCCGGAGCCCTATCGGGACGAACGCGACATGATGGCGTGGCCGATGCGTGAGGTGGTGGGTAGCGTGTCCGACTATGTCTCCTGCCCAGGCGAGTACCTCCTCGTCCGACGTGGTCACCGCATACCTCCGGCTCGGGCTGGCCTTCGATCGCATCGAGGAGGGATTCGTCGACGCCTACACCGGCGACCCGAACCTGCGTGCCGCGGTGGGCAATGCGCCGGCACCGCAACCCGCCGAACTCGCCGATGTCGCACGGGGACTGCTCGCCGACCTACCCGGCGACCTCGATCCGGACCGCGCCGCGTTCGTCGGCGCCCACCTGCGCGCGCTGGAGTGTTCGGCCCGCAAGTTCGCCGGCGACGACATCGGCTTCGTCGACGAGGTACGCGCCTACTTCGACGTCGACATCGAGCCGGAGGACCCGGCAATCTACCGGGCAGCCCACGCCGAACTCGCTGCGGCCCTGGGTGTTCCGGGAAGTTCGGGAGAGGCGCTGGCAGCGGCTTATGCCCGCCATCGGCGTACCGACGAGATTCCGCCGGAACGGGTCGACGAGTGCGTACGTGCCTTCAGCGGCGCACTGCGTGAGCGGGTGCGCTCCACCTATCCGCTGCCCGACTCCGAGATCGTCGACTTCGAGGTGGTCACCGACAAGCCGTGGTCGGGATTCAACTACTACCTCGGCGACTATCGCTCCCGGGTGGCGATCAACATCGATCTGACACAACACATGTCGAATCTGCCGCACCTGATCGCCCACGAGGCCTATCCGGGTCATCACACCGAACACTGCCGCAAGGAGCAGCGACTCGTCGGCGGGGGACAGCAGGAGCAGACGATCTTTCTCGTGAACACCCCGCAATGCCTCATGGCCGAGGGTTTGGCCGACCACGCCCTGCACGCGATCGTCGGGCCCGAGTGGGGTGTGTGGGCGCAGGAGATCTACGCCGATCTCGGCCTGCGGTTCGACGGGCAGCACGCACAACAGGTGGGTCGGGCGACCGCCGGGCTGCTCGGCGTGCGCCAGGACGCCGCCCTGATGCTGCACGATCAGCACCGCGACGCCGACACCGTCGCCGAATTCTTGCAGCGCTGGCTCCTCGCGCCACCCGAACGGGCGCGGCAGATGCTGCGCTTTCTCACCTCCCCGTTGTGGCGTGCCTACATCTCCACCTACGTCGAGGGCTATCGCCTGCTGCAGCGGTGGCTCGACTCCGATGCCCCCGGTATCGGCGGTGCCGATCGTGCCGCGCGCTTCGGGCGGCTGCTCGACGAGCCATTGATCCCGGCGTCGTTGCGAGCCGAACTCGGCGAGACCGCCTGACCTCGCCCCGGAGGTCCGCAGCGGATGGTCCGGGGAGGATTCGGTCCGCGGGCGCCGGGCCCATAGACTTGCGGGCATGACCGAGAACGCCTCGTCCGCACAGTCCGTGAACTCGACGTCGGTGAACGCGATGTCGCTGGTCGACGTCGACCCCGACGTCGCCGCCGCGATGAACGGTGAGCTGAGCCGGCAGCGCGACACCCTCGAGATGATCGCGTCGGAGAACTTCGTCCCGCGCGCGGTTCTGCAGGCGCAGGGCAGCGTCCTGACGAACAAGTACGCCGAGGGATATCCGGGTCGGCGCTACTACGGCGGCTGCGAGTACGTCGACGTCGTCGAGGACATCGCGCGTGACCGGGCCAAGGCGCTCTTCGGCGCCGACTTCGCCAATGTGCAGCCACATTCGGGCGCGCAGGCCAACGCCGCGGTGCTGATGGCGTTGATGAACCCGGGTGAGACGATGCTCGGTCTCGACCTCGCACACGGCGGGCACCTGACCCACGGGATGCGACTGAACTTCTCCGGCAAGCTCTACGAGAACGCCTTCTACGGCGTGAGCAAAGAGGACTTCCGCATCGACATGGACGAGGTGCGCAAGATCGCCCTCGACACCCGCCCGAAGGTGATCGTCGCCGGGTGGTCGGCTTATCCCCGCACCCTCGACTTCGATGCATTCCGCTCGATCGCCGACGAGGTCGGCGCCTACCTGTGGACCGACATGGCCCACTTCGCCGGTCTGGTGGCCGCCGGGCTGCACCCCAACCCGGTACCCGCCTCCGACGTCGTGTCCTCGACGGTCCACAAGACCCTCGGCGGACCGCGCTCGGGCATCATCCTCGCCAAGCAGGAATGGGCCAAGAAGCTCAACTCGGCGGTGTTCCCCGGTCAGCAGGGTGGTCCGCTCATGCACGTCATCGCCGGTAAGGCCGTCGCATTGAAGATCGCCGGCACCGAAGAGTTCGCCGAGCGGCAGCGTCGCACCCTGTCCGGCGCGAAGATCCTCGCCGACCGGCTCACCGGCGCCGACGTCGCCAAGGCCGGTGTCTCGGTGCTCACCGGCGGCACCGACGTGCACCTGGTGCTCGTCGACCTGCGCAACAGCCCGCTCGATGGACAGCAGGCCGAGGATCTGCTGCACGAGGTCGGCATCACCGTGAACCGCAACGCGGTGCCCTTCGATCCGCGCCCGCCGATGGTGACCTCCGGACTGCGGATCGGAACCCCCGCGCTGGCCACCCGCGGGTTCGGTGACGAGCAGTTCACCGAGGTCGCCGACATCATCGCGACCGCGCTGGCCGCCGGGACCGGCGCCGACACCTCGGCGTTGCGGGCACGCGTGTCGCGTCTCGCGCTGGATTTCCCCCTCTACGACGGTCTCGAGTCGTGGGGGCTGATGAGCCGCATCTGATCGGCGTCGCGGCGGCGGCGCGCCCCGCGGGGGATGTCCGGATTGCCCCCGATGGTTACGCATCCGTATCCTCTTACGCGATGAACGCACTCACCGAAGACGACCTGATCATTGCGCTCGAGAAGGCGCTTCCGGAGATCGCCGAGGATCACGCCGCGGCGGCCACGCCCTGGAACCCGCACGACTGGGTGCCGTGGGACGACGGCCGCAACTTCGCATTCCTCGGTGGCGACGACTGGGATCCGTCTCAGGCGACGCTGTCCGACGAGGCGCGCGCCGGCACCCTCGCGCTGCTGCTGACGAAGGACAACCTGCCGTCCTATCACCGGGTGCTCGCCAAGCACTTCCCGGCGTTCTCCGACTGGCGTCAGCTCGTCGGGGTGTGGACCGCCGAGGACAACCGGCACGCCATCGTGTTGCGTGACTACCTCGTGGTGCGGCGCGCGATCGACCCGGTGGATGCCGAGGAGCGTCGTCGCGAGCACGTCACCAAGGGGTACCGCCAGCGTCCCGAGCTCGTTCGGGATCTCGGCCCGCTCGATGTCCTGGCATTGATGGCGGTGCACGAGTACCAGTGCGTGCACTACGTCAAGCGTCTGGCGACCGCGGTGACCGATGACGTCTACCAGACGATCCTCACCAAGATCGTCGGTGACGACGAACTGCAGGCCCGGACCTTCACCAACTTCCTCGGTGCCGGACTCGTCGCCGATCAGGACGCCACCGTGATCGCCGTCGACGAGGCACTGGCCCGACTGACCACCGAGCCCATCGGATTCGACATTGACGACTTCGACGCGGAGCGCGCGCTGATCGCCGACTACGAGGGCGGCGAGACGCACACGGCGATCGCTGCCGCCATCGCCGACGGCCTCAAGCTCGAGAGCTTGCAGGAACTCGGCGACGACGCCCAGGCCGCACGGCAGCGCATCCAGGCGCTCGCCGGCCGATAGACCGCCGACTCACCACACTCCCGGCACCCACGCGATCGCGTGGGTGCCGGGAGTGTGTGCATGAGCAGGTGCTGTGGTCTCGCGTCGCGGGCGGGTCCGGCCCGTTCCCGGGCCCCACCCACCGGCGGTGAGAACAGTTCCGGACGTGCCGATTGAGCACGGCTTTTCTCCCGGTGGCGACGCCATCGTCACTTCGCTCAAACGATACGTGCGTTTACGCGAAATTCACGCCGACACACCTTCTCCGGCGCGCCGCCACGCGCCACACCGCGTACGTTGACGAGTGACGGGCCGCGGGGAAGCGGTTCGTCCGGGAGGTTCTCATTCGTGGTTTGCAAGAGCAGCGCGAGGGGGCCGGCCCCGGTCCCCGTCCACTTCGGCTAAGCCGAAGCGGACCGAGACCCAGCCGGTCGACTTGAACTGGTTTGTGCGGGCGCCGCACAAATGTAGGAGCCCACGTGACCACACGCACCTACGTCCTTGACACCTCCGTCCTGCTCTCAGATCCCTGGGCGGTCACCCGTTTCGCCGAACACCATGTGGTTCTTCCGCTGGTGGTCATCGGCGAACTCGAGGGCAAACGTCACCACCACGAGCTCGGCTGGTTCGCACGTGAGGCCTTGCGGCTCCTCGACGATCTGCGGCTGGAATACGGTCGACTCGACATGCCGTTCCCCATCGGGGACGAGGGCGGCACGTTACAGGTGGAACTCAATCACACCGATCCGGCCGTGCTGCCTGCCGGATTCCGTACGGAGACAAACGATTCACGGATTCTCGCGTGTGCACTCAACCTGCGGGCCGAGGGTAAGAACGTCACCCTGGTCTCCAAGGACACGCCGCTGCGGGTGAAGGCCGGCGCGGTGGGCCTGGCCGCCGACGAGTACCACGCCCAGGATGTCGTGGTCTCCGGATGGTCGGGGATGGCCGAACTCGACGTCGACCAGCCCGCCATCGACACCCTCTTCGCCGACGGCGTCGTGGACATCGACGCAGCCCGGGAACTGCCGTGCCACACCGGGGTTCGGCTGATCGGTCAGGGCTCGGCGAGTGCGCTGGGCCGGGTGAACGACGCCAAGCAGGTGCAGTTGGTGCGCGGTGATCGTGAGGCCTTCGGTCTGCACGGGCGCTCCGCCGAACAGCGTGTGGCGCTCGATCTGCTGCTCGACGACAGTGTCGGCATCGTGTCGCTGGGCGGCAAGGCCGGAACCGGCAAGTCGGCGTTGGCCTTGTGCGCCGGACTGGAGGCCGTCCTCGAACGCCGGACCCAGCGCAAGGTGGTCGTCTTCCGTCCGCTCTACGCGGTCGGCGGACAGCAGCTCGGTTACCTGCCCGGCGGCGCCGACGAGAAGATGGGTCCGTGGGCGCAGGCGGTGTTCGACACGCTGGAAGGCCTTGCCTCGCAAGAAGTCATCGAAGAGGTGCTGGCCCGCGGAATGCTGGAGGTCTTGCCACTCACCCACATCCGCGGTCGGTCACTGCATGACTCGTTCGTGATCGTCGACGAGGCGCAGTCGCTGGAGCGCAACGTCTTGCTGACCGTGCTCTCGCGCCTGGGGTCGGGGTCGCGGGTGGTGCTCACCCACGACGTCGCGCAGCGCGACAACCTGCGCGTCGGACGACACGACGGTGTGGCGGCAGTCATCGAAAAGCTCAAGGGGCACCCGCTTTTCGCGCACATCACGCTGACCCGCAGCGAACGATCACCGATCGCTGCGCTCGTGACCGAGGTGCTCGAGGAGTTCGCGCCGGGCGCGGCGTACTGATCGCCGATTGAAAGTCGGTATCCTCGAAATCTACTGATTCGCACCGGGTGTCGGAGTTCAGGACCGACCCGACACCCGGTCGGCCAGCCGTGCGATGGCATTCGTCCGCGATGAGCCATCGGCCAGTTCACGTCGATCGGCCGTGCGGTAGGCGGCGTACATCGTCGCCACGCCGAGCCAACGAAGCGGTTCTGGTTCCCAGTTGCGGGTGCGGTGCCCGACCCATGGTAGGTCGGTGAGATCGGTGCGGTCGCCGGCGACGAGGTCGCACAGCGTTCGCCCGGCCACGTTGGTGGTGGTCAGACCTGACCCCACATAGCCGCTGGCAGAACCGATTCCGGTGGTCGGGTCGTAGCGTATGGATGCCGACCAGTCCCGACTCACCCCCAGCACCCCACACCAGGTGTGGGCGATCGGGGTGTCCGCGGTGGCCGGGAACATCTCGTGCAATGCGGTCACCAGGGATGCTGTCGTCCGCTCCTGGGTCCGGCCGCGATCATCGATGCCGGAACCGAATCGATAGGGAACGCCGCGCCCGCCCAGGGCAATCCGGCCGTCGGCGGTGCGCTGCGAGTACGTGTAGGCGTGAGCGGTCTCGCCCAGCAGCTCGCACCCGCCCCATCCGATGCGCTCCCAGTTCTCGTCGTCGAGTGGCTCGGTGACGATCATCGATGAATTCATCGGTAGCAGCGTGCGGTGCGTATCGGCCATGGTGGCGGTGAAGCCCTCGAGGCAGACCAGGATCGATTCCGCCCGCACCACACCGCGATCGGTGTCGACCCGGCGCGGACTGATGCCGGTGACGGTGGTGCCCTCGAAGATCTGTACGCCCCGGCGGGCCACCGCCTCGGCGACCCCGTGGGTCAGCTTCGCCGGGTTCACCCGGGCGCACTGGGACGAGTACATCGCCGATCGTGCGCCGGCAATGGTGATCCGCTCGGCGAGGGCGACGTCGTCGAGATACTCCCATCGACCACCGAGATGCTCCTCGTGCTCGATCTCGGCGCGTAGTCGGGCGTCCTGTGCCGCACAACGCGCGATGTGCAGGACCCCCGACTTCACCGCGTCGCACTCGATGGACTCGCTGGTGATGCGGTCGAGGACCTCGTCGACGCCGGACCGCATGGTCGCGGTGAGACGGCGATTGGCGTCGAGACCGTCGCGCCCTCGAGACTCGGCGATCGCCGCATAGGTGCGACGATTGCCCGCGACCTCGGCCGAGAGCCAGCCACCGTTGCGGCCGCTGGCGCCGAACCCACAGAACTCGCGCTCGAGGACGACGATGCGCGCGTCGGGTAGTCGCTCGGCGAGGTAGTACGCCGACCACAGGCCGGTGAGTCCGCCGCCGACGATCGCGATGTCCGCGTCGCGATCGCCCGGCAACGGCGGACGCGGGACCGACGGTCCGGTGGTGGAGTGCCAGTAGGAGACGTCACCGTTGCGCATGTGCCCACCGTACGTTGCCGATTGTTGCGCGTGCATTAAGAATCAGTCGCTCAAGTGGAAATCGGAGACTGAATCCGTGACGATTTCATCGAATGACCGACGTATTCGTAACTCCTGAGGTTGACTGACCCGCCCGCCGCCGGCGTGGTCGCCACGAAAGGCCCACCATGACCACTGTCTCGCAGGCTCCGATCGCCGAGTCCGCGCCGACCACCCGCGGTGCGGTTGCCCTCCGGGCTATCCGCAAGGTGTATGCCAACGGCCACGTCGCGGTCACCGACATCGATCTCGACATCGCCGCGGGTGAGTTCGTCTCGCTCCTGGGACCGTCCGGGTGCGGTAAGACGACGCTGTTGCGCATGCTGGCCGGTTTCGAGCGGCCCACCGCCGGTGACATCACCCTCGACGGGGCCTCGATCGTGGATGTGCCACCCGAGCGTCGCCCGGTCAACACCGTGTTCCAGTCCTACGCGCTGTTCCCGCACATGACCGTGGCGCAGAACGTGGGTTTCGGTCTGCGTCAACGCAAGGTGGCCAAGAAGGAGATCGGCCAACGTGTCGCCGACGCGCTCGGGCTGGTGCAGATGACGCGCTTTGCCGACCGCAAGCCGGCGATGCTCTCCGGCGGCCAGCAGCAGCGTGTCGCGCTCGCCCGGGCGCTGGCGAACCGGCCCGACGTGCTGCTGCTCGACGAGCCGATGAGTGCGCTGGACCGCAAGTTGCGCGAGGAGATGCAGATCGAACTCAAACTGCTGCAAAAGGACCTCGGCACCACCTTCATCTTCGTGACCCACGATCAGGAGGAGGCGTTGTCGATGAGCGACCGGATCGTGGTGATGAGCGAGGGACGCATCGCGCAGGTCGGCGTCGGCAAGGACATCTACGCTGCGCCGACCAGCCGGTTCGTCGCCGACTTCATCGGCAAGCAGACCTTCTTCGACGTCACCGGCGAGTACGAGGACGGACGCATCGCCACCACCGACGGTCGTTTCGCCATCGCCGACACCCCGGTCGACACCACCGGTGGCCTGGTCGTCGCGGTACGCCCCGAGGCGATCTGGTTCGCCGAGAGCGACGCCGACGTCGATGCCGCCGACAACGTCGTGTCCGGGACCGCCGCAGGGGTGTCGTTCCTCGGTGACCTGACGCAGGTGGTGGTCACCACCGACGCGGGTACCGAGGTGCTGGTGCGCGGCGCCACCCGCAACTTCCCGCCACTGCACGAGGGGCAGCGTGTGCGATGCACCTTCGCCGGCTCCGACACCCTGGTGTACGCCAAATGATCGGGCGCGCACCATCGGCCGCGCCGGACGCGGTACGCGCACTGGTCCCGAAGCAATCCGTCGCGCGCATCACCCGTCGCAGCTTCCTCGCCGGAATCGGTGTGGCGGTGGCCGGGGTCACCGTGTCGGCGTGCGGTGGCAGTCACAAGATCGCGAGTTCGGCGCCGATGGGCACCGCCGCCGAGGGCAGGCTGAACTACTACAGCTGGGGAGACTACGAGGACCCCAACGATCTCGACGGCTACGAGAACCGCTTCGGTGTCACGCTTCAAGTCGACTCCTTCGGCTCCAACGAGGAGATGATCGCCAAACTCGCTGCGGCCCGCGGAACCTCGGGGTATGACGTGGTGGTGCCCACCGGGGTATACATCCCGCAGATGGTGGAGCACGACCTGCTCGATCCGCTCGACCATGCGCGCGTGCCCAACCTTGCCAACCTCGAGGAGCGGTTCTTCGACCCGCCCTGGAATCCGCGCTCGCGCTACGGCGCCTGCAAGGACTGGGGCACCACCGGATTCATGTATCTCAAGTCGCTGACCACGACGACCCCGACCACGTGGCGTGACTTCATCGAGTTGGCACAGGGCCCGGCCCGGGGCAAGGTCAGTGTCCTCGAGGATCCCTGGGAGGTGGTCTCGATTGCCATGGGGGCGTTGAACATCGACCCGAACACCACCGACGGGAAGGATCTCGCCGCGGCGCGCACGCTACTCGTCAACGAACTCGCGCCGACGCTGCAGGGGTACAACTCGTCGATCACCTCGGTGGTGTCGGGGGGTGCCTACAGCTTGCTGCAGGCGTGGAACGGCGACGCGCGTCTGACACTGACGAACGAGAGCGACCCCGACAAGTGGGGATTCGTCTACCCGTTGCCGACGGCCAACCTGTTCGTTGACAACTTCGCGATCGTGCGCGGGACCCAACATCCGGTCGCCGCACACGAATTCATCAACTACATGCTCGACCCGGAGGTGTCGTACCGGGAGATGGAGTACATCGGCTACCAGACCGGGGTGAAAGGGATGGCGGAGAAGGGCCGGGCCGCCGACCTCGACTACCCCGACCTGTTGTTCCCACCCGACGAGGTGGTCGATCGGCTGGTGTCGGCCAATGTCGACTCGGCCACCCAGGAGCGCACCGAGATCCTGGGCCAGATGCAGGCGAGGAGCGCCCGATGACCACCACCGTCGACACCCCGGCGATCACCCCAGAACCGATCACCCCGACCCCGAAACCGCCATGGCGGCAACGGTTGTTCGGTGCAGGCGGGCTCACCTTCCCGGCCTGGGCGTATCTGCTGTTCTTCTTCGTCGTCCCGGTGGCACTGGTGGTGTGGTACAGCTTCGGCTACAAACCCGACCAGTTCACCACCTATGCCACCGACCAACTGAGCTTCGGTCGCTATTCGGAAGCCTTCGGCGCGGACTACCGGTCGACCTTCTACAACACCCTCACCATCGCCGTCACCGGAGTGGTGATCGCGCTTGCCGTCGGTGTGCCGTTCGCCTATTGGCTTGCGGTCAAATCGAATCCGCGACGACGCCCGATCTATCTCGCCCTCATCATCATCCCGTTCTTCACCAACTTCCTGGTGCGCACCATCGGCTGGCAGATCACCCTGGCCCCGTCGGGATGGCTCTCGGGTGCGATGCAGAGCATGGGGCTGGGCGAACTCGGCATCCTCTACACCCGCGCCGCGGTGCAGGTCGGCGTGGTCTACAACTACCTGCCGCTGATGATCTTTCCCCTGTACGTGGCGATGGATCGTGCGGGTCTGTCGCTGCGGGAAGCCGGGCGCGACCTCGGTGCCAACCGCTGGACGACGTTCTTCCGGATCACCCTGCCGCTGGCCTCGCCGGGCATCGTCTCGGGCACGCTTCTGGTGTTCATACCGTTGATGGGCGACTACGTGACACCGTCGGTGCTCGGCGGTGCCAAGGGCACGATGGCCGGGCAGATGATCGCCGCGCAGTTCGAGACCGCCCAGAACTGGGCACTCGGCAGTGCCATGACCGTGTCGCTGATGGCGATGGTGCTCGTGTGCGTGGTGATCGCCGGTCTCGTCGTCAAAGGTATTGCGGTGCTTCTGGATCGACAGGTGTTCTCGGTGACCCTGCCCGACGGACAGCCGGCCGATCCCGGCCCGCTGCCGCGTCTGGTGATGACGCCGCTGCGCACCCGGCGGGATTGGTACTCGATCTGTCTGAAGGCGTGGTCGGTCGTGGTCTATGCCTTCCTGTTCCTGCCGATCCTGGTGATCGTCGCCTACTCGTTCAACACCGGGCGTGTACTCGCGTCGTTCGAGGGATTCGGGTTCGGCGCCTACCGCGACGCGCTCACCGACGACACGATCCTGCACAGTGTGCGCATTTCCTTGGAGGTGGGCCTGCTGTCGGCGCTGCTGGCCACGCTCCTGGGGTCGCTGGCCGGCATCGCCATCGGGATGTCGCGGCGCCCGCGCTGGTGGTCGGTGGGGTTGCTGGCCCTGCTGACGGTCACCCTGGTGACGCCCGACATCGCCGATGCCGTGGCCTTCCTGCCCTGGTATGTGACGCTCGGTGTCGACTGGAATCTGTTGCCGTTCAACAACGGTCTCGTGCGGTTGGTCATCTCGCACGCGGTGGTGTCGATGGTCGTGGTGACGTTCATCGTGCGAGCGCGGGTGTCGGCTCTCGATCCGGCACTCGAGGAAGCGGCCGCAGATCTCTACGCCTCGCCGCTCGCGCGGCTGCGCCACGTGATCCTGCCCGCCGCCGCCCCGGGCATCTTCGCCGGGATGATGCTCGCGTTCACGTTCAGTCTCGACGACGTCGTGATCTCGACCTTCGTCCAGCAGCCGGGTTACACGCCGTGGCCGGTGTACATCTTCTCCGCGGTGCGTATCGCCCTGCGGCCGGAGGTGGCCGCGATGTCGACGCTGATGCTGGTTCTGACCCTGGTCGTTTTGGCGCTGTCGGCGCTCGTGCTGCGCAGGTCCGGGGAGGATGCGACCTCGATGGCCAAGATGATCGGCTGAGGCACGACTCGACCCGAACCTTGAAGGTGAAACCGGGTTCAAGTACGGTCGGGTCATGGAGATCCAGAACACAGTCGCCGTGGTCACCGGTGCCGGCGGCGGCATCGGTGGTGCGATCGCCCGCGCGCTCAGCGCCGCCGGCGTCCGGGTGGTGTTGACCGACCTCGATTCCGACGCCGTCGCGCGCACCGCAGAGGCGATCGTCGAGGCCGGCGGCCAGGCGATTGCGCTGTCCGGCGACGCCTCGGACAACGCCCACATCGACGACGTGGTCACCGCGGCCGGTGAGCATTTCGGACCGGTCGACCTGTATTTCGCCAACGCCGGGATCGGCGGCGCGGCGGGGCTGGATGCCACCGACGACGCCTGGGACACCGTCATCGACGTGAACCTGATGGCGCATATACGCGCCGCGCGTCGGCTCGTACCCGAGTGGAGCGAACGCGGTCGCGGATACTTCATCAGCACTGCGTCGGCGGCCGGCTTGCTCACCCAACTGGGGTCGGCGACCTACTCGGTGACCAAACACGCGGCGGTCGGGTTCGCCGAATGGCTCAGTGCCACCTACGGCGACGCCGGTATCCGGGTCAGTTGCCTGTGCCCGATGGGCGTCGACACCAAACTGCTGCGTCCCGACCATGCGCCGGACACCGACGGCGAGCGCCTGATGCAGCGAGCGGTCGAGACCGCCGGCGCTGTGATCACGCCCGAGGAGGTCGCCGACCTCGTACTGGCCGCGATCGCCGATGAGCGGTTCCTGATCCTCCCGCATCCGGAGGTGCTCGAGATGTACCGCCAGAAGGGTGCCGACTACGACAGGTGGCTGCGCGGCATGCGGCGCTATCAGGCCGCGCTGCTCGCGCCGCAGGACGCCTGAAGCGCCACCGCCGGCGAATCCGTCGAGACCACAACCGCTCTCATCGAGGAGACAACCATGACCCTGTTCGAACCGTCACCGCGGGCCGAGGAATACCGGCAGAAGCTGCTGGCCTTCATGGATACCTACATCTATTCCAACGAGGCCGTCTACGACCAACAGATGCGGGAGTCGGCCAATCCACATGCCACCCCCGACATCCTGATCGAACTCAAGGCCAAGGCGAAGGCCGAAGGACTGTGGAATCTGTTCCACCCCTACGCCGAATGGGGTCCGGGTCTGTCGAACCTGGAATACGCGCACCTCGCCGAGATCATGGGACGGGTCGGGTGGGCGCCGGAGGTGTTCAACTGCAACGCCCCCGACACCGGCAACATCGAGGTGCTGACCCTCTTCGGCACCGACGAACACAAGCAGCGCTACCTCAAGCCCCTGCTCGATGGTGAGATCGCCTCGGCGTTCGCGATGACCGAGCCCGCAGTCGCCAGCTCCGACGCGACCAACATCGAGTTGCAGATGGTTCGAGACGGTGACGACTACGTCCTCAACGGACGAAAGTGGTTCGCCTCCAACGCGGTGCGGCCCGACTGCAAGGTACTCATCGTGATGGGCAAGACCGATCCGACCGCTCCGACCCATCGACAGCAGTCGATGATGGTGGTGCCCACCGACGCCGATGGTCTCACCATCGTGCGCAACCTGCCCGTCTTCGGCTACGTCGACCGGGAGAGCCACGGCGAGTTGGTATTCGAGAACGTCCGGGTGCCCGCGACCGATGTCCTCAAAGGGGAGGGTGAGGGATTCGCGATCGCCCAGGCGCGTCTGGGGCCGGGCCGCATCCATCACTGCATGCGCACCATCGGGATGGCCGAGCGGGCACTGGAACTCATGTGTCGGCGAGCGGCCGCACGCTCGACCTTCGGACAGTCACTCGCCGATCGCGCCAACATCCAGGACTGGATTGCCGAGGCGCGCATCGACATCGAGATGGTGCGGCTGCTGACCCTCAAGGCCGCGTACATGATGGACACCGTCGGCAACAAGGCCGCGGCGACCGAGATCGCCGCCATCAAGGTGGCTGCGCCCAACATGGCGCTCAAGATCATCGACCGCGCCATCCAGGTCCACGGTGGTGCCGGTGTCACCGACGACTTCCCGCTGGCCATGGCCTACGCGCACCTGCGGACGCTGCGCCTGGCCGACGGTCCCGACGAGGTGCACAAGCGCGCGATCGCCCGCCGCGAGTTGCGCAGCTACCGGGAAGCCGCCACGGTGCCGGAGACGGTGGCCGGCGTGTCCGACGACGCGCTCTCGGCCCGGTACTGATCGAATCGGGAAGTCGTTGCAGCGCAGGAGGGTTCGGTGATCAAGTGGGGAGTGGGCGATGAGTGAGACCGACGTGGCCGGGGCGGGCCTGACGGCGATCGCCGAGGTCGATCCCGTCGCCCTGCTCGGCTGGCTGCGCGGAGCGGGTATCGAGTGGGCCGGCACGGTGCGGTGTACGCGCGTCGGAGTCGGCCAGTCGAATCTCACCTATCTCCTCACCGACGACTCCGGCGGCCGATGGGTGCTGCGTCGTCCGCCGGTCGGCACCCTGCTGGCGTCGGCGCATGACGTGGTGCGCGAGGCGCGCATCCTCTCAGCGCTGGCCCCGACCGACGTGGCCGTTCCGGCCGTCCTCGGTGCGTGCACCGACGAGTCGGTGAGTCCTGTTCCGCTGGTGGTGATGGAGTTCGTGGACGGTGTCGTCCTGGATCGGCTGCCGGCGGCGCAGGCGCTCTCACCCGCGATACGGCGGGCGGTGGGGGAGTCGATGATCGACACCCTCGCCCGTATCCACGACGTGGACATCGAGCAGGTCGGCCTGGCCGACCTGGCGAGCCACAAGCCCTACGCGGCACGCCAACTCAAGAGGTGGAGCGCGCAGTGGGAGAAGTCGAAGACCCGCGAGATCCCGGCGCTGGACGAGTTGACCCGCCGACTGTCGGCGAGTGCACCCGAACAACGGGAGACACGACTGGTCCACGGGGACTTCCACATTCGCAACGTCATGATCGATCCGGACAGCGGAACGGTACGAGCGGCACTGGACTGGGAGTTGTCGACCCTGGGTGATCCACTCGCCGACATCGGCAGCACCCTGGCGTACTGGCCGGCAGCCGGTGAACCGCCGCTCAGTGCTGCACCGGTGGAACTGCTCGAGGGGTTCCCGAGCCGCGACGACTTGGCCGCGATGTACCTCGACCGCACCGGCCGTGACGCGACGGCGCTGCGGTTCTGGCACGCACTCGGACTGTGGAAGGTCGCGATCATCGCCGAGGGTGTGCTCCGTCGTGCGCGGGACAACCCGGCGAACCGAGCCGCCGCCGGCGTCCCCACCGACGAAGTGATCGACGGTCTGGTCGCGCGGGCCATCGCCGTCGCCGACGCGGCCGGACTCGGATGACGACGCTGATGGGTGAGAAGATGTCGGCATGACTGCACGTGATTCGCGCGCGGTGGGGACACAGCCGTTGCAGACACCGCCGGTGGAGACACCGCCGGTGGGGGAGCAGCCGCTTCCCCCGCTGGCGGTGACCGACGGCGACAAGGCGCCGCCGGTGACCGCGCGCGGCGAGCGTACCCGCTCCGCCCTGATTGCCGCCGCGCGCCGGATCTTCGAGCGCGACGGCTTCTCCGACGCACGACTGACCGACATCACGGCCGAGGCGAAGTGTTCGACGGGAACCTTCTACACCTATTTCGACAGCAAGGAAGAGGTCCTCGACGCCGTCCTCGCGCTCGCCCACGAGGACATGCTGCATCCCGGGCTCCCGCACATCGAGACCGATCCGCACGAGGATCCGTATGCGGTGCTCGAGGCCGCCAACCGCGCGTACTTCGAGGCGTACAAGCGCAACGCCGGATTGCGGCTCGTTCTCGAGCAGGTGACCGCCAACATGCCGGAGTTCCGCGAGAAGCGGCGTCAGCGCGGGCTCGTGTTCGCGACCCGAAATGCCAGGCACATCAAGGATCTCCAGGACCGCGGCCTTGCCGATCCCGAACTCGATCCGCTGGCTGCGGCGAGCGCGCTCTCGGGCATGGTCTCGCGGATGGCCTACCAGGCCTTCGCACTCGGCGACGATGCCGATCTGGATCAGATGGTGTTCACCGCAACCCGGTTGTGGGCCAACGCCATCGGTTTACGGAGTGGTGATCGCCGACCGTCTCGACGGTGATCGCACTCAGACCGGTCGGACGCCCATGAGCGCGGCCAGTTGCCGGGCCAGCGGGGTCAGGTCGAGGCGGTCGGGGTCCTTCTTAGGTGTCGAATCCCATGGCTGCGGCGTGTTCGGATTGGCGTAGACGGTTCGCGCGGCACTTCGGACGCCCGTCGGATTGCCTTGTGGAACAGCGCATCCGGCGCCGGTATTGAACGGGAAGTCGTCGTAACGGATGTCGAAATCCGGGTTTGCGCGTTTCATCTCGTCGATGATGCGGGTGGTGCCCTCGTATCCCTGAGTGCATGCCGGTGGGTTGTTCGTCTCGAGCACGACACCGAAATGGATCTGCCCGTCGCCGGGGGCGGTGGAGTGGCCACCGGCCGAGAGGTTGGACAGCATCGAGAACGTCAGGGACGTGGTGTAGGTGGCAGGTCGGATCGTGCGCATCACCGACGCCAGGTCGTGGACGACCTTTGCGGCGTCACCACCGTTGCGCTGCAACAGTTCCGAGAGCTGGCTGGCCGAGGCGCTCCCGGTGGTCAGCAGCCGGCGCAGGTCCGGATCGGACGCCGAGAGCGTTGCCGTGAGCACGTCGAGCCCGTGCGACCAGGTGAGAATGGCATCGGACTGGTCGGCCTGGGTGGCCAGTACCGAATTCGCGTCGCGGATCAGTCCGATGGTCGCGGGCAGATTGTCGGCGCCGTCGGCGGCCAGCGTCGACAACGAGTCGACGAGCCGGGACAGGTTGTCGCCCTGTCCGTTCAGCGCTTTCCCGAGTTCGGTGATCACGGTGTGTAGGTCGTCGAGCGGTATCGATTGTGCGAGTCGCACGGTGGAGGCCACCACCTCATCGAGAGGCGGTGGCACCGAGGACCTCGTGATCGTCGACCCGTCGTGGAGGTGCGCATCGTCATCGCCGCGGGTCGGCTGGAGGTCGATGAATTGTTCGCCGATCGCGGATCGGTTGGCGACGACCGCCATTGCCGACGCCGGGACCTTCGGCGCGTCCGAGTCCAACTGGAGTTCGACGTCGACGCCGTCGTGCGTGAGACGCAGGGGCCCGACGCGGCCGACGGGTATGCCGAGGTAGGTGACCTCAGCATTGGTGAAGATGCCCCCGGAATCGGGGAGGTGTGCGGTCACCGTGTACACCCCGACGCCGACGACGCGGTTCACGTGGACCAGCCAGATCCCCGCGACCACGCTGACCACCAGCCCGAGGACGAGGATCGCGGTGATCTGAAGTCGCGCAATCCGACTCAGCGGTGGCATGTGTGAGGACCCGACCCTTCCGCCTCGCGTGCTCGCGAGGCCGCTCGAACATTACTCGGGGGTAAGGTTCGGCAGCCAGGGCTCTGTGGTCAACGCCGCGCACAACCCCCGCTATGACTGACGACATAGCCGGCGGTCGGTGTGGTCAGTGCGGAACCGAGATCAGCGGTGCGCGGTCGATGGCCCGCTTGAGGATCTTTCCGGTTGCCCCCTTGGGCAGTTCGTCGACGACGTGCACGATGCGCGGCACCTTGTAGGCCGACAGGCGTTCTTTTGCCCACTCGCGCAACGTGTCCTGCTCGATCGTGGCACCCGGGCGCACCGCGACGACGGCGACGATCTCCTCGCCGTAATGGTCATCGGGTATTCCGATGACGGCAACCTCGACGATGCCGGGGTGGGTGTAGAGGACCTCCTCGACCTCACGGGGATACACGTTGTAGCCGCCACGGATGATGAGGTCCTTGGCGCGATCGACGATGCGGACGTCGCCGTCGGCGTCCATCGAGCCCAGATCGCCTGTGCGCAACCATCCGTCGACGAGTTCGGCCGCGGTGGCGTCGGGTCGATTCCAGTAGCCGGTCATCACCGTCGGACCATTGATGAAGATCTCACCGACCTCGTCGGCGGGCAGGACGGTGCCGTCGGGGTCGCGGATCTCGATCCGGAATCCGGGCAGAGCCGTCCCCACGGTCCCCACCTTGGGCGGCCCGTCGAGATTGCGGAAGGTGGCGGTGCCCGCGGTCTCGGTGAGGCCGTAGCCCTCGAGGATGGAGCAGCCGAACCGCTCCTCGAAGACGCGGATCACTTCACCGGGAAGGGAGGCGCCGCCCGAGCAGGCCAGGCGCAGGTCGGCGAAATCGCTCGGGGTGTAACCACCGGTGACCTGCAGCATGGCGTTCCACATGGTGGGCACCCCGCACGCGATCGTGATGTGCTCGTCGCGCAGGCGATCCATGAACTCGGTCGGCGTGAAGGGGCTCATCAGCGACAACGTGCCCGCCCAGGTG
Organism: Gordonia polyisoprenivorans; assembly: GCF_017654315.1. Lineage (NCBI taxonomy): Bacteria > Bacillati > Actinomycetota > Actinomycetes > Mycobacteriales > Gordoniaceae > Gordonia > Gordonia polyisoprenivorans. Next base: position 2,569,481 of record NZ_CP072203.1, read on the forward strand.
AGTGCGCCGTGCATGACGACCACCTGACCGAAACAGTGGAACAGAGGTAGCGCGGTGGCCCAGCGCTCGGTGTCGTGCAGGCGCAATGCGTCGCGGAACGCCTGTGGCGCGGCGTTGACGTTCGCGATGCTCAGCTGTGCGCCCTTGGGTTTGCCGGTGGTACCGGAGGTGTAGAGGATCACCGCCGTCTGGTGCTCGTCACGCTCGATATACGTTGTCACACCGTCGATCTCGGGGGAGTCGTCCTCGAAGGGCCCGATCTCGGTGAAGGGCAGCCCGCGCAACTCGGCGACCGCACGGGCATTGGTCGCACAGTCCTGCCAGGCGACGATCATCATCGTGCCCGAATCGTCGACGACGTAATCGATCTCGGGAACCGTCGACATCACGTTCATGGTGATGACGGTGGCGCCGAGGGTGTGCAGTCCGTAGTAGACGATCGGGAACTCGGGGATGGTCGGCGCGATGAGCAGGACTCGATCTCCGGGGGCCACCCCGGCGGCGGCGAACCGGGCCGCGGCCCGGGCGATGCGGGCCCGGAGGTCGGCGTAGGTCAGCGCACGCGACCCGCTGCGCACCGCGACGCGATCGGGGTGGTGCTCGGCATTGTTCCACAGGGCGGCAACGGGATTGGCTGTGACAGCAGTGTTCATGAGGAGGCTCTCACTCGAAGTAGCGGCGGGGGACCTCGACGAGCATCGTGGTGATCTGCTCGTCGGTGACTCCGCGTTCGCGCAGGGTCGGCAGGACGTCTTCGCTGATATGGCGGTAATTCCACTTGGGCACCGCCTGCTTCTTGGCCTCGGGATCGAACCAGTCGATGAAGCATGCGGCGTCGTGGGCGAGCCCGATGCGGTCGGCGTATCCGCGTTTGCACAGTTCGACGATGGTGTTGATGCGATCGTCGAAGGGCAACAAGACGTCGAGCCCGAACCGATCCATGCCGAGGATCGACCCGGCGTCGGCGATCTTCATCAGGTAGTCGAGGTCGGTGCTGTCTCCGGAGTGTCCGATGACGACCTTGCTCAGATCGGCACCCTCCTCGGCGAGCACACGCTGGGCGACGAGCCCGGATTCGGTGTGCGGATTGGTGTGCACGGTGATGGGCGCGCCGGTGGCGACACTGGCCTGTCCGACCGCGCGCATCACCCGCTCGACGCCCGGTGTCAGTCCCTGTTCCTCGATGGCGCACTTCAGGAACGCCGCCCGGACGCCGGTGTCGGCGATGCCCTCGGTGAGGTCGCGCACGAAATAGGTGACGAGCGGTTCGTCGACGTCGAAAAGCAGGCCCGGGCCGGTGTAGTGGAACTGGAAAGGGATCTCGTTGTAGGTGTAGAGCCCGGTCGCCACGACGATGTTGAGGTCGACCTGCTCGGCGATCTTCTGGATGCGGGGGATGTACCGACCGAGACCGAGGACCGTCGGGTCGAAGATGGTGTCGATGCCCAGGGACTTGAGTTCGTTGAGGTCGCGGACGGCCTCGGCGATCTTGCGCTCTTCGTCCCAATCGTCCTGATAATTGATCCGATATTCCTCGCCGACGACGAAGACGTGTTCGTGGATCAGGGTGCGACCGAGTTCGTCCGAGGAGATCGGACCGGTGACGGTGGTGACGGTGGACATGCGCTTCCCTTCGATGCGAGCGAAATCCGGTGATGCGCTGTGGTCTGCATCACTGCATGGACCCTAGTTGAGGGTGAGTTCAGATTCAAGGAGGGGGTGGTGATCGGATCCATGCCGCACCGTGACCATCGCGAGACTCATCGCCTCTTGCCTTTTGCCAGACTGGTGTGGTGCAGAAGTTACTGATGAGGCGAATGAGGTTGTTGGGACTGATGGTGATTGCGGTGCTGGCCGCTTTCGCCGGTGGTGCCGGCATCGCGACTGCCGCCCCATCCACCACGCCGACGACCCCGACCACACCGGCCACTCCAGGTGCGACGCTGCCCGGCGGCATCAGCATCCCGCAGACCGGTATCCCCGAACTCGACAAGGTCCTCGACACACTCTCGGGGGCCGGCTCGTCCGGCGGTGGGACGCAGTCGAGTCAGACGAGTCAGCTGATCGTGGTGACCGCGCCCAAGGCCAGCGACCAGAAGGCGACGCTCACGGCGTTCGAACGCGACTCCACCAGTGGTAGCTGGAAGCCGGTGTTCGGGCCGACCCAGGCATTCCTCGGCGAAGTGGGTATGGGTGAGCCCGCCGACAACGTCTACCGCACCCCGCAGGGCACCTTCGCCCTCGACCAGGCCTTCGGGCGGCTGGCCAATCCCGGCACCAAGATGCCGTACTTCCAGGTGACACAGCAGGATTGGTGGGACTCCGACATGAAGTCGCCCACCTACAACACGCACGTGCACCAGGCGCAGAGCCCCGGCGGGGACAGTGAGAACCTCTACGACGCCGGACCTGCTTACGACTACGCGGTGAACATCGCGTCCAATCCGCAGCGCATCCCCGGCAAGGCGTCGGCGATCTTCCTGCATGCCAGCACCGGCGAGCCGACGATGGGTTGTGTGGCGATCGACAAGGATGTGCTGCGCAACATCTTGACCTGGCTCGATCCGGCCAAGAGCCCGAAGATCACCATCGGCGTCAATCAGGCTGCGCCGACGGGTAGTGCGCCGGCGCTGACGACACCGCAGTCGACCACACCGCAATCAACGCCCCAGTCGGGCGCCCCACAGTCGGGCACCACGACGACCACGCCGGGTGCCACGAGTGGACTCCTCGACGACAATGCCCTGACCCAGTTGCTCAACCAACTGGTCGGCATCCTGCCGTCCATGCTGGGAGTCGGTGGCTGACAACCATATCCGTGAGGTGACGAGGCGACGCCGTCGATCCGTGTGGGATCGGCGGCGTAGCCGTGTCGGTGGTCGGGGTGCAGCGTCCGGGATCTTCGTGGCGGGTCGGGATTCGCCGATCAGCGTTCGCGGTCGAGATTCGCCATCTTCAGCACGTCGAGCCGCTTGTCGAGCTCGGCCTCGCTGAGCTTGTCGCCGATGAGGCCGCGATCGATGACGGTCTGCCGAATCGTCTTGCCCTCCTTGAGGGCTTGTTTGGCGACCGCCGCCGCCTCCTCGTATCCGATCGCCGAGTTGAGCGGGGTGACGATCGACGGAGAACTCTCGGCAAGCGTCTTGAGACGCTCCTCGTGGGCGACGAGGCCGGAGATGCAGCGGTCGGCGAACAGTCGGGACACGTTGGCCAGCAACTTCAGCGACTCCAGCACGTTGCGCGCCATCATCGGGATGTACACGTTCAGCTCGAAGGCGCCGTTGCCGCCACCCCAGGTGACCGCGGCGTCGTTGCCGACGACCTGCGCGGCGACCTGGGTGACCGCCTCGGGCAGAACGGGATTGACCTTGCCGGGCATGATCGAGCTGCCGGGCTGCAGGTCGGGCAGCTGGATTTCGCCGAGGCCGGTGAGCGGGCCCGACCCCATCCAGCGGACGTCGTTGGCGATCTTGGTCAGCGACACCGCGACCGTCTTCAGCTGACCCGACAGTTCGACCAGCCCGTCCCGGGCGGCCTGCGCCTCGAAGTTGTCCTTGGCGAGCGAGAGGGCGTCGACGTCGGTGAGCTTGCGCAGTTCGGCGACGACCTTGGTGCCGAAGCCGGCCGGCGCATTGAGTCCGGTGCCGACGGCCGTCCCGCCGATCGGCAGTTCGCCGACCCGGGGGAGTGTCGAGGTGATGCGCTCGATACCGGCCTCGACCTGGCGGGCATAACCGCCGAACTCCTGGCCCAGGGTCACCGGTACCGCATCCATCAGGTGGGTGCGACCGCTCTTGACGACCTCACGCCACTCGTTCGACTTCTCCAACAATGCCAACCGGAGATGATCGAGCGCCGGGATCAGATCGCTGACGGCGGCCTCGGTGGCCGCGACGTGGGTGGCGGTCGGGAAGGTGTCGTTGGACGACTGCGACATGTTGACGTGGTCGTTGGGATGGACCTCGACGCCGGCCGCCTTGGCGATCGAGGCGATGACCTCGTTGGTGTTCATGTTGGAGCTGGTGCCCGAGCCGGTCTGGAACACGTCGATGGGGAACTGGTCGTCGTGGCGGCCGTCGGCGATTTCCTTGGCCGCGGCGATGATGGCGTCGGCCTTCACCGCATCGAGTAGCCCGAGATCCTTGTTGACCTGCGCGCACGCCGCCTTGAGCAGTCCCATCGCCCGGATCTGGGTGCGCTCGAGTGGGCGGTGGCTGATCGGGAAGTTCTCGACGGCGCGCTGGGTCTGGGCCCGCCACAGCGCGTCGACGGGGACTTTCACCTCGCCCATGGTGTCGTGCTCGATGCGGTACTGCTGCTCGGTCATGGTGCTGCGTCCTCCGATGGTCGACGGCGAGTTAGGACTACCTCAATTCACGCTACTCGTGGCCGTCGGAGCCCGGCGGGCAGGCCCGTCGACAGCTCTGTGCCGTAGATCGGTGTCACAGGTGGTGGCATCGATCTACGGCGTGAGCCCGCTCAGCGCTCTTTCGAGCGGATGCGCACCCCACCCAGCGGGACGGTCACCGCGCCACCCGGATCGGTGAAGAAGTCGTTGCCCTTGTCGTCGACGACGATGAACGCCGGGAAGTTCTCGACCTCGATCTTCCAGACGGCTTCCATACCGAGCTCGGGATACTCGATGACCTCCTGACTCCTGATGCAATCGAGCGCCAGCCGTGCGGCTGGTCCGCCGATCGAGCCGAGATAGAAACCACCGTGTGCCGCACAGGCATTGGTGACCTGCTTGGAGCGGTTGCCTTTGGCCAGCATCACCATCGAGCCGCCTGCCGCCTGGAATTTCTCGACGTAGGAGTCCATGCGGCCGGCCGTGGTCGGTCCGAACGAGCCCGAGGCCATACCCTCCGGGGTCTTCGCCGGTCCGGCGTAGTAGACGGGGTGATCGCGCAGGTACTGAGGCATGGGTTCGCCCGCGTCGAGGCGCTCGGCGATCTTGGCATGCGCGATGTCACGGGCGACGACGAGCGGGCCGGTGAGCGAAAGCCGGGTCTTGACAGGATAGTTGGACAGCTCCGCCAGGATCTCGCTCATCGGGCGGTTCAGATCGATGTCGACGACAGCGCCACCCTCGATGTCCTCGGCGACGCCGGCATCCGGCATGTACTGCGCGGGATCGGTTTCGAGCTGCTCGAGGAACACACCGTCGGCGGTGATCTTGCCCAGTGCCTGGCGGTCGGCCGAACACGACACCGCGATCGCGACCGGACAGGACGCGCCGTGGCGCGGCAGCCGGACGACGCGGACGTCGTGGCAGAAGTACTTGCCGCCGAATTGTGCTCCGATGCCGAAGGATTGGGTGAGCGTGAACACCTCCTCCTCCAATTCCACGTCCCGGAAGCCGTGGGCGGCCATCGATCCCTCGGTGGGCAGGGTGTCGAGGTAGTGCGCCGAGGCGTATTTCGCCGTTTTCAACGCGAACTCGGCGGAGGTTCCGCCGATGACCACCGCGAGGTGATACGGCGGGCAGGCTGCGGTGCCGAGCGAGCGGATCTTCTCGTCCAGGAACTCCAGCAGTCGCTTGGGATTCAGGATGGCCTTGGTCTCCTGGAACAGGAACGACTTGTTGGCGCTACCGCCACCCTTGGCCATGAACAAGAACTTGTATTCGGGCCCCCTCGGTCCCTGCTCGGTGGAGTAGATCTCCACCTGCGCAGGCAGATTGGTGCCCGTGTTCTTCTCGTCGTAGGTGGTCAGGGGCGCCAGCTGCGAATACCGCAGATTGAGCTTGGTGTAGGCGTCGTAGACACCGCGTGAGATCCACTCACCGTCGGTGACCCCGGTGAGCACCCCCTCGGACTTCTTGCCCATGATGATCGCGGTACCGGTGTCCTGGCACATCGGCAGCACGCCGCCGGCGGAGATGTTGACGTTCTTGAGCAGGTCGAGTGCGACGAAGCGGTCGTTGCCCGAGGCCTCCGGATCGTCGATGATCTTGCGCAACTGCGCGAGGTGCGCGGGCCGCAGATAGTGGCTGATGTCGTGCATCGCCTCGGCGGTCAGCCGCTGCAAGGCCTCGGGGGCGACTTTGAGGAAGGTCTGACCATCGGCGGTGAAGGTCGAGACCCCCTCGGTGGTGATCAGTCGATACGGGGTGTCATCGGCGCCGGAGGGCAGCAAATCGGCATAGCGGAACTCCGGAGCAAGGGCTGGTTTGCTCACGCGGAAATCCTAGCGTGGCACCTCAGAGCCCGAGTAGGGAGCGGAATGCCTGCGCGGCCGCCGACGGATCGCGACGCGAGACGACCCCGAGACTCGAGCGGGCTGCTGCGTCGGCCAGGGGCACCGCCACGATGCCGTCGAAGCCGGCCGCGGTGTTCTCGCTGAGTGCGCCGACGCCGATGCCGCGCCGGGCCAGCAGGCTCACCTGGGCGGGCGTGGTCACCTCCCAGCGTGGGGTTGCGGTCATCCCGATACGAGCAGCTGCGGCATCGAGTGCGGCGCGTGCCCCGGTACCGACCGGCAAGGAGATCAGATCGGCGGTCAACAGGTGCGCGGTGTCCAGGGTCGTCGACGACGCCCACGGATGATCGGGGGCGAGGACCGCGCACAATGCGTCCTCGACGATGACGCGGGTGAGCAGGTCGGCCGGGGCCTCGCCCGCCCATCCGGCGACGGCGACGTCGAGCCCGCCGTCACGCACCGCGCGTATCAGGTCGTCGGAGAGACCCTCGATCAGCCGGACGTCGATCCCCGGGTGACTGTCGTGCATCACCGCCAGGGCGTCGACGAGCGGATCCCAGGTCAGTCCGGTGACGGCTCCGACACGCAGCGATCCGGTCATCACACCGCGGATCGCGTTGGCCGTGTCGGTGACGGCGTCGATGCCGCTCAGGGCCTGGCGGATCACCGGAAGCAGCGTGCGGCCCTCCGCGGTGAGCGACACCCGCCGCGATGTGCGATCGAAGAGTGTCACGCCCAGTTCGCGTTCGAGCTTCGCGATCTGGGTGGACACCCCAGACTGGCTGACACGCACGGTCTGCGCGCCGGCGGTGAACGTGCCGGCGTCGACGACAGCGGTCACGTATCGCAGCTGGTGCAGTTCCATTGCTGAAAATGATAGATGCTATCCGAAAGATCTGTTGGACGGATGGGCTCTCGGACTCCACCATGGAGTCATGACTGAGATGATCTCCACCACCGAGACCAGCCGTACCGTCGCCGAGACCTACTTCGATGCTTGGCGCACAAGAGATTTCGATCGGCTGCGGTCGGTGCTCGCCCCCGACGTGAGCTTCGTCGGCGTCATGGGGGTCGCCGACGGCGCCGACGCCTGCCTCGCCGGACTGCAGGGCATGGCCGAATCGATCATGGATGACCTTGTCCTGCACGCCCGAGTGGCCGACGGCGACGACGTCATCACCTGGTTCGACCTGATGACCAAGGACGGCGCCACGTTGCCGACCGCCAACTGGAGCCACGTCGAGGACGGCCTGATCACCCGCATCCGGGTCACCTTCGATCCTCGGCCACTCGGAAACGGTTGAGCCACAGGGGTAGTGGCGCACCGGCCTGAACTCGAGCCGGTGCGCTCAGATGCTCAGGCGCGCGTACTCGCGGAGCTTGGCCGTCTTGTGGACGGCCTCGATCCGGCGAATGGTGCCCGACTTGGAGCGCATGACCAGCGAACGTGTGGTGGCGCCGCCGGGTCGGTAGGTGACGCCGCGCAGCATGTCGCCGTTGGTGACCCCAGTTGCGCAGAAGAACGAGTTCTCACCGCTGACCAGGTCGTTGGTGCCGAGCACACGGTCGAGATCGTGGCCGGCGTCGAGTGCCTTCTTGCGCTCTTCCTCGTTGCGCGGCCAGAGCTTGCCCTGGATCTCGCCACCCATGCACTTCATCGCGACAGCGGTGATGATGCCCTCGGGGGTACCGCCGACACCCATCAGCATGTCGACGGTGCTGTAGTCGCCCGCAGCCGCGATCGACCCCGCGACGTCGCCGTCGGAGATGAGGCGGATCTTGGCGCCGGCCTGCCGGATCTCGCCGATCAGATCGGCGTGGCGAGGCCGGTCGAGGACGACGACCGTCAGGTCGGCGACGTCGATGCCCTTGGCCTTGGCGACCGAGTTGATGTTCCACTCCACCGACTCGTCGATGTTGATGGCGCCCTTGGCCTCCGGGCCCACGGCGATCTTGTCCATGTAGAACACCGCCGACGGGTCGTACATGGTGCCGCGCTCGGACACCGCGATCACCGCGATCGAGTTCGGGCGGCCCTCGGCCATCAGGGTGGTCCCGTCGATGGGATCGACCGCGACGTCACAGTCGGGTCCGCTGCCGTCGCCGACCTCTTCGCCGTTGAACAGCATCGGGGCTTCGTCCTTCTCGCCCTCACCGATCACCACGACGCCGCGCATCGATACCGTCGAGAGCAGCTCACGCATCGCGTCGACGGCGGCACCGTCGCCACCCTTCTTGTCGCCACGCCCCACCCAGCGTCCGGCGGCCAACGCGGCGGCCTCGGTGACTCGCACCAACTCCATCGCGAGGTTGCGGTCAGGGGCCTGGGGGGTGGCTTCGGTCATGTCTTGGACTCCTCGGCGTGCGGCGGTGCAACTGGCCTCCATCCTCGCATGTCACCCCGATGCGCTGGTCACCGCCCGGCGTGACCCATCCGGGCGGTTGCGTTCAGCCGGTAAACGGCGGATGGGCGATTTGCCGAACGGCGTGTGTCGGCTGGAATACTGAGCCCCATGGCCCAGAAACCGCGCCATCTCGTCAACGGCAAGGACATGATCTGGTCGATCATTCCGCTGTTGGCGATCTGCGCGCTCGTCGCGATCGCCTCGGGGAACTGCTCGGTGGGGCTCACCGGAAGTGCCTCCGACGACCGGCGCAGCCCGTTCGACGTACAGGGCGCACTGCTCTCGGACTCGCAGACGCTGCCCTTCCCGATCCGCAAGCCGCCGGACCCCGCCGGCTGGAAACCGAGTTCGGGCAGCCGCGAGAACGTGGCCGGGCATGTGGTCAGCAACGTCGGCTGGATCACCAACAGCGGTAGCTACGTGCAGCTGACCCAGACCGACGCGTCCGAGGACGAACTCGTCGACCATCTCGCCGATGGTTCGACCGTGGCCTCGGGGACCGGCACCCGCGAGATCGGTGGGCAGCGCTGGGTGACCTACAGCACCCACGACGGCAACAAATTCTGGATCACCGACCTCGGTTCGGTACGAATCGCGGTCATGTCCACCGGCTCCGACAGCGGGATGGCCACGATGGCCGAATCGGTGATCGAGCAGCAGCCGCTGCCGGGTAGGGGTTGACGCGTACCGCGTCAGCTATGGCGAACCATCAGATCGTTGTCAGTGCTGAATCCACAACGTGCGTATAGCGGAACGGATTTCGAAGTCGGGGACAGAACGACCTTGGTGTAGCCTCGCGCGTCGGCGAATCCGAGTACCGCTTCGATGAGGTCGTGGCCGATGCCGCGGCCTCGATGTTCGGCAGCGACGTAGAGATGCCCGAGATATCCCCACGATCCCGCGGCGACAGACCTGGGACTGGGCATGCGCGTGTATTCGGTCAGACAGACCATGCCCACCGCGGCCGACGTTGTGCGATCCGCTGCCACGACCTCCATAACGGCGGTCCACACCGACCGGTGCGAGGCAGTCATCCAGCGCTCAACCTCCGTGACGAACTCGGCATCGGCCGACCACTCCGGTATCTCCGGCGCGGTTTCCCGCGCCCAGGCCCATCGCAGCATGGCCACGTCGGTAGGACTGGTGCACTCGGAGATCATCGTCGTTTCGGCCACTGTGCTCCTCGTCCTCTTCTGACTTCACGCTCAGTCGTCGAACTCGTCGTCATCCTCCGTGTCGTCCTCGTGATCGAGGTCCTCACCGTCGTTGAGCACCGCCTCGATGCGTTCGCGTGCGCCGGCGAGGTGGGCCTCGCAGCGATCGGCGAGCGCCTCGCCGCGTTCCCACAGCGCGAGCGACGCGTCGAGGTCGAGGCCTCCGCGCTCGAGGGTCGCGACCACCTCGGCGAGTTCGTCGCGGGCTTGTTCGTATCCGAGTTCGCCGACCGGGGTACGTTCGTCGTCGGAGGTGTCGGCCTTCTGTGAAGCCGACTTCTTTGCTGCCCGTTGGGGACTCACTGTTCCTCCTGTGCATGGTCGTCGGTGTCGTCGTGGTGGTGAGGGGCGTCGTGGTCGTGAGGGGAGTGCGCGGCGGGCTCGATCGAGGTGACGTCGGCGTGAATCGACCCGTCGCCCAACCGGATTCGTAGCCGCGCCGACGTCGGCAGACCGTCCACGGAGTCGAGCACGTGCGGCGGGTCGGTGTCGACGCGCTGCACGACGGCGTACCCGCGGGCCAGCGTCTGAGCCGGTCCCAACGTCGCGAGCCGGGCCGCGAGATGTTCGGTACGGCGGTCCTCGGTGTCGAGGCGGCCGACGAGGGTGCGACGCAGGTCCGCTCGAAGCCGGTCGACGCGTTCGTTGTGTCGGTCGAGCACCGTGAACGGATCGGCGAGCACCGGGCGGGCACGAAGGCCGGCGATCACCCGGTCCTCGCGATGCACCCAGTTGCGTAGGGCATGCGCGCTGCGACGGCGCAGGGCGGCGATCCCGGCGAGTTCGGCCTCCACGTCGGGGACCACGCGTTTGGCCGCATCGGTGGGGGTGGCGGCGCGGATGTCGGCGACGAAGTCCAGGAGCGGATTGTCGGGTTCGTGGCCGATCGCGCTGATCACCGGTGTCGAGCACGCGGCGACCGCCCGCAACAGCGCCTCGTCGGAGAACGGCAACAGGTCCTCGACGCTGCCACCGCCGCGGGCGATGATGATGACGTCGATGTCGGCGTGCGCGTCGAGCTCGCGAAGGTGGCCGATGATCCGCGGCACCGCCGTCGGGCCCTGCACCGGTGCATCACGGACATCGAATCGCACCGCGGACCACCGCGCCGAGGCCACCGACACCACGTCGCGTTGCGCGGCACTGGCGCGGCCGGAGATGAGGCCGATGGTGCGCGGCAGGAACGGGATCGGACGTTTGAGACGTGCGTCGAAGAGTCCCTCGGCGGCCAGCAACTGCCGCAGCCGCTCGATGCGCAACAGCAGCTGACCCACGCCGATGGGTCGAATATCGCTGACGCGCAACGAGATCGTGCCGCGGCCGGTGTAGTAGCTGGGGCGACCGAGCATCACGACGTGGGCCCCGTCGGTGATCGGCACCTCGGAGCGGGCGAGCAGGTCGGGGCTGCACGTGACCGAAATGGAGATGTCGGCGGCGGGATCGCGCAGCTTCAGAAACGATGTGCGCGTTCCGGGGCGGCGGCTGATCTGGGTGACCTGGCCCTCCACCCAGATCTGGCCGAGCCGGTGAATCCAGTCGGCGATCTTGGTGTTGACGGTGCGCACCGGCCACGGGTTGTCGGCCGAATTCGCCGAACCGCCACCGCTCACTTCGATGGCGAGCGCTTGTTCTCGGCCGCGGTGATCCGATTGTCGATCATGGTGATGAACGGAGCGCGGTTGCGGTTGGCCTTCTCATAGGCGAGCAACTCGGAGAGTTCGCCGACACCGACCGACCTCAGCTTGGCGCGCAGCTGGGCCAGGGTGAGGTTGTCGTACTCGGTGTACTCGACGACCTCGGGCACCGGACCGGTGGGCGCCGGGGTGTCACTGCCGGGGCCGGTGGTCGAGGAGGTGATGACTTCTTCGGGGGCCGACGAGTACAGCGCGAATCGCCCGGCGTCGGCGCGCGGGGCCGGCGACTCGGCGGGGGATGTCTCGGAGGGCGCGGGCTCGGTGTGGTCGTCCGAGGCGGCGTCGTGCTCGTCATCCGGGGTGTCGGCGAGGGTTGCCCGCCCGGACTCGATCGGCACGACGGTATCGGCGACCTCGGTGTCGTCCTCGTCGAAGCGCGCCCACGCGGGCTCCTCGCTGGGGCGGTCGAAGATCATCTCCAGAGCGGTGTCGCCCTTGATGGCCAACTCGGCGATGCCCTGCTGGGCGCGCATCGCCAACTGCAGCGTCTCGCTGACCGCGGTCACCGGAAGGGTGAACAGCAGAGTCGGCAACTTACGCGTCTCTTCGACGGCCGTGACGACGAGACCTGCGGCGATACGGGCCGGATAAGGAGCACGAACCATGGGTTCACTCTGCCATCTCGCGGCGAGTGGTCCAACACGTACCCTTGGGGACATGACTGAATCCAAGCGCATCCTGCTCGCCGAACCGCGAGGATATTGCGCCGGCGTGGATCGCGCCGTGGAGACCGTCGAGCGTGCACTCGACAAGCACGGTGCGCCCGTCTACGTCCGCAAGGAGATCGTGCACAACCGGCACGTCGTCGACACCCTCGCCGAGCGTGGCGCGATCTTCGTCGGCGAGACCGACGAGGTACCCGAAGGCGCCATCGTCGTGTTCTCCGCGCACGGCGTCTCCCCGGAGGTGCACCGCACCGCCGCGCAACGCAACCTCAAGACCATCGACGCGACGTGTCCGCTGGTGACCAAGGTGCATCAGGAGGCCAAGCGCTTCGCCCGCGATGACTACGACATCCTGCTCATCGGCCACGAGGGCCACGAGGAGGTCGAGGGCACCGCGGGGGAGGCGCCGGAGCACATCCAGCTCGTGGATGGTCCCGACGCCGTCGACACCGTGAGTGTGCGTGACGAATCGAAGGTCATCTGGCTCTCCCAGACCACGCTGTCGGTGGACGAGACGATGGAGACTGTGCGCCGCCTCCGTGAGCGATTCCCCGAGCTCAACGACCCGCCCAGCGACGACATCTGTTATGCGACCCAGAACCGTCAGGTCGCCGTGAAGGCGATGGCCCCGAAGTGCGACCTGGTGATCGTCGTCGGCTCGAAGAACTCGTCGAACTCCGTGCGGCTGGTCGAGGTGGCACTGCAGAACGGCGCGTCGGCCTCCTACCTGGTCGACTATGCGCGGGAGATCGATCCGGCGTGGCTCGACGGCGTCGAGACCGTCGGCATCACCTCAGGTGCGTCGGTGCCGGAGGTCCTGGTCCGTGGGGTCATCGACTTCCTCTCCGAGTACGGCTTCGATTCCGTCGAGAAGGTCACCACCGCCGAGGAAACGCTGACCTTCGCCCTGCCGCGTGAACTGCGGCCGGCTCGGACGGCCAAGTAACCCGACCATCGGAGACGACGTACCGGTGGTCCGGTCAGTACTCGTCCGGGTCGAGTCGACGGACCCGACGATGAGGCAGTGAGAGCGCCAGAACCGCCACCACGACGGCCGCGGCGAGCCCCACGCCCACCAGCGCGACGTTGCGCGGGGTGTGATCGGGTGCCGGCGCCACCGCGGGAGCCGCGATCGGTGCGGGCACCTCGGGATCGGCGAGCGGTCCGTCGGGCAGTTCGGCGGTCAGCGCCGCGACAGTGTCGATGACCCCGTGACCGATTGCCTGGTCGTGGCCGGTGCCCGGGGCGTGCGCAGTGCGGACGATGCGGTCCATCACCTCACCCGCCGACAACGCCGGATACCGCGCGCGGACCAGCGCCACCGTGCCGGCGACGAACGGGGTGGAGAAGCTGGTACCCAGCAACGGCTGCGGACCCGAATTGCTCCGCTGCGCGTTGACCAGTGCCGGACTCCGGGGAGTGCTGTCGAGACTGATGATCCCGGTACCCGGCGCCGCGACGTCTACCCACGGCCCGTGCAGGCTGAACGAACTCGGAGCCCCGGTGCCGGCATCGACCGAACCCACCGCGAGTACGTATGGCGAGAACCACGCGGGGCTCGCCACCGTCCGCACCGATCCCCATCCGTCGGGATCGCCGGGCACCGGCGCAGGATTCTGTTCGGCGCACGCCGACCCCTGTGACAGGTTGCCCGCCGCGACCACCACGACCACGTTGCGGTCGAAGGCATAGCGGATCGCGGCACCCAGCGAGCGGTCGGCGGGCCGGCCACCCGCCGGTGAACACGCCACCTCGGAGATGTTGATGACCGTGGCACCGAGGTCGACGGCGCGCACCACCGCGTTGGCGAGGGTGCTCACCGACCCGTATCCGCCGCCGACGGCCGGGTCCGCGTCGTCGCGACGCCGATTCTTGGCGTCGAAGGCGCTGCTGGACTGGCGAATCGAGATGATCGAGGCATCCGGGGCGACCCCGGAGAAGGCGTCGTCGGACGACGGCGAGCCCGCGATGAGCCCGGCCACCAGCGTCCCGTGCGCATCACAGTCGGCGAGTCCGTCGCCGGTGGAGACGTAATCGCCTCCACCTCGCAACCGCGGGAGTCGGGGATGCGGCGTGACGCCCGTGTCGATCACGGCGACGCGTTGCCCCGCTCCGCGCGAAAAGCGCCAGGCCTCTTCCAGATTCATCATCTGCTGAGCGGGGGAGGGGTGGCTCGCAGCGGTGACGGCGACGGGCCGCGCGCACAGTGTGCGTTGTTCGGTGGGTTCCGGCGGCGCCACCGGCGCCGACCGGTTCAACGCCCCCGGGTCGACCAGAGGAGGATTGAGCGCGAAGGCGGGCCCACCGCCCGAGACGGCGATGAGCGTGATGACGGCCAGTGCCACGGCGAGGCGGACAGGAAAGCGGCGACGACCGACACCGCCGGATGCCGGTTGCCCGGCTCCGTGACGGACCACTAGATGTCCCGAACCGTTTGGTACAGATCGAGAATCCAGACGAGCAGCGGCACGATCACCACGATCAGGGCGTACTCGCCGAGCTCGGCGAGGCGTCGCATCACCGGCGAGAACTCGTGTCCGGGTGCGATCACACCGAGGACGAGCGCTACGACAAGAGCTGTCGCCGCGACGACGAATCCGACGAACGGCCACCACCCGTCGACCGCCGCCAACGAACCGACGAGCGCGGCGAGGGTCAGCACGCCGCCGGAGATCAGGACACACGCCTGCACGAGATCGCTGTGCGAGCGCCCGCGCAGACACATCACAACGGCCAGGATGACCGCCAATGCCATCGACTTGGTGTCGACCCCGGTCCACGGAGTGGCGGTGATGACCGCAGTGGGGCCGATCACCGCGGTGGCACCGGCCACGATGCCCGTAAGGTAGGCGTTCGCCAGATACGAACGACGCTCGAGCGCATCGGCTTTCGGAAGTGCCATCGCTCCGATCGCGCCGATGCCCTCGATGGTCGGGACGGGTTGGGCGTCGTCCGGATCGAGTGGGACACCGGCCGTCGGCACCGGCGGCAGAGGGAGCTTCGCCAGCACGATCGTCAGCCGCGGCGCCATCGCGACAACCAGTAACGCCGCGGCCGCGCCGACCGCGGCGACATTGCGCGTCGAGGTGTCGATGAGCAGAACCGCCACCGAGATCGCGCCACCGAGCACCGATGCGGTCAGCAGCGCGGCATGCATCACCGCGCCGACCGCGCTCAGCCGATAGGACACCACGCAGACGAGTACCACCACCGCGAAACCGAGCGAGAGATGCGCGGAGCCGAAATCGCCCGGGACGGTGAGCATGCCGGCCACGAACGCCGTCGGTGCGGCCGCGGCGGCCAGGACCGTCGCCGTGGTGTCGTCGCGATACCGATGGGCGACGATGGCCGAGGCGGTGACCAACGCCAGCGTCATCGTCGCGGCCGGGATCGCCGGCCACCAGACGTCGGAATGCCACCGCATCCCGGCCAGGGCGACCGCGCCGACGATTGCCGCCAGGATCGCCGCCGCGAATCCGATCACCCGGGCTCCCGGCGCCGACCAGTTGGCGAAGCGTGATTCGTTCAGGCGCGCAACGGCATCGACGACGTCGTCGAACAGAGCCGGTGAGTCGTCGGTACGTACCGAGGTGACCATCAGTAGATCGCCGTCACGTACCCCGGAGTCGGCGAGCGAACGATTCACCGGCAGCGGCGGCTGCCCGATGCGCGACAGGGTCCATCGGGACCGCCGATCGAGCACGTTGTCGCCGCTCGGATCCGGCTCGGTGTCGTCGGGGTCGTGCCGGCGCGGGCTGCGGGACTCGATCTGGGCCACGAGATCGCCGATGAGGGCGGCCACCGGGATCGCAGCCGGAAGTGCGACGTCGAGCTGGGTGTTGCCGCCGAGTACCGACACCCGTACCAATGCGGGTTCGATCGACGGCGCCGACGCCCGCAGCGCACCGTTCTTGGCGGGTGCCGCTGGTCGGGTATCCACAGATGACATCTCGACGTTCCTCCCCCTTGATTCGCAGTTACCATAACCACACGTTCGGCTTTGGGTGAGATGTCCTATTCGTTCCGGTGGATAACACTGCGCCCAGGACGTCCCGGTGAGTCGACGGGGGACAACGCGCGAGGGGCAAGGTAGAGGGGACGAGGGGGACAGGTGAGCACAACCGACGGTTTTGTGCGGCGGCCGCGGATCACGCCACCGCGCGCGCCCGGTGGTGAACTGAACATCCAGCCGCCCCCCGATGTGCCGCGGGTGGTGCCGGGCGGGATGTTGTTGAAATTGCTGCCGGTGATCATGGTGGTCGCGGTCATCGGGATGCTGGCGATGATGTTCGCCACCGGCGGGCGCAACATCCTGACCAATCCACTGTTCATGATGTTCCCGCTGATGATGCTGATGTCGATGTTCGGCATGTTTGCAGCGGGAGGACGTGGGGGCGGCAAGAAGGCCGCCGAACTCAACGAGGAACGCAAGGACTACTTCCGTTATCTCGCCGGGCTGCGCACGCAGGTCGGTGACACCAGCGGTGCACAGCGTGCGGCGCTGGCCTGGAGCCATCCCGACCCGCGCGGCATTCCCGATCTGATCGGGACGCGCCGGATGTGGGAGCGGCGACCGGCCGACAACGACTTCGCACATGTGCGGGTCGGCCTGGGTACGCAGCGATTGGCCACCCGTCTGGTGCCACCGGAGACCGGGCCGCTGGAAGACCTCGAGCCGGTGTCGATGGTCGCGTTGCGGCGATTCGTCCGGACACATTCGGTGGTGCATCGATTACCGACTGCGATATCGCTGCGGGGCTTTCCCGCCATCAACATCGAGGGAGTTCGCCAGGAGACCCGAGAACTGTTGCGCGCCATGGTCATCGAGTTGTGTGCCTTCCACGGACCGGACCATCTGCGGGTGGCCGTGGTGACCGCCGACCCGGCCGGTGAGGCCTGGGACTGGGCGAAATGGCTACCGCACGTCGGGCATCCCTCGCTGGCCGACGCCGTCGGACCGATGCGGATGATCTTCCCGACGCTGGCAGATCTGGAGACCGCGCTCGCCGCCGAACTGGCCGACCGTGGACGGTTCTCCCGATCGGCGCCGCCGACACCCGGTCGGGTGCACCTGGTGGTGATCATCGACGACGGCAGGGTGACCGGGGCCGAACGCCTCGTCAACGACGCCGGCATGGAGGGCGTCACCGTGCTGGACCTGACCGCGCCGCCCGACGGGCTCGCCGCCAGACGCGGACTGCAGCTGGTGGTCTCCGACGGCACGGTCTCGGCGAGAAGCGCATACGGCACCGAGGATTTCGCGACGATGGACGCGCTGGGTATCGCCGAATGCGAGGCTGTCGCCCGACGACTGGCTCGCTATCGGTTGGCGACGGCTGCTTCGCTGGCCAGCCTCGATTCCGAGGCCACCGCCCTCGATCCGGGATTGCCGGCGCTGCTGGGGATCGACGACGTGTCCCGCTTCGACACCGCGGTGCACTGGCGAGGGCGGACCGGGCGTGACCGTCTACGGGTTCCGATCGGCTACACGCCATCGGGTGGGACGGTCGAACTCGACATCAAGGAGAGCGCGCACGGCGGTACCGGTCCGCACGGGTTGTGCATCGGCGCAACGGGTTCGGGAAAGTCGGAGTTCTTGCGCACACTCGTGGTGGCGATGCTGGCCACCCACTCACCCGCCGAGCTCAATCTGGTCCTCGTCGACTTCAAGGGCGGCGCCACCTTCCTCGGGCTCGAGCGCAGCCCCCATGTGGCGGCGCTGATCACCAACCTCGAGCAGGAACTGGCGATGGTCGACCGGATGAAGGATGCGCTGTCGGGGGAATTGAATCGTCGTCAAGAGGTATTGCGCGCGGCGGGGAACTTCGCCAACGTCACCGAATACGAACAGGCCCGTGCCGCCGGTGCTCCGTTGCAACCCCTGCCGGCATTGTTCATCGTCGTCGACGAGTTCTCCGAACTACTGGCCCAGAAACCGGATTTCGCCGAACTGTTCGTCGCGATCGGACGGCTCGGGCGGTCGCTGCACATTCACCTGCTGCTCGCCTCCCAACGACTCGAGGAAGGCAAGCTGCGCGGTCTCGACAGTCACCTCTCGTATCGGATCGGTCTGAAGACGTTCTCGGCGAACGAATCCCGATCGGTACTCGGAGTGCCCGACGCGTACCACCTGCCCAGCGTGCCCGGTTCGGGATACCTCAAATGTGATGCGGGCGAGCCGATCCGGTTCAACACCTGCTACGTCTCGGGCCCGTATCACCCGCCCGCCGACGTGCGAGACACCGTGACCGGGGTCGGTGACGCACCGGGGTCACGGGGTGCGATGAAGATGTTCACCGCCCTGCCCGTCCCGTTCGACGCCGCCGACGATGCCTCAGGCCTGGACACGACGGGGGCGGATCGGATGCCGCCCGCCGCGTCCGTCGGTGCCGGTGGCTCGGTGCTCGACCAGGCGGCCGCACTGCTGTCGGTCATGCCGCCCACTGCGCCAACCCCTTCTGCGCCAACCTCTTCTGCGTCACCCCCTACCGCGTCCACCACCGCCTCCGACACCCCACCCGAGACGGCAGGCGTGACCGCCGGAACCGTGAGCGTTCCGTCCCTGCTGCAGACCCTCGTCGGACGGATCGCCGGTGCCGGGCCCAGCGCCCACGAGGTCTGGTTGCCGCCCCTCGACGAGTCGCCGACCGTGGACGGGTTGATCGGCGACCGCGACTTCTCGACACCGTCGGCCCCCGGCGATCTGCGGGTACCGGTCGGCATCATCGATCGCCCCTTCGATCAGCGGCGTGACAAGCACGTCCTCGACCTGTCGGGTGCGGCAGGCAACGTCGCGATCGTCGGCGGCCCGCAGACCGGCAAGTCGACCGCGGTACGCACGCTGATCGTCGCCGCGGCCGCCACCCACACCCCCGAACAGGTGCAGTTCTACTGTCTGGACTTCGGCGGGGGTTCCCTTGCCGGTATCGCCGGCCTACCGCATGTGGGTTCGGTCGCGACCCGCGGCGACATGGACGCGGTGCGACGCACTGTCGCCGAGGTGACCGCGGTCGTGCGGGCGCGAGAATTGCGGTTCGCCCGTCTGGGTATCGAGTCGATGTCCGATTACCGTGCGCGGCGCCAGGACTGGATGCGGACCGGCCGCACCCGGCCCGACGATCCGCTCGCCGACGACCCGCACGGCGATGTGTTCCTGGTACTCGACGGGGTCGGCGTGTTGCGCGGGGAGATGGAGTTCCTGGAAGAACAGATCGGGATCATCGTCTCCCAGGGGCTGTCGTATGGCGTCCACCTGATCGTGACGGCCACCCGGTGGGCCGAGGTCCGCCCGGCGATGCGGGACCTGATCGGCAGCCGACTCGAATTACGCCTCGGTGACGCCATGGATTCCGAACTCGGACGCAAAGCGGCCTCGCTGGTGCCGCACAATCGACCGGGGCGTGGGCTCAGCCCCGACGGCATGCATCTGCTGGTGGCATTACCGCGCCTCGACGGCGACCCCGCTCCGGCAACACTGCCGATGGGCGGACAACTCGCCCTCGACGCGATCTCGCTGGCCTACCCCGATCGGCGCGCACTACCGGTGCGCAAGCTCGGCACCGAGATCTCCGCGGCGCGGGTCGCAGAACTCGTCGCCGACGCCGAGATCGTCCTCGGTCCTCACCAGGTGGCCATCGGGGTGGGGGAGCTCGAACTCGCCCCGGTCATCCTGGATTTCGGTGTGCAGCCCCACTTCATGGCCTTCGCCGACGTCGAACACGGCAAGAGCACGCTGCTGAAGACGATCGTCTCCGGTCTGGTCACCGGGTCGACGCCGGATCAGGTGAAGGTCGTGCTGATCGACTACCGCCGCACGATGCTCGGCATCATCACCGGAGATCATCTCGCCGGGTACGCCAGTTCGGGAGAGAACGCGACGAAGATGATGCACCAGCTCGCCGCGTACTTCACCAAACGACTGCCGCCCGACGACCTCACCGTCGATGCGCTCAAGGCCCGCAGCTGGTGGTCGGGACCGGACGTGTACATCGTCGTCGACGACTACGACATGGTCGCCACCTCGTCGGGGAATCCGTTGCTGCCCTTGATCGATCTGGCATCCCACGCCCGTGACATCGGTATGCACATCGTGTTGGCGCGTCGCTCCGGTGGACTCGGGCGGGCGCTGTTCGACCCGGTGATCGGGCGGCTCAAGGATCTCTCGTCGGACATGCTGCTGATGAGCGGTGACCGCGACGAGGGATACATCACCGGGCGAACCCGCATGCAGCGGTTGCTCCCCGGCCGCGGTGAACTCGTGTCCCGCACCCGGGCCCAGGAGATGATCCAGATCGCCACCTCCGACCCGACCGACCCGACCGGCCCGGACGACTCATGACGGGCACGCTGACCACAAACCGGGGTATCCCGAGCCCCGCGACGACGACACCGGCGAGACCGCTCGTGATCGATCTCGCATACGGGCACACCACGATCGGTGCCGTCGGCGGCCCGGACGTCACCGATCTGCTCGAGGACATCGACGCCGACGTCATCGTCGCGAGCGGGGTCCGGATCAGCACCGAACAACGCTGGCGTGAGGTGCTCGCGCAGATGATCGGCGGATATCGTGGGCCGGTCCTCGTCGGTCATCCCAGCACCTGGGGTGCCGTACGCCGAGGGGTGCTCACCGGGGCCGCCGGCTCGTTGCGCCCGGACATCACGCTGGTGCCCCGGGCGATCCTCATCGCCCGCAGTCATACCGACGTGACGGTCAGCAGGTGCGCCGTCGTCGAGACGACCCACCGGCCCACCCACCGACGCGCAGCGGGGCCGCCGCGCTGGGACGTGCAGCGCCTGCGTCGTGGAGCCATCGGCTGGGAGATCGAGGATTCCGCGGTGCTCTGCCCGGTCGGCTCGGCGACCGAGGACGCCGCGGCCGTCGAGGAGGCGATCGACGACGGCATCGAGGCGGTCTACGTCGACGGTGATGATCCGGCGGAGGTGGGCCGGGCCGTAGAACTGATCCTCGACCACTCTGTGGCCGGTCGGGTCGTGGCCGTCGATCGCCGACTGGTCGCCCGCTGGGGTTCACGCGTCGCCCACATCGAGCCGCTGGATTTCGGTGACCTCGACGCGCAGATGGCCGCATCGTCGGCGCGCCGGCGGGTGGAGCTGACGCGAGGGCGGGTGCTCGCCGGGGTCCTGGCGGTGGTGGTGCTCGTCGTCGGCGTCGTCGCCGCGGTGGCGTCGACCCGACACGATCGGCCACCCGCGCCCGCCGACCACCTCGTCACCCAGGGGCGTACCAGCCTGCTGATCCCGTCCGACTGGCAGCAGACCGAACAGAACGCACCGAGTGGTGCGACGTCGTCGTCGGTGCAGTCGCGTACCGTGTTCGTCGCCCCCGAGGACGGCAGCCGCATCCTGCTGGTCCAGAGCACCGTGCGGGCGGGATCGACACCCTCGTCGGTGGCGCTCAGTCTGCGCAACCGGATCGCCCAGCGCGGTGACGACGTGGTCAGTGAGTTCTCAGCGGCGACCCGCTTCGCCGGGCGGGATGTGATCAGTTACCGCGAGGCCCCGGCGTCGGGTGCGCCGATCCGCTGGTACGTACTCGTCGAGCACGATCTACAGGTGAGCGTCGGATGTCAGGCCGGTACCGGCGGCGACTCCGTCGACGAGCCGTGCGAGCAGGCGGTGGCCTCGGCGCGCATCACCCCGGCGTGACGATGCGGATGCCGAGGTCCACTCCCGGCGACGCGGGCCGCGCGTTTTGACCCTGACCTGGGCTCTCGCGTAACCTGGATCGCTGGTGCGTGGCACCTTCTCGTCGTGCTCATCGGGCGCGGTGCGGGGAGGTAGTCGAGGCCCGGGTCCCCACTGGTCGCCGGAACAGCCTCTGCCGTCGTGCCCGACCAGCATCCATGACAAGAGTTGAAGGACCAACTGTGCCTACCTACACCCCGAAGGCCGGTGACATCACCCACGCGTGGCATGTCATCGACGCCACCGACGTGGTGCTCGGCCGGCTGGCCGTGCAGAGCGCCAATCTGCTCCGCGGCAAGCACAAGCCGACCTACGCCCCGCATGTCGACGGTGGCGATTTCGTCATCATCATCAACGCCGAGAAGGTCGCGCTGACCAGCAACAAGGCCGAGCGCAAGCTGAACTACCGGCACTCCGGGCATCCCGGTGGCCTGAAGGTCCAGACGACCGCCGAGTTGCTCGAGAGCCACCCCGAGCGCGTGCTCGAGAAAGCGATCACCGGCATGCTGCCGCACACCAAGCTCGGCCGCGCCATGGCGTCCAAGCTGAAGGTCTACGCCGGCCCGAATCACCCCCACGCGGCCCAGCGCCCCGTCCCCTTCGAAATCAAGCAGGTGGCCCAGTGAGCAACGAGAACATTTCCGACGAGGCCGTCGAGGCCGCCGTGGAGAACGCTGCCGAGGTCCAGGCCGCTGCCGGTGACGACACCGCAGCTGCCGAGAGCGCCGTCGAAGCCGCCGTCGAGGCCGTCGAGTCGGTCGAGCAGGCCGCCGACGACTACGACACCGACGCCGTCGCCGAGCCCGCCTTCGATCGTGGCCCGATCGTCATCGACCGCCCGATCCAGACCGTCGGTCGCCGCAAGGAGGCCGTGGTCCGTGTTCGCCTGGTGCCCGGCTCCGGTCAGTTCGTCCTCAACGGCCGCACCATCGAGGACTACTTCCCGAACAAGGTGCACCAGCAGCTGATCAAGGCTCCGCTGGTCACCGTCGAGCGCACCGAGTCGTTCGACATCTACGCCAAGCTCGTCGGTGGCGGCCCCTCGGGCCAGGCCGGCGCGCTGCGTCTGGCGATCGCCCGTGCCCTCATCGAGGTCACCCCGGAGGATCGTCCGGCCCTGAAGAAGGCCGGCTTCCTCACGCGCGACCCGCGTGCGGTCGAGCGCAAGAAGTACGGCCTGAAGAAGGCCCGCAAGGCGTCGCAGTACTCCAAGCGCTGACTTGGCACGCCTTTTCGGAACCGACGGCGTCCGAGGCCTGGCCAACGCCGAGCTCACCACCGAGCTCGCGTTGCGCCTGGCCTCGGCCGCCGCGTTCGTTCTCGGTACCGGCCCCCGACCCCGCGCGGTCGTCGGCCGGGATCCGCGCGCCTCGGGCGAAATGCTGGAGGCCGCGGTCTGTGCCGGGCTGGCCGCCTCCGGTGTCGACGCGATCCGTGTCGGCATCCTGCCCACCCCGGCCATCGCCTTCCTCACCGCCGACTACGGCGCCGCCTTCGGCGTGATGATCTCGGCGTCGCACAACGCGATGCCCGACAACGGGATCAAGTTCTTCGGCGCCGGTGGACACAAACTCGACGACGAGATCGAGGACCGTATCGCCGCGGCGATGGACACCGACTTGCCCCGCCCCACCGGTGCCGGCGTCGGCCGACTGTCCGACGCGCCCGATGCGTCCCAGCGTTATGCCCGGCATCTGACCGAGGCGATCGACGTCCGGCTCGACTCGCTGACCGTGGTGGTCGACTGCGCCAACGGCGCAGCATCTCTCATCGCCCCGCAGGTCTACGCCGCCGCGGGGGCCACGGTCATCCCCATTCACGCCGACCCCGACGGCATCAACATCAACGAGGACTGCGGCTCGACCCACATGGGAAAGCTGCAGGCCGCGGTACTCGAACACGGCGCCGATCTCGGGTTGGCCCACGACGGTGACGCCGATCGCTGTCTCGCGGTCGACTCGACCGGCCAGATCGTCGACGGCGACCACATCATGGCGATTCTCGCGGCCGCGCTGCACCGCCACGGACGCCTGCACGAGGGCGTGCTCGTCACCACGGTGATGAGCAACCTCGGTCTGCACATCGCGATGCGGGAAGCGGGAATCGCGTTGCGTACCACCGCCGTCGGCGATCGCTACGTTCTCGAGGAACTCCGCCGCGGTGGGTTCTCGCTCGGCGGCGAACAATCCGGGCACATCGTCGTCCCGACATCGGGCACCACCGGCGACGGCATCCTCACCGGTCTGCTGCTGATGGCGGAGATGGTCGAGAGCTCCTCGCGACTGGCCGATCTCGCGGCCGTCATGACGGTGCTGCCGCAGGAACTGATCAACGTGCGCGTCACCGACAAGCACGCGGTCGCCACTGCCGCGGCGGTCACCGAGGCGGTCTCGGCCGCTGCGGCCGAGCTCGGTGATCGAGGTCGAATTCTGTTGCGTCCGTCCGGAACCGAGCAGTTGGTTCGCGTGATGGTGGAGGCGCCGACCCCGGATCTGGCGCATGCGATCGCGGCGCGCGTCGCCGACGTCGTCGAGACCGCCGGCGCGTGACGCACACACGGTCATGAGCGGTGTCCCGAAGGCGGTCCTGTTCGATTTCTCGGGCACGCTCTTCCGCTTCGAGGCACGTGACGAGTGGTTCGCCGGCCTCCACGATCAGCAGGGCCGGCCGCTGCACGTCGACGCGCAAGCCGAGTTGGTGCGCCGCATGACCCAGCCGGTCGGATTGCCCGCCGACATCCTCGACGACGACCGGATCGCCTGGGAGCGGCGAGATCTCGACCCCGTCCAACATCGGCGCGCCTATCTGGCGATGCTGCGCACCTCGGGGCTGACCGTGCCCGGCCATGCGGAATCGCTGTACGAGCGGGTACTCGACCCGCACTCGTGGGTACCCTTTCCCGACACCGCTACGGTCTTGACCGCGCTGTCGGCCCGGCGGATTCCCGTGGGCGTCGTCAGCAACATCGCCTTCGACCTCCGAAAAGTGTTGTCGCTGCACGACCTCGCCGACACCGTCGGCGCGTACGCATTGTCCTACGAGGTCGGTGCGATCAAACCCAATCCCCGGATCTTCCATGCCGCACTCGATGTGCTCGGCGTGGCGGGCTACGACTGCCTGATGGTCGGCGACAGCGAGGAGGCCGACGGCGGGGCGCGGCGGATCGGTGCCGCCTTCGAACTCGTGCACGACCTCCCACCGCAGCAGCGGCCCACCGCGCTCGGTGACGCCGTCCGCGCGCACGGTATCGACCTCTGACGGTGCGACCGGTCCGGAGGAGAAAAGCCGCGCGCGTCGGCGCCCGATACGTGAGACTTGGGTGAGATGGGTGAAATCGGCGTGAGGGGAACCATGGGGACGTCGCGTGCGTCCAACCTCACGGTGGAGATCTCGAGACGAGTGTGGTCAGCAGGGGAGGGAGTCGGTGTGGAGCACGAGAGTGTCTCGGCCGAAGAGGCGACCGGGGTGACGTCGCGGGCCGGGGTGTCGGTCGACATCGACGAGGTGATCGCCGTCGCCGACTTCTATCGCAAGACCTCGCAGGTACTCGCGGTGGCCGCCGGCGACCTCGACGAGCATCGGTTCGGGACCTGGGCCGCCGACGATGACGACCATGCCGAGCTCGCCGGTCGCTTCACCGCGATCAGCCGTGTGCTGACCGAACGGCTGCGAGATCAGTCGGAGTCGGCCGCGGCGCTCTCGAAACTCCTGACGCGCGGACTCGCCGCGATCGATGCCGCCGACGACGAGGCGGCGCGAGGTGTGTCCGCCGCGGCTGCGGGAGCTGAGTCGGATGGCTGATCCGTCGGAAACGCTTGTGGCACTTCGTGATCGGGCGATCGCGGGTGTCGAGGACCTGATCTCGGTGCTCGGTGCCGGTCGCGTCGTCGGGGTGGCCGTTCCCCCCGACGACGAACTCCGGGCAGTGCTGGCGCGGACCGGACGGCTCGACATCCCCGGATTGGCCGCCGACGCACGCCGGCTGGCCGCCGTGCACCGGGTGGTCGCCGACCAGATGCATCGGCTGCCCGAACAGCAGGTACGTCTCGACCATGGCTGGTCGTCGGGTGCCGGAGCCGTTGCCGTCGGTCTGGTGATCGAACACCAGCGCCGCGCCGAGGCCGATCTGACGGTGGTTCGCTCGGTGGCGGAGGCGACGAGTGCCGCGGCAGCGGGCATCGCTCAGATCCTGCGTACCTGGTATCGCACGGTGGCCCGGCTGTCGTCGCCGCTGGTCGCAGGCATGCCGTTGTCCGAGCTCCCCGTGGCGGTGCTGACCGGTCGCGTCCCGCCCGCGGTGGTCGCCGCCGACATCACCTCCCGGATCGCGCTGCTGACCACGACCGCACAAGCGACCCAGAGCGGTGTGCGGGCGATTCTCTCGATCCTTGCCCGATCCGCCGACGAGTGGGACCTGACGCAGCGCACCGAGGCACCGGCGCGGGTGCGAGTGCCGGACGGCGACGGCGGTCCACCCGCCGAGAGGCGCGATGTCCCCGTCGAGGACAAGGCACCGACGCCCGACGCCGCGCGACCCGTGCCCGCCGGACACTCCGCGCACGTCCCGGTGACCGACGGGTCTCCGGCCGTCGAGCCGAAGTCGAGTCCGGCCCCGGAGGGCCCCGACGTACCGTTCACGCTCACCGCCGAGGAGGCAGGTACAGGTCAGGCCGGCTCGAGTACCCAGCCGGCGCCGTCACCGGACTCGGCCCCGTTGCCGCAAACCGACCCGTCGCCGCAAACCGACCCGTCATCGCAAGCCGCCTCGTCACCCCCAGCTGCCCCGAATCCGGGGCCGCGGGCCCCGGCGTCCGATCTGGCCCTGGCAGGTGATCAGTGAACGCGGCCGAGCAGATCGAACACCTCACCCGATCGACCATCGGGCGCCTGACCGCCGCCTCCCGCGAGTTCAGCGAGACCCAGCAGGCGCTGGTGGCCCGACTCGACGACCACCAACTCGCGCACCGCACCGAGGTGTCGCAACTGCGCACCGACCTGCAGACCGCGGCCGATGCCGCCGACAACGCCACGCCACGGATCCTGCTGCCCGCCGACATCGCCGAGGCCAGTCCCCACGGCGCGGGCGCAACCGAATAGGCTGTTTCCCGTGTCCGGCAAGAAGCGATCCAGCAAGCCGTCCAAGCCACCTGCCAAGCAGTTCAAGGCGCTGACGAGGCGCGGTCCGCACCGTGTGCTCGCGGGCAATCTGGGCATCGTCGGAATCGAGGGGCGAGTGTTCACGCCCGCCGAGGGCACCCGGTTACCGGCCATCGCGTTCGGCCACACCTGGCTGTCCGGCGGCAACCGATACCGGGATCTGGCCTACCACCTGGCCTCGTGGGGTTTCGTCGTCGCACTCCCACAGGGGCAGCGCGGACTGATGCCCTCGGATGTGGGACTTGCCGCCGAGATGCGTTCGGCACTCGGTGTGGTCTGCAGTGCACCCCTCGGCGACGGTGGGATCACCGTCGACTCAGCGAAGGTCGGGTTCGCCGGACACGGCTTCGGCGCCGCGGCTGCGGTGCTCGCTGCCTCCGACGAGCTGTTGCTGGGTCAGGAACCGGTGCCGACGTCGGGTGTGGTGGCGATCTTCCCGGCCCCGACGACCGCATTGCTGCCGGCCGCCGCGCCACGCGTCACCGCGCCCGGGCTCATCCTGGCGGCCGGGACCGAACTCGACACCTTCGACGCCAATGCCCGTCCGCTCGCGCGTGAGTACGGCGGTGATGTGGTGTTGCGCACTCTGCCTGCCGCAACCAGTCGCGGGCTTCTCGAACGCCGCACCTGGAAGACGATCCTCGGGGCGAACGGGGCCGACAAGACCACACATCGGCAGGTCCGCGCACTGATGACGGGATTCCTCCTGCACACCGTTGCCGGCGACACCGACTATGCCGGGTTTGGTGACCCGGAGGCCGTCATCGGCAAGAGCCTGGTTGTCGACCCCTCCGACGAGCCCGAACACGAGTTGGATCACATCTCTCGTCTGCTCGGCGCCAAGCCCCGCGAACAGCGTGGCCGGATCGCCCGCAGAATCCCGGTACCCTGACCTTCTATGTGTGGAATCGTCGGATATGTGGGAGGGCGTGACGCCCTCGACATCGTGGTCGAAGCGCTGCGGCGGATGGAGTATCGCGGCTACGACTCGGCGGGTGTGGCGATCCTCGACGGCCACGGGCATACCGCGATCGAGAAGAAGGCCGGGCGGCTGGAGAACCTCGACAAGGTGATCGCCGGGGTCGGGCGGGAGACGTTGTCGGGCACCACCGGGATGGGCCACACCAGGTGGGCGACCCACGGTCAGCCGACCGACCGCAACGCACACCCGCACGCGAGCACCGACGGCAAGCTCGCCGTGGTGCACAACGGGATCATCGAGAACTACGCGCCGCTGCGTGACGAGCTCGAGGCCGAGGGTATCGAGTTCGCCTCCGACACCGACACCGAGACCGCGGTCCATCTCGTCGAACGCGAGTATGTTCACGGCCCCGACGCCGGTGACTTCGTGGCGAGTGCCTACCGCGCCCTGCGCCGCCTCGAAGGTGCGTTCACGCTGGTGTTCACCCACTCCGATCACCCGGGCACGATCGTGGCGGCACGCCGCTCGACCCCGCTCGTGGTGGGCGTGGGCGTCGGCGAGATGTTCGTCGCATCCGATGTGACGGCATTCATCGAGCACACCCGCGAAGCAGTGGAGCTCGGTCAGGACGAGGTCGTGGTGATCACCGCCGACAGCTACGCCATCACCGACTTCGACCAGAATCCCCGGGCGGGTAAACCGTTCCACATCGACTGGGATCTCGCCGCCGCCGAGAAGGGCGGCTACGACTTCTTCATGCTCAAGGAGATCGCCGAGCAGCCCGCCGCGCTGGCCGACACCCTGCTCGGCCACCTCGAGGAGGGTCGCATCGTCCTCGACGAGCAACGCCTCACCGATCAGGACCTGCGTGACGTCGACAAGGTCTTCGTCGTGGCCTGCGGTACGGCTTATCACGCCGGGATGCTCGCCAAGTACGCGATCGAGCACTGGACGCGCCTGCCCGTCGAGGTCGAACTGGCCAGCGAGTTCCGTTATCGGGACCCGGTGCTGGATCGCTCGACGCTGGTCGTGGCGATCTCACAGTCCGGCGAGACCGCCGACACCCTCGAGGCCGTCCGGCACGCCAAGGACCAGAAGGCCCGCGTGCTGGCGATCTGTAACACCAACGGCGCGCAGATCCCGCGCGAGTCCGACGCCGTGCTCTACACCCACGCCGGACCCGAGATCGGGGTGGCCTCCACCAAGTGTTTCCTCGCCCAGATCGCGGCGGCCTACATGGTCGGCCTGGCTCTGGCACAGGCTCGCGGGACGAAGTACGCCGACGAGGTCGCCCGTGAGTTCGCGGCGATGGAGCACATGATCGAGGCGGTCCGCGACGTCCTCGGCACGATGGAACCGGTGCGCGAGCTCGCCCACTCGCTGGCCCATCACAACACCGTGCTGTTCATCGGCCGTCACGTCGGGTATCCGGTGGCGCTCGAGGGCGCGTTGAAACTCAAGGAACTCGCGTACATGCACGCGGAGGGTTTCGCGGCCGGCGAGCTCAAACACGGCCCGATCGCACTCATCGAGGACGGCTTGCCGGTGATCGTCGTGATGCCCTCACCCGACGGCCGTGCGGTCCTGCATTCGAAGATGGTCTCCAATATCCGGGAGATCCAGGCACGCGGGGCGGTCACCATCGTGATCGCCGAGGACGACGACGCATCGGCGAAATCCGTTGCCGATCACTTCATCCCGATCCCCAAGACGCCGACACTGTTGCAGCCGTTGGTGTCGACGGTGCCGTTGCAGGTGTTCGCCGCCAGTGTCGCGCAAGCCCGTGGCTACGACGTCGACAAGCCTCGCAACCTGGCCAAGTCGGTCACGGTCGAGTAGATCCGGACACGCTCATGCCGGTCAGTCACTTCACCGCCGAAGAGGTCCGGGCCGCAGAGCGCGCCACCGGACACCTGCTGACCGACGGCACGCTGATGCGCCGCGCCTCGCACGGTGTCGCGCAGGTCGTCATCGGTGAATTCGCTTCTACGGGCGGATGTTACGGACGCCGGGTGGGGCTCGTGGTGGGTGCCGGCGACAACGGCGGCGATGCCCTGTTCGCCGGGGCGGAGCTCGCCCGCCGCGGTGTCGACGTGACCGCCGTGCTCCTCGCCCCCGACAAGGCGCACCCGGCCGGACTGGCCGCGCTACGGCGTCGCGGTGGGCGTGTCGTTGCGGCACTGCCCACCGATCTCGACGCCGTCATCGACGGTGTGGTGGGCATCGGTGGGCGAGGCCCGTTGCGCGACAACGCCGCCGAGGTGTTCGCGGCGCTCGACCCGGGCGTGACCGTCGTCGCGGTCGATCTGCCCTCCGGCGTGGACGCCGACACCGGCGAGGTCCATCACCCCGCGGTGCGCGCCGATGTCACCGTCACCTTCGGGGTGCTGCGCAACGCGCATCTGCTCGCCGGGCCACAGTGTGGGCGAATCCACCTGGTCGACATCGGGCTGTCGGGAACCATCGGTCGTCAGGGCGGCCCCTTCTTGTACTCGTTGTCGGACACCGAGATCGCCGAGGCCTGGCCGATACCGGGTGCCCACGACGACAAGTACACACAGGGTGTCGTCGGCGTGATCGCCGGCTCGCACCGCTATCCCGGCGCGGCGATCCTCGCCTCGGGCGCCGCCGTCACCGCCACGTCGGGCATGACCCGCTACGTCGGTTCCGCGCACGCCGAGGTCGTCGAACATTTCCCGGAAGTGGTTGCGGTGCCGGATCTCTCCGATGCGGGCCGGGTACAGGCCTGGGTGATCGGGCCCGGCGCGGGCACCGACGCCGCCGCACTCGAGGTGCTGCGCACCGTGCTGGGCACCGATCTGCCCGTGCTCGTCGACGCCGACGCACTCACCCTCGTCGCCGACCACCACGATCTCGTCGTCGGGCGTGACGCGCCGACCCTGCTCACCCCGCACGCCGGCGAATTCGCCCGTCTCACCGGCGAACCGGTCGGACCGGACCGGCTCGGCGCGGTCTCGTCGCTGGCCCGGCGATGGGGGGTGACCGTACTCCTCAAGGGCCGCATCACCCTCGTCGCCGACTCCGACGGCGTCGTCCATGGGAACGACGCCGGATCGTCGTGGGCGGCCACTGCCGGTGCGGGAGACGTGCTCTCGGGGATCGCCGGAGCACTGCTCGCTGCCGGGTTACCGCCGATCTGGGCCGGTGCCGCCGCCGCTCGGGTCCATGCACACGCCGCCGCGGTGGCGGCTCGGGGTGCCCCCATCGGCGCCTCGGCGCTCCTCGGCGCACTCCGACCGGCGATCCGAGAGTTGCTCGCCGGTTCGTGACCCGATAAGCACCGGTCACCAGAACCTCAGGTCACAGGAAGAACGGCAGCCACCACACGCCCGCTATCAGCACGGGCAGGGTGACCACACCACTCGCGATCGCCGCGCCGACGAATTCGCTCGTCGCGGGTAGCGGTCCGGTCGGATCGTTGCGCGCCGTTCGGTCCGGCGTCGCCGGGTGTCGCGTGGGACGCGAGACGAACGCCGTGATCACCAGCACCATCGATGTCCACGCGCCGAGGACCGCTTGCACCCCGTGAACGGCCGCCAGTACCAGGACCGGCCGCCACCACCGACCGCCGGAACCGGAGATCTCGGCGTCGAGCCCGCCGAGGCCGCCGATCATGAACAGGACGCCACCGACGAGGTAGCAGACCCCGGCCGCGCCACAGGCGATCCACGCCCCGCGCAACAGCACCCTCGTGGCCGGCCGGCGGGGACTGTGACCGGCTGGGATTCCGGACGTCGACGTGGCAGGCGCCATTGGCGGGTGCGGGGTGTGGAATCGGGGAGCGTGCATGCGCAGGGCCTTTCGGCGACGGGGTTTTCCCCAGTCAAGTGCCCGGATGGCCCGATGGCATGACCGAATTCCTCAGGTGTGGACAGATCGCCACCTGTGGACACCCGGCGTGCGCATCGACACGACGTGCGTTATGCGCGAGTCGGTGGAGGCAACGCCGGCAGACCGGACCGCGGCAGCTCTCGCAAATCTGGGACAATGGCGGCGATGACCACCTCACCACCGCCCGGTTCCGGGCAGCACGGCTCGGCCCTGGCCGTCGTCGTCGACCTCGACGCGATCGCCCACAACGTGGGCGTGGTGCGCGAGGCATCGGGTGCGGGTGTGATCGCCGTGGTCAAGGCCGACGGGTACGGGCACGGTGCGGTGCCGGTGGCGCGTGCGGCCCTGGATGCCGGAGCGGCCGAACTGGGTGTCGCGGTGATCGGCGAGGGACTCGCGCTCCGGGCCGCGGGCGTCACCGAGCACATCACGTGCTGGCTGCACACCAACAGTGCCGATTTCGCCGCCGCCATCGACGCCGACCTCGACGTCGCGCTCTCGTCCCGCCGTCAGCTCGCGGCCGTCCTCGAGGCGGCCCGAGCACGGGGTAGCTCGGCCACGGTCACCGTCAAACTCGACACCGGCCTCGGGCGCAGCGGGGTGGCGCCGGATGAATGGGCGGATTTCGCCGACGATCTCGCGAAGGCCGTCGCCGAGGACGCCGTCCGGGTACGAGCGCTGATGTGTCACCTCGCCCGCGGCGACGAACCCGAGCACCCGTTGAACTCGCTGCAGGCCGAGCGTCTCGACGACGCGCGCGCCGACCTGGTCCGCCTCGGCGCGCCGCCGGAGGTGATGCACATTGCGAACTCTCCTGCGGCACTGACTCGCCCGGACCTCGCGCGCGATCTCGTGCGGCCCGGTATCGCCCTCTACGGTGGGGTGCCGATCCTCGGACGGGAATTCGGGCTGATCCCGGCGATGAGTCTGCGTGCCGAGGTGGCGCTGGTGAAGAGAATCCCGGCCGGACAAGGGGTTTCCTACAGTCACACCTGGACTGCCGAGCACGACACCACGATCGCGGTGATTCCGGCCGGATACGCCGACGGGGTACCACGACTCGCCTCGGGACGGCTGCGCGTCCGAATCGGTGATCGGCTCTTCGGTCAGATCGGCCGGGTGTGCATGGATCAGTTCGTGATCGACCTCGGCCCCGACGGTGGCGGCGTGAGTGAGGGCGACATCGCCGAGCTGTTCGGCACCGGCGCCGACGGCGGACCCACCGCGGCGGAATGGGCCGAGACGATCGGCACCATCGACTACGAGATCCTCGCGCGGATCGGCGGACGAGCGCGCCGCGAGTACGTCTCGTCCCGGCGGCAGGAGGCGACGTGGTGAACTCCACCGAGCGTGTCGGCCTGGCAGCGGGTCTCGCCGGGGTGGTGACCCTCGGCGGGCTGGCCGCCGCGGGAGCCGCGCGCAGCGCCACCCGGCGTCGTATCCGACGAGGCCATGATCCCTATCAGGGGATCGATTTCACCACGATGTATCAGGATCGGGCGTCGACGGTGACCGCGGCCGACGGCGTGGAGCTGGCGGTGCGCACCGTCGACCTCGGTGGCCTCGAGCCGGACGAGACCCCGGAATTGACCGTGATCTTCGTGCACGGGTTCAGCCTGCGGCTGGCGAGCTGGCATTTTCAGCGCTACGCCTTGGCGCAACGGTGGGCCGATCGCCGAATTCGCATGGTGTTCTACGACAATCGGGGCCACGGTCGCAGCGGCGAGGCGCCGGCGGACACGTGCACGATGCAGCAACTCGCCGACGACGCGGTCGACATCCTCGATGCGACGGCTCCCGAGGGTCGGGTGGTGCTGGTCGGTCACTCGATGGGCGGGATGACGCTGATGGCGCTGGCGCGGCGGTATCCGCAGCTCTTCGCCGCCGATGGCCGGGTCGCGGGAGTGGCGCTCGTGGCGACCGCAGCCAGCGGTCTGACCGAGGCCGGACTCGGTCGGGGACTGCGCAATCCACTGCTCGACGGGTTCGCGGTGGCCGCCCGCAACACCCCGCGGGTCATCGAGGCCGGCCGCGACCTCACCCGGCTGCTCCTCGAGCCGGTGCTCGTGGCCGCCAGCTTCGGCCCGGACTTCCACAGCCCGGCTGCCGGACGGGCGGTGGAGAAGATGATTCAGAACACACCCATCGTGACGGTGGTCAACTTCCTCAACGCACTGGAGCGTCATGACGAATGGATGGGTGTTCCGGTGATCGCCCAGGTGCCCTCGGTGGTCGTGTGCGGCGACGAGGACCGGATGACGCCGTTGCCCAACTCGCTGCAGCTCTACGGCGAACTCGGCACCGACTCGCGAATGGAGGTGGTCGTCGGCGCCGGGCACATGGTGCAGATGGAGGCACCCGACCGTGTCACCGACGCGATCGCCGACCTCGTCGAGCGTGCACGCCCGGCGCGCGGAGCTCCGCGGCGCCGCTGGTGGCAACGGAGGCAACGCGCATGAGCACCCACATCGACGGTCCGCAGACCCGCGAACTCCCGGAGGTCGCCGACACCGAGACATTCGGAGAAGAACTCGCGCAGGGGCTTTCGGCTGGCGACCTGGTGATCCTGGACGGACCACTGGGGGCGGGCAAGACCGCCCTCGCCCGCGGCATCGGGCGCGGGCTGCACGTCGCGGGCCCGGTCTCCTCACCGACGTTCATCATCGCGCGCGAACACCGGCCGACCGCGGCCGGCCGGCCCGGCATGATTCACGTCGACGCCTATCGGCTCGGTGGGCTCGAGGAACTCGACGCACTCGACCTCGACACCGACCTCGCCGACGCCGTCGTGGTGGTCGAGTGGGGCGAGGGGGTGGCTGAACGTCTGGCCGAGCGACATCTGCTGGTACGTCTGGTCCGTGACCCCGACACCGACGTGCGGCACGCGAGTTGGGAATGGGTGAATCATCCATGAGCACACCGGAATCGACACCATCGGCGCAGACGGTCACCGGTACCGCGGCAGTTGGATGCACTCCAACCCGACGCACTCCGGCCGGGCGTACTCGGACCGTGCTCGTGATCGACACCGCCACCGACACCGTCGTCACCGGGATCGGCCGCATCACGACGACGTCCGGGGCACCCGAGTGCAGTGTGGCCGCCGCCCGCGCGGTGGCCGACGGGCGTCGCCACGCGGAGATCCTCACCTCGCTCATCGCCGAGGTACTCGAGGAGTCGGGCGTGCGCCGAGACGGCATCGACGCGGTGGTCGTGGGAACCGGGCCCGGACCGTTCACCGGCCTACGGGTGGGAATGGCAACCGGCGCCGGATTCGGTGACGCCCTGGACATTCCGGTGTACGGCGTCTGCTCGCTCGATGCCATCGCCCACGACGTGGGGCGTGTGAGCGCGTCGGGGGCGACGGTGCTCGCGCTCACCGACGCGCGTCGCCGTGAGGTGTATTGGGCGCTCTATCGCGACGGCGGGCTCACCCGCGCGCGTGGCCCGGAGGTGAGCGCTCCCGGTGTCGTCGCCGAGATCGTCTCCGACCCCGGTGTCGACGCGGTCGGCGGGTCGGCTGCCCATCTACGCCAGAGTGGTTGGGGCGGAGCCGATCCCGTGATCACCGTTCCCTCGGCCGCCGGATTGCTCGGTGCGGCCGCGATCGCGGTGACCGATGGGCAGAGCCCGCCGCCGCTCGTCCCGCTCTATCTGCGCCGACCCGACGCGGTGGAACGAAAAGACCAGCAACCCAAGAAGGTCGGCGCATCATGACCGCCGGTGTGCCGATCATCGATGTGCTCGACTATCGCGACATCCCGCGTTGCGCCGCCCTGGAGAAGGAGATGTTCGCCGGCGATTCGCCGTGGCCGGCAACGGCTTTCCGGGCAGAGCTGAATGCACCGTACAACCGCTATTTCGCGGCCCGGGACGAGCCCGGGGGTGAGGTGGCCGGCTACGCGGGTATCTCCACCCTCGGATCCGAGGGCAGCTTCGACTGCGAGATCCACACGATCGCCGTCGCGCCGACCCACCGCGGACGCGGTTACGGCAGAGCGCTTCTCGATGCGCTGCTCGAGGTCGCCGACTCCGTCGACGCACCGGTCTTCCTCGAGGTGCGCGTCGACAACGTCACCGCGATCGCGCTCTACGAGCGCAACGGCTTTGTGACGTCGGGGGTGCGGCGCGGCTACTACCAGCCCTCGGGTGCCGACGCCTACACGATGATCCGTCCGTCGGCCTCCGGTCGTGCCGGCGTCGACGAGTCACTGGATTCGGCAGGCAAGGGTGGGCAGCACACATGATCGTGATGGGTATCGAGAGCTCCTGCGATGAAACCGGAGTCGGGATCGTGCGCTGGGAGCCGGGCACCGACGGGCCGGGTCGGGCGGTGCTGCTCGCCGACGAGGTGGCCTCCAGCGTCGACGAACATGCCCGATTCGGGGGAGTGGTCCCCGAGATCGCCTCCCGCGCACACCTCGAGGCGATCGTGCCGACCATGCGGCGGGCTCGTGCGGCGGCCGGGATCGATCGTCCCGATGCCATCACGGTCACCATCGGCCCGGGTCTGGCCGGGGCGCTGCTGGTCGGGGTGGCCGCGGCGAAATCCTATGCGCTGGCCTGGGATGTCCCGCTGTATGCGATGAATCATCTCGGCGGACATGTCGCGGTCGACACCCTGGAGCACGGACCGATGCCCGAATGTGTTGCTTTGCTGGTCTCCGGCGGGCACACGCACCTGCTGCACGTCACCGATCTCGCCGAGCCGATCGTCGAACTCGGTACCACCGTCGACGATGCCGCCGGTGAGGCGTTCGACAAGGTCGCCCGCCTGCTCGACCTCGGTTTCCCCGGTGGACCGGCTCTGGACAAGGTTGCCGCGCTGGGCGATCGGCAGGCGATCGCATTCCCCCGGGGAATGACCGGACCCCGCGACGCCCGGTACGACTTCTCGTTCAGCGGGGTCAAGACGGCGGTGGCCCGCTATGTGGAGAAGTGCCGACGGGACGGCGTCGAGGTACCGATCGCCGACGTCGCGGCGTCGTTTCAGGAGGCGGTCGCCGACGTGTTGACGTTCAAGGCGGTACGCGCGTGCGGTGATCTCGGCGTGGACACCCTCGTGCTCGGGGGCGGGGCGACGGCCAACTCGCGTATTCGATCTCTGGCCGAAGAACGTTGTGCTGCAGCGGGTATCACCCTGCGGGTCCCGACGCCGCGCCGGTGTACCGACAACGGGGTGATGATCGCGACACTCGGGGCTCACGTCATCGCCGGTGGCGCGCAGCCCTCGCCGCTGACGGTGGCGACCGATCCGGGGATGAGTGTGCAGGTCTCGCAGTTGTGACGGCGGGACGGCGCGTCAGGTGGTGGTGAACCCGCCGCCGGACACCTCGGGGCACGTCACACACTGCTCGGCGAGGATTCGACGTTGGGTCGGCCGGGCATCGGTGTAGCGTCGCGCCCCTTCGTCGGTGAGTGCGGCGAACACCGACCTCCGGTCGGTCGTGCACATCGTGCGGTCGACGAGTCCGTCGTTGTCGAGTCGGGCGACCACGCGCGACAGTGCGCTCTGCGTCAGATGCACACGCCCGGCCAGATCGCTCATTCGTAGGCTGTGATCGGCTGCGCCCCAAAGGAGTTCGAGGACCTCGAATTCACTGGAGGACAGCTGGTGCAGCGACTGGAGTTCGCGGTCGAGGGTGCACTGGATGCGGTGGAAGCGAACCGAGAGATCGTGCCATGCGGCGGCGAGATCGTCGGCGCGGTCGTCACTCGCGGCGCCGGTTCCGTCCGTCGCGTCTCCCTCTGCCGCCGTGCTCATGGCCGCAGCATATCACTGACACCGCATTTTATGCGTGAGAAAATAATGTGACTTCAAACAATGTAGACGCATTAGATGCGTTCGCATATAGTTCTCGGCATGGCATTCAC
The DNA here is from genome assembly GCF_017654315.1 of Gordonia polyisoprenivorans. Classification (NCBI taxonomy): domain Bacteria; kingdom Bacillati; phylum Actinomycetota; class Actinomycetes; order Mycobacteriales; family Gordoniaceae; genus Gordonia; species Gordonia polyisoprenivorans. Next base: position 2,607,173 of record NZ_CP072203.1, read on the forward strand.
AGATCGCAAGGTGGGTTCCCCGGCCGCGCCGGGACACACGGAGGCGCCACGCGCGCCGCACGAGGAGTCACCGCTCGACCCGGCCGAGCATGTGGCGGCCGGCCATGTCACGAGCGGTGCGGGTTGGCCGGCGCGGACCTGGATTCTGCTCGTGGTGCTGGCCGGAGCCTTGTTCCTCGACGGGCTCGACGTATCGATGGTCGGCGTCGCCCTTCCCTCGATCGGCTCCGATCTCGGCATGGGGCAGAGCGAACTCCAATGGATCGTCAGCGGATATGTCCTGGGTTATGGGGGTCTGCTCATGCTCGGGGGCCGGGTGAGCGATCTCCTCGGACGGCGGCGGGTCTTCCTCGTCGCGCTCGGCGTCTTCGCAGTTGCGTCGGTGGCCAGCGCCGTCGTCGATATCGACATGCTGATCGTGGCACTGCGATTCATCAAGGGGGTGGCGGCGGCGTTCACCGTGCCGGCCGGGTTGTCGATCATCACGACCACTTTCGCCGAGGGACCGGCGCGCAACCGCGCACTGAGCATCTACACCGTCTGCGGGGCCAGTGGCTTCTCGCTCGGACTGGTCTTCGGCGGTCTGCTCACCGAATGGTCCTGGCGGGCCACCCTGATGTTCCCGGGTCCGGTGGCGATCTTGCTGTTCTTCGCCGGACTGCGGGTCATTCCGCGCGGTGAGCGGGTCGCGTTCCGCTGGGCGCAGTTCGACGTCCTCGGCGCGACGACGAGCACCGCAGCGCTGCTACTGCTCGTGTTCGCGGTGGTCCGGGCCCCCGAGATCGGGTGGGCGTCGACGGCCACCATCGGCACCTTCGTCGCGTCAGCGGTGTCGGCCGTCGCCTTCCTGATCATCGAGATCCGACACCGACATCCGCTCGTGCGGCTGGGTATCCTGCGTTCCTACCTGCTGGTGCACGCCAACATCTCCGGTGCGCTGATGTTCGGCGGATACGTCGCCTTCCAGTTCGTCGTCACGCTGTACCTGCAGGACTCGCTCGGTTGGCCCCCGCTGGCCATGGCGCTCGGCTTCTTGCCGGCCGGGCTGATCGTCGCGGCCAGTGCGACCCGGATGGACCGGGTACTCGACCGTGTGCCCACACCGCTGCTGATGGTGCTGGGATTCGCGGCGTTCCTCGGCGGCTACCTCTGGTTCGCGCGCGCCCAACCGGGCATGGGCTATGCGGATTTCCTGTTGCCGACCATCATCCTGCTCGGCATCGGTTTCGCGCTCACGTTCCCGTCGGTGACCTCTCAGGGGACCGCCGGCGTCGACGACGACGAACAGGGACTGGCCTCCGGTCTGGTCAACACCAGTGTGCAGATCGGCGGGGCGGTGATGCTCGCCGTGGTGACCGCCGTGCTCTCCAGCTCGGGGGAGCGCAACCGGCCCGGCGAGTTGCTCGGCGGGATGACCACGGCGATCTGGCTGGTCAGCGCACTGTCGGTGGTCGGTCTGGTCGGCGCGGTGGCGGTGAGTTGGTTCGGCCGGCGCGATGCGGCCACGAGCGGAGGGTCCTCGGGCGAGCCTGCGGTCGATCCTCTCGGAACGCCGGCCGCGGCTGTGGCGGAGGTGCCCGCGCCGCAAGCATGTGCGCACTGCTGAGACTTTTGCACCCGCCGCCCTTGAGTGCTGGCACTCGCATGTATAGAGTGCCAATAGGCACTGTGTTGTGAACCTCGGCACCCGCGACGACGAGGTTTGTGGCAGAGCCCCCCAATGCAGGTCAACTGCAACAAGTACATCCACTTCTCGAACGAGAAAGTTGAGGACTGACATCGTGGCGAGCGTGAACATCAAGCCGCTTGAGGACAAGATCCTGGTGCAGGCCGTTGAGGCCGAGACGACCACCGCGTCGGGTCTGGTCATCCCGGACACCGCCAAGGAGAAGCCGCAGGAAGGCACCGTCATCGCAGTCGGTGAGGGACGGGTGACCGAGCAGGGCAACCGTGTCCCGGTCGACGTCAAGGAAGGCGACACCGTCATCTACAGCAAGTACGGCGGCACCGAGATCAAGTACGCCGGCGAGGAGTACCTGATCCTGTCGGCGCGCGACGTGCTCGCGGTCATCGGCAAGTAAGAACGCAACGCGTTGGAGCGACACGAGAATTCGTGAACCTCTCTCCGCCCCGGTGCCCCTTGGGTCACCGGGGCGGAGTTGCCTGACCGCATCGGTCACGCAGAACGCTTCATTCCCGACCCCCACCACCTGTTCGCGCATCACTCCCTATCTCTCGTGCGTTTGCCGCTCCTTCATGTGTTCGCGTCGCGCCGCGATGCAGGAGGAGCCGGCGAGGAGCGTGGCGACAAGCCGGCGACGACGAAGAGCGGCGACTTGAGGCGCGAACACCGCGACTCGCGGAGCGATCGCAGAAAGTACAGAAACTCATGTCCAAACAGATCGAATTCGATGAAAAGGCGCGCCGCGCGCTCGAACGCGGCATCAATCAACTCGCCGACACGGTGAAGGTGACGCTGGGGCCTCGTGGCCGCCATGTGGTGCTCGCCAAGGCTTTTGGCGGGCCGAGTGTCACCAACGACGGTGTCACCATCGCGCGTGACGTCGATCTCGAAGATCCCTTCGAGAATCTGGGTGCGCAGCTGGTCAAGTCGGTTGCGACGAAGACCAACGATGTGGCCGGCGACGGCACCACCACCGCGACCGTTCTCGCGCAGGCGATCGTGTCGGCGGGTCTGCGCAATGTCGCTGCCGGTGCGGGTCCGATCGCGCTCGGCGCCGGTATCGGCAAGGCCGCCGACGCCCTGAGCGCCGAACTGCTGCGTACGGCGACACCCGTCGAGGGGCAGAAGGCGATCTCTCAGGTCGCCACCGTGTCGTCGCGGGACGCCGAGATCGGCGAGATGGTCGGTAAGGCGATGGAGACCGTCGGCGTTGATGGCGTTGTCACCGTGGAAGAGGGTTCGGGCCTGAGTACCGAACTCGATGTCACCGAGGGCGTCCAGTTCGACAAGGGTTACCTGTCGCCGTACTTCGTGACCGATGCCGACGCGCAGGAAGCGGTTCTCGAGGACGCGCTGGTGTTGCTGTACCGCGACAAGGTCAGCTCGCTGCCGGACTTCCTGCCGTTGCTGGAGAAGATCGTCAATGCCGGCAAGTCGGTGCTGATCATCGCCGAGGACGTCGAGGGTGAGCCGCTGTCGACGCTCGTCGTCAACTCGATCCGCAAGACGATCAAGGCCGTGGCGGTGAAGGCCCCGTTCTTCGGTGACCGTCGCAAGGCGTTCCTGGAGGATCTCGCCGTGGTCACCGGCGGGACCGTCATCTCCTCCGACATCGGGTTGAGTTTGGCGACCGCTGAGCTCGACCTGCTCGGCTCGGCGCGGCGTGTGGTGGTCACCAAGGACACCACGACGATCGTCGAGGGAGCCGGTACTGCGGAGGCCATCGCCGATCGCGCCGCGCAGTTGCGCCGCGAGATCGAGAGCAGTGACTCCGACTGGGATCGTGAGAAGCTCGCCGAGCGTCTTGCGAAGCTGTCCGGCGGTATCGCGGTGATCCGGGTCGCGGCGGCCACCGAGACCGCGCTCAAGGAGCGCAAGCACCGCGTCGAGGATGCGGTTGCGGCGGCCAAGGCCGCGGTCGAGGAGGGCATCATCGCCGGTGGCGGTTCGGCCATCGTGCAGGCCGCCAAGGTACTCGACGCTCTCGCCGACTCGCTGCCCGGCGACGAGGCGCTCGGCGTGCGGGTTGTTCGCGAGGCCGTCAAGGCGCCGCTGTTCTGGATTGCCACCAACGCCGGTGTCGACGGAGCGGTCGTGGTGAACCGGGTTGCCGAGTCCGGGACGGGGGAGGGCTACAACGCTGCCACCCTGACCTACGGCGATCTGGTTGCCGAGGGCATCATCGACCCGGTCAAGGTGACCCGCTCGGCGGTTGTCAACGCCGCGTCGGTGGCCCGGATGGTTCTCACCACCGAGACCGCGGTCACCGACAAGCCGGAGGCGGCTGCCGACGCCGGTCACGGCCACGGGCACGCGCACTGACGGTCGGTCTCTTCACGACGGTTTCTTCATGACGATGCCGGGGTGATCACCACGTGGTGATCACCCCGGCATCGTCATGTTGTGAGGCTTGTGCCTGCGGAGTTCGTGTTCTGTCGAGTTCGTGTTGTGAAGTCGTGTCGACGACGTGTGTTTCCGGGAGTCGTCGTGCCCGGTTGTGACGGCTGCGCGGTCAGCTCGCCATGCGGCGTCCGACTCCTCGCTTCATCAGCATGCTGCGCTCGGATTCCGACAGTCCGCCCCAGATTCCGTACGGTTCGGCCACGGCAAGTGCGTGCTCGCGGCATTGCGCGATCACCGGGCACTGATGGCACATCTCCTTGGCGCGCCGTTCGCGCTGCGCGCGGGCCCGGCCGCGTTCACCATCGGGATGAAAGAACATCGATGATTCGACGCCACGGCACAGGCCGTGCATCTGCCAATCCCAGACGTCGGCGTTGGGGCCGGGGAGGTGGTTCGGTGCAGGCATGGCAGCATCTCCTTCTGCAAGGGCGTGGACTCGCTTCGACCTTGTGGGCGTCGAGTCGCGACGTGATCCGACGGTGGCGCCGGTGTGGAGTTCATGACGGTCGTTGTCGTGGTCGTTTCCGGCGACGTAAGAGAACAGTAAGCGGGCCCGAGAAACAACGTCAATACCGTCAATCAGCGGGAAATGATCGAAAAGATTCCGCCATTGTTAACGTGGCGTTAGCCACGGGTCCGGCGCTAGCACAGCCGTGCGGGCCGGTGTTCCGGGGGCGTCCGTGGCCTGCGGAGATGCGGGGTGAGCAGTGCGTATTGGAGTTTCCGGAGAGAAACGGGAGGGTGTGCAGAAATGGTGCGACAGGACCGGCCAAGATATTCGATTAACCTGACCGAAACCGTCACGTCATCACCCGTTGATGCCGCCGCGATTTTTAACAATTGTGTCGCCGAGTTAAATTCATGCTAACTGGGGCGCCGGACGGTGACACCGGACACGTTTTCGCTGGTGATGAGCTCCTGCGGCGGTGGTGTGCGGCGGTCGAGCTCGGTGCGCTGGGTCGCGGGGCGTCCTCGTTGACCGCGCTCTCGGAGCTGACGGTCGATGCTCGGCGTGCCGGCGACGGTCCGCTCGCGGCGCTCGCCACGACCACCGCGGCGTCGCTCTACCGGCAGTCGGGCCGTCATCGCGACGCACGGGCCCTGGACTCGCGGGCGCTGGCGGTCGTCGATGCCGCCGGGGCGCCATCACCTCACGGGGTGCCGATGTGGAATCGCGCCGCCCTGGCCGACACCCTGGTCAATCTCGCCGCCGACAATCTGGGGTTGCTGCGGTTCGGTGTCTCGCATCGACTCCTCGAACGGGCCGATGTCGTCCTCGGAAGGCCCGACGATCTCGGTGAGGGCCCGTGGCTGTCCGAGGCGCGGTGTCGGCTGCGGCTCCTCTGGGTGCGCGCGGAGTGGGCTCTGTACACCGACAACGCGGAGCATGCGCTCGAGGTCGCCGAGCGGGCGCAGGCACAACTCGCCGCCCGCGCGGACCGGGGAACCGAGCGGCATCGGATCAAGACCGGGCTGGTTCTCGCGGCTGCGCGCGCCGGCGCTGGGGCTACCGAGCAGGCCCGACTCGAGGCGGCGGCGTTGCGTGATCAGGCGGCCGAGGGGGGCTTGCTTCCGCTGTGCTGGGCGGCATCGTCGCTGTTGCAAGGACTCGGCGACTCGCCGGATTCGGGACCCGTCGGGTCGGTGTCGTCGACCGGCATGTCTGTCAACGATCTGCATCGATTGCTGGTCGCGCGCGGCATGCCGTTCGTGACGTCGGCGAACGATCGCTAAGGTATTTGGGGTTCGCCGCGCCCGCATGGCAGTCCCCGCGCAGGGCGGCGCCGCTGTTCAGGCCGTCATGGCACCACATCGGACCAGGTGAGGTCCGCCACACACTATGTAACACGGGGATCTCGACTGACGATGAAACTGACGGGTGATGAGCTGGACGCCGCCGTCCGTGCCGCGAGGCAGGGCGATCGTGTGGCTCTCACGTCAGTTCTCGAGAGTGTGCACGAGCCCATCCTGCGCTACTGCCGAGGGCGAATCGGAGTCGGAGAGCGCCACTTGTTCTCCGCGGATGACATTGCGCAGGAGGCGTTGATGGCGGTGATGACCGCGCTGCCCCGATATGAGGATCAGGGCAAACCGTTCATGGCCTTCGTCTACGGCATCGCGTCCCACAAGGTCGCCGACGCGATGCGGGTCGCCGGTCGGGTCAAGGCCGATCCGGTGGAGGCGGTTCCCGATGTCACCACGGTCCTCGGCGGGCCCGAGGAGATGGCATTGGACTCCGATGCCAGCCGACGGATGCGACAACTGCTGTCGGTGTTACCCGACAAGCAGCGCGAGATCCTCGTGTTGCGACTGGTGGTCGGGATGTCCGCCGAGGAGACCGCCGACGCGGTCGGCAGCACGCCGGGAGCGGTGCGCGTCGCCCAACATCGAGCACTGGCGAAACTGAAAGACGAGCTGAGGAAGGCAGGTGGACGACGCAATGAACGACGAGCATGATCGGCGTCGGCCCATGCCGGGCCCGCAGCCGTCGGGGGGCGTACCGGGTTCCGGGGTCGGGCCGCATGGCGGCGGGTACGGCCGTTACGGCGTATCCGACGAGGACGAGCGACGAGCCGACATCGATCTACGGCAGGTGCACTTCGACGACGCGTTCATCGAAGCGCTCTCCCATGACGTGCCCACGCCCACCCGTGACGACACCGAGTATCAGCTGGCTGCACTGCTGTCGGGCTGGCGCCACGAGGTTCTCTCCGAACCCGCACCGCCGATCCCCGGTGTTGCCGAGGTCGAGCGCGCCATGGCCGCGCGCTCGGGTGCGCGCCGTGGTGGCAGGGTGGTGCGCTCGCTGCGCGTCGTTGCCGGTGCGGCGGCGATCGCGGTGGTCGCCGCGGCCGGCCTGACCGTGGTGAGCGAGGGAGCCCAGCCGGGCGACTCGCTGTGGGGTGTCAAGAAGGTCGTGTTCGCGCAGGCCGCATCGGAGACGCAGGCCGCCTACGACGTGCGTTCGGACCTGGAGCAGGCCGAGGCGGCACTCGCCTCCGGCGATCTCACACATGCACAGCAGCTCATTGCGCGGGCGCAGACGAAGATGGGGCCGGTGCGAGACTCGCAGACCCGGGATCAGATGAATCAGTGGATCACCCGGCTGCAGTCCGACGAGTCGGGCGCGCCCGCAGCGCCGACGCCGCAGGGCCCGGGTACCACCGCTCCCGATACCAGTGGCGCCGAGACCAGTGCCCCGCAGACCTCGGATCAGACCAGCGCTCCCTCGGAGCCGTCGACGACGCCGAGCACCACCCCCACGACCACGACGCCGACCAGTTCACCGACACCGACGACGGCAACGACCACCACGACCACGCCGGCAGGCTGATCGTCGTCGGCCCGATTGACGTCTGCCTCATTCGACGTCTGCGGGATTCGGTCGACACCCCCGATCGGTGGTCTCGCCTCGGGGGTGTCGTTGGGGTCAAGCTCAGCGTTCGTCGCCGAGGTGGTTGTGCGCGTCGGCGTAACCGCGGCAGTAGTCCCACGTGACGTAGTCGTCGGGGCGCGGGTCGACGGCGGGCTCGTGCGGACGTACGGTGCCGTCGATCAGAAGTTGTAAAAGGTTGGCTCGCAACATATCCCAGTCGTGGTAATGGTCTTCGTGGCAGTCCTCGCAGACGACGACGAGGCCACGGACCCCACGGTGGGCCAGAAGCGCTTCGTAGACGGCCAGATCCGCGAGATCTTCTTCGACCGCCACCCGCTCGTTCTCATCGAGGGGGATGCCGGGCTCCATCGAGTCCAACGCCGACGCGGGATCGCTGGGATCATCGGCGAACGGGTCGGGCGGAAGTCCTGGTGGCAAGTGGTCACGCACACCTCCACCGTAACCGATATGGCGTGACCTGCGCCGCATCGGTTCCACAGTTCGACGGTCGATCCGTGCATGCTCCACAGGGGTCACGCGCGAGCTCCGATCGCCGCATTGGGTTGTGGCTCCGGTTGCCCGATACCATGGACCGATGACCCACGTTCGCACCGGTGGAGACGATCCCGGCAAGGTCGCAATGCTCGGCCTCACCTTCGACGACGTCCTGTTGCTGCCCGCGGCATCAGATGTGATCCCCAGCGAGGCCGACACGTCCTCGCGGGTGACCAAGAACATCTCCCTGCGGGTGCCGTTGGTGAGTTCGGCAATGGACACCGTCACCGAATCCCGTATGGCCATCGCGATGGCCAGGGCCGGCGGCATGGGTGTGCTGCACCGCAATCTGTCGATCGCCGACCAGGCCGCCCAGGTCGAGACGGTCAAGCGCTCCGAGGCCGGCATGGTCACCGACCCGGTCACCTGCTCACCGCACAACACCCTCGCCGAGGTCGACGCGATGTGTGCGCGCTACCGGATCTCGGGGCTGCCCGTGGTCGACGAGAAGGGCGAGCTCGTCGGCATCATCACCAACCGCGACATGCGCTTCGAGGTCGATCAGGACCGTCCGGTCGCCGAGGTGATGACCAAGGCCCCGTTGATCACCGCCCAGGAGGGCGTCTCCGCGGAGGCCGCCCTGGGTCTGTTGCGGCGCAACAAGGTCGAGAAGCTGCCGATCGTCGACGGCAACGGCAAACTGACCGGGCTGATCACCGTCAAGGACTTCGTCAAGACCGAGCAACACCCGTTCGCCACCAAGGACTCCGACGGCCGGCTGCTCGTCGGCGCGGCCGTGGGTACCGGCGACACGCAGTGGGATCGGGCGATGGCACTCGCCGACGCGGGTGTCGACGTGATCATCGTCGACACCGCCCATGCCCACAACCGGCTGGTGCTCGACATGGTGTCCAAGGTGAAATCGGAGGTCGGCGACCGGGTCGAGGTCGTCGGCGGCAACGTCGCCACCCGTGAGGCGGCGCAGGCACTCATCGACGCCGGCGCCGACGCGGTGAAGGTCGGCGTGGGTCCGGGCTCGATCTGCACCACCCGTGTCGTCGCCGGTGTGGGGGCCCCGCAGATCACCGCGATCCTCGAGGCGGTGACCGTGTGTCAGGCCGCGGGCGTGCCGGTGATCGCCGACGGCGGCCTGCAGTACTCCGGCGACATCGCCAAGGCGCTGGCCGCCGGTGCGTCGACGGCCATGCTCGGCTCGTTGCTCGCCGGTACCGCCGAGGCGCCGGGCGATCTGATCCTGGTCAACGGCAAGCAGTTCAAGAGCTACCGAGGCATGGGATCACTCGGTGCGATGCAGGGCCGCGGGCAGGGCAAGTCCTACTCCAAGGACCGCTACTTCCAGGACGACGTCCTCAAGGAGGAGAAGCTCGTCCCGGAGGGCATCGAGGGTCGGGTCCCGTTCCGGGGTCCGCTGAACCAGGTGATCCATCAGCTCGTCGGTGGCCTGCGTGCCGCGATGGGTTACACCGGTGCCACCACCATCCCGGAGCTGCAGAAGGCGCGCTTCGTCCAGATCACCGCGGCCGGACTCAAGGAGTCCCATCCGCACGACATCACCCTGACCGCCGAGGCGCCCAACTACTATTCTCGCTGAGTTCGCCTCGACGAGTCCGACCCGCAAGTTCACCGGTCCGCACGTGGCGGGCCCAGAAGACCCTCGTGGCGTGCGTTGCAACGACAGTGCGCCGGACAGAAAGGCGCATCGGTGCGTGACCTCGTGGACCTCGGCATGGGCCGGACGGCGCGGCAGACCTTCGAACTCGACGACGTCAGCATCGTTCCGTCGCGGCGGACCCGGTCATCCAAGGACGTCTCGACGGCGTGGCAGATCGACGCCTACCGTTTCGAGGCGCCGATCCTGAGTCATCCGACAGACGCCTTGGTCTCGCCGGCGGTGGCCATCGAACTCGGACGACTCGGCGCTCTCGGCGTCATCAACGGTGAAGGGCTCTGGGCGCGTCATCGCGACGTCGAGGACAAGATCGCCGAGTTGGTCGAGGTGGCGACCACCGATCCCGATCCGCAGGCCGCGGTGCGGCGCCTGCAGGAACTGCATGCGGCGCCGCTGGATCCCGATCTGCTCGGTGCGGCCGTGGCCACCATCCGCGAGGCCGGGGTGACCACCGCCGTGCGCGTCAGCCCCCAGCACGCTCCCGAACTGACCCCGGCCCTGGTGGCCGGTGGTGTCGAGGTTCTGGTGGTGCACGGCACGATCATCTCCGCCGAGCACGTCGTGCAGGGCGCCGAACATCCGCTCAATCTCAAGACCTTCATCGCCGACCTCGACATCCCCGTCATCGCCGGCGGGGTGCACGATCATCGCACCGCGCTGCACCTGATGCGTACCGGCGCCGCCGGCGTCATCGTCGGGTACGGCTCCACCGCGGGCGCCACCACCACCGGAGAGGTCCTGGGCATCGGGGTGCCGATGGCCACCGCGATCGCCGACGCCGCCGCCGCCCGACGGGACTATCTGGACGAGACCGGCGGACGGTACGTTCACGTCATCGCCGACGGCGACATCCACACCTCCGGCGACCTGGCCAAGGCGATCGCCTGTGGAGCCGACGCGGCCGTTCTCGGCACTCCGCTGGCCGCCGCGGCGCAGGCCCCGGGGCGGGGCTGGTACTGGCCGTCGGCGGCAGCGCATCCCGACACCCCACGCGGGGCCCTGCTGCAGGTGGCCACGCCCGACGGCCGACCGACCCTCGAACAGATTCTCACCGGCCCGTCCGCCGACCCCTACGGGGAGTTGAATCTGGTTGGCGCACTTCGTCGTTCGATGGCCAAAGCGGGGTACTCCGATCTCAAGGAGTTCCAGAAGGTCGGGTTGACGATTCACCGCTGAGGGGAAAAGGAGACCCCCATCACTCAATGTGACAATCGGCGTTAGAATGTTCGCCATGGCAGCCCACCATGGTTCACCCGACTTCGACGTGCTCATCATCGGTTCCGGCTTCGGCGGCAGCGTCAGCGCGCTGCGCCTGGTCGAGAAGGGGTACCGGGTCGGCGTGATCGAAGCGGGTCGCCGCTTCGACGACGAGGACTTTGCCAAGACCAGCTGGCGGCTCAACAAGTGGCTCTGGGCACCCAAGCTCGGCCTCTACGGAATCCAGCGCATCCACGCCCTCAAGGACGTGATGATCCTCGCCGGTGCGGGTGTCGGCGGCGGCTCGCTCAACTACGCGAACACCCTGTACAAGCCGCCCACCCCGTTCTTCACCGATCCCCAGTGGAATCACATCACCGACTGGGAGGACGAACTGTCGCCGTACTACGACCAGGCGCGGCGGATGCTCGGGGTGGTCACCAATCCGACGTTCACCGAATCGGACCGCGTCATGCGTGAGGTCGCCGACGAGATGGGTGTCGGCGACACCTTCACCTCGACCCCGGTCGGTGTGTTCTTCGGGGAGAAGGTCGGCCTGGCCGGTCGTCCCGGACAGACCGTCCCCGACCCGTACTTCGGCGGGGCGGGTCCCGAGCGCACCGCGTGCACCGAATGCGGCGCCTGTATGACCGGTTGCCGGGTCGGCGCGAAGAACACCCTGATGAAGAACTACCTCGGGCTGGCCGAACGCAACGGGGCGACGATCATCGACCGCACCACCGTCGACGGACTGTCCCGACGGGCCGACGGTACCTGGGAGGTGAGCACGCACGGCTCGTCGTCGTGGGGTCCGCTGGGCCGGCGCAGCCGCACCTACACCGCGTCGCAGGTGATCGTCGCGGCGGGGACCTTCAACACCCAGCGTCTGCTCCATCACGCCAAGGAGCGCACCCTGCCCGCGATCTCGGATGCCATGGGGCGTCTGACCCGCACCAACTCCGAATCGATCCTCGGTGCGAATGCGGCTCGATACGATCCCCAGCACGATTATTCGCACGGTGTCGCGATCACCTCGTCGTTCCATCCGGAGCCGAACACGCACATCGAGCCCGTCCGCTACGGCAAGGGGTCCAACGCCATCGCCTATCTGCAGACGCTGCTCACCGACGGTGGCACCCCGGCTCAACGATTCGGTCAGTTCCTGGCCGCGGTGGCCCGCAATCCGTTCCTGCTCGCCCGGATTCTGGTGGTGCGCAAGTGGAGTCAGCGCACCGTGATCGCCCTGGTGATGCAGAACAACAACAATTCGCTGACCACCTTCGTGCGCAGGCGCGGACCGCTGCGCTACATCACCAGCAGGCAGGGGATCGGTGAGCCCAATCCGACCTGGATTCCCAAGGGCAACGAGGCCACCCGTCGGATCGCCGACAAACTCCCGGGCGGGATGGCCGGCGGCACATGGGGTGACATCGTCAACATGCCGCTGACCGCCCACTATCTCGGTGGGTGCGCGATCTCCGACGATCCGGCGAATGGTGTCATCGACCCTTATCACCGCGTCTGGAACTACCCGACGCTGCACATCACCGACGGCGCGTCGATCTCGGCCAATCTCGGTGTGAATCCGTCGTTGTCGATCTGCGCCCAGGCCGAGCGCGCAATGGCGTTCTGGCCCAACAAGGGTGAGATCGACACCCGGCCGGAACAGGGTGCGGGATATACGCGACTGCAACCGGTGGCACCTGCTGCGCCCGTGGTGCCCGCGGATGCGCCGGGGGCGTTGCGTTTGCCGATCACGCCGGTTGAGCGGGTCGAATTGCCTTCGGCGCCGGGAGCGTAGCGAGCGGGCCGGGTGGGTTCGGCGCCGGGAGCGTAGCGAGCGGGCCGGGTGGGTTCGGCGCCGGGAGCGTAGCGAGCGGCGCGGTCAGTCCAGGCTGCGTGCCGAGAGGCTCTCGGCGAATCCGTCGGCGGTGCGCAGGGCGCCGAGCACGATGGGCGCCACCAGGATTCGAGGTCCGGGGCGTAGGCCGCGAGCCCGTCGGGCCTCGTCGACCTGACCGGCGATCTCGACCATCAGGGGGATCGCGCGGATCGTGAGTGCCAGGGCGATCGCGATGAGGTCGGTGCGAACCCCGAAGCGCCGCAAGGGCTGCAATCCGCGGGTCAGTGAGTCGAGCATGTCGGTGGTCCGGGTGGTCAGGGTGACCACCGCCGCCAGCAGCACCGACAGCGCCAGGATTCCGCACACGAGCAGCGCGCGCCGCGCGTCGGTGAAGATCCACTGGAAAGCGAAGATGAACACCAGGATCCACAGGGTGGGCCGGAACTGGCGCCAGGCGGTGACCGGTCCGATCCCGGCCAGCGCGTAGAGCGCCGCCACGGCGAGTGTGGCAATGCCCAGCGCGGGCAGTGAGCGTACGGCCAGGGAGATCGCCAGGATCGCCACGGCGAGCCCGACCAGCTTGATTCCGGGCGAGAGCCGGTGCAGCGGTGAGTGTCCCGGACGGTAGGTGCCCAGCGGATTCACGTCATCATCTCCCGGTAGTGGCGCAGTGCCGGTGTGGGCTCGTCGTCGGCGACGATGCGTCCGTCGTCCATCACCAGGACGCGGTCGAAGTCGGAGACGAGGTCGAGGTCGTGACTGACGACGATGAGTTGCTCGGTCAGTCCGGCGAACACCGCGCGCAACATCCGGGCGTTGCGCAGATCCAGCAGGGTGGTCGGTTCGTCGGCGACGATCACCGCGGGTTCGGTGACGAACACCGATGCCAGGGCGAGGAGTTGTTTCTGGCCGCCGGAGAGCCGTCCGGCGGGGGAGTCGGCGTGGTCGGCCAACCCGAACCGGTCGAGCACGGTCCGGGTGCGTTCGGCGCGTTCGGTTCTGTTCAGTTCGGTGCGGGTGAGGGAGAGCTCGATGTCCTCGGCGACGGTCGGCATGATGATCTGCCGGTCGGGGTCGGAGAAGATGAAGCCGACCTCGCGGCGGACGCGTCGTTTGTGGCGTCGCGCGTCGATCCCGTTGACCGTCACCGTGCCGTGGTCGGGGACGACGAGCGCGTTGATCATTCGCACCAGGGTCGATTTGCCGCTGCCGTTGGCGCCGACGATCCCGATGCGATGTTCCGACAGTGTCAGCGACACCTCGCGCAGCACGGTGCGGGCACCGAAGGCGTGGGTGATGTCGCGGAACTCGATCACGATGGCGGTCCGGTCGCGGTCAGTTCGACGGGGAGGCCTCGTGGGTCGGTCGCCGCAGCGGGCCGATCAGACCCGGCCATCCGCGGTGGACCTGGGCGGCGACCAAGGCGGTGACGACGGCCTTGATCGCGTCGCCGAGGATGAACCAGCCGTTCGCGGCGATCGCCGCCCACAGCGTCATGTCGGCGCGGATCATCAGGCCGATGGTGCCGCAGATGTACACCACGAGAATCCCGCCGATGATGTTGATGACGATGCCGGGCAGCACCCGATACCGCGGCACCGTCTGCGATCGGGCGCGCGTCCACATCATCAGTGCGGTCAGTACGCCGATGACGATCACTCCCGGCAGGAAGCCGACGAAGAAACCCGCGGTGGGGGAGCTCAACGCGGTCAGCCCGTTGCGGCCGCCGGAGAGGATCGGCAGGCCGGCGATCGCGAGCACCATGAAGATGACCACCGACAGCGTGCCCTTCTTGGGGCCGAGGATCGCCCCGGCGAGCATCACGCCGAGCGTCTGGAAGGTGATGGGCACGCCGGCGGTGCCCACGGTGATGGTGCCGGGCAGGCCGAGTGCGGCAATCAGCGCGGCGAATACCGCCGCCTGGGTGATGTCGGCGATGGTCAGTGACCAGGCACTGGGCCGGGTATCAGAAGTAGTCATTGCGAAAGATGAGTATTCCACGACGATCGGGGTCCGCGATCCGCCAGGGCGCGCAGGGTGAACCGCCCGGTGTCCGGCGGTGCCACTAGACTCGCCCTGTGACCGATTCGCAGGGATTCATCGACGGCCCGCGCCCGGTGCTCGTCGTCGACTTCGGTGCCCAGTACGCGCAGCTGATCGCGCGCCGTGTCCGTGAGGCGCGGATCTACTCCGAGGTGATCGCGCACGACGCGGGTATCGAGGCGTTCAAGGCCAAGGACCCGGTGGCGCTGATCCTCTCCGGTGGGCCCGCCTCGGTGTACGCCGAGGACGCCCCGCGACTGGATCCGGCGATCCTCGACCTCGACCTCCCGGTCTTCGGTATCTGCTACGGATTCCAGACCATGGCCGCGGTACTGGGTGGCCGGGTGGCCAACACCGGTGGGCGCGAATTCGGGCGCACCACACTGACTCTCACCGACGAGGGGCTCCTGCACCAGGGCCTGTCCAGCACTCAGCCGGTGTGGATGAGCCACAACGACGCCGTGCAGGAGGCGCCGGAGGGATTCACCGTCACCGGCTCGACGCCCGGTGCGCCGGTCGCCGCGTTCGAGAACGTCGCGCGCCGGATGGCCGGTGTGCAATACCACCCGGAGGTGCTGCACACCCCGCACGGTCAGCAGATCCTGACCCGCTTCCTCTACGAGATCGCCGGGCTCGAGGCCGACTGGACCGCCGCCAACATCGCCGACGCACTCATCGACCAGGTCTCCGACCAGATCGGCGACGGTCTGGCCATCTGTGGTCTGTCCGGCGGGGTGGACTCCGCGGTCGCGGCGGCCCTGGTGCAGCGTGCGATCGGCGATCGGCTGACGTGTGTGTTCGTCGACCACGGTTTGCTGCGCGCGGGCGAGCGTGAGCAGGTGCAACACGACTTCGTCGGTGCCACCGGCGCGAAACTGGTCACCGTCGACGCCGCCGACACCTTCTTGCGTGAGCTGTCGGGGGTGAGCGATCCGGAACAGAAGCGCAAGATCATCGGCCGCGAGTTCATCCGCTCCTTCGAGGGCGCGGTGAGTGAGGTGCTCGGCGATCACGCCGAGGGCGGACAGCAGGTCGACTACCTGGTGCAGGGCACCCTGTATCCGGATGTCGTCGAGTCCGGCGGTGGGAGTGGTACGGCCAACATCAAGAGCCACCACAACGTCGGCGGACTGCCCGAGGATCTCGAGTTCAGTCTCGTCGAGCCGCTGCGCCTGCTGTTCAAGGACGAGGTGCGCGCCGTCGGACGTGAGCTCGGTCTGCCGGAGGAGATCGTTGCGCGTCAGCCGTTCCCGGGTCCGGGTCTGGCGATCCGGATCGTCGGGGAGGTCACCGCGGAGCGGCTGGCCATGTTGCGTAAGGCCGATCTCATCGCGCGTGAGGAATTGACGGCCGCCGGACTCGACGCGCAGATCTGGCAGTGCCCGGTGGTGCTGCTCGCCGATGTGCGCAGCGTCGGCGTGCAGGGCGACGGCCGCACCTATGGTCATCCGATCGTGCTGCGCCCGGTCTCCAGTGAGGACGCGATGACCGCCGACTGGACCCGCGTGCCCTACGAGGTCCTCGAGATCATCTCCACCCGCATCACCAACGAGGTCCCCGACGTGAACCGTGTCGTCCTCGACGTCACCAGCAAGCCGCCGGGCACCATCGAGTGGGAGTGAGTGGGGGCCGTGGTGCCGTCGCCATCGACGTGCGAGTGAGATGTCCGGCGCCATCGGTCTCGCAGCGCTGACACTCGTGTCGCTGCTACTCGCCGCGGCAGCGATCGTTGCGGCCGTGACGGTGCATCGGCGCACCGGAAGTGTTGTCGGAGCGGTGGTCACCGCCTGTGCCGCAGCGCTCGTCACCTATGGCGTCGTGATCATCGTGATCATGAGCGGGCAACCGAACCTCTAGACAGTTCGGCAGATGATCAGCGCGACCGGGCCGATCGCGCTCCGGTCGCGATGAGCAGGGCGCCGACGGCGACGGCGATCCCGACGACGACCCATCCGATGGTCGCCGGGTCGGGCAGCGTCGGCCCGTCGGCGAGTCCCCAGCCGGCCACCAGCAGGGCGGCGAGCCCGATCACCGCCACCACGGGGGCCCGATGCTGTGGTGCGCGGTCGGTGTCGCTGTCCTCCGTGTTGTCGAATGATGGTGTCGTGCTGTTCATCTCGTCTCCTGTCCAGGGATTGCCGGAGGTGTTCATCGCTGTACCTTCACACTGCCGACATTGGTGTGGGCGTCGATGGTGAGCACGGGACCGGTGGTGCCGTCGTTGCCGCCGTCGAGTCCCTCGGGGCAGGAGTAGTCGCCGACGCCCGCGCTGCATTCGGCTCGGATGTTCATCCCGGCGGGCACCTCGACGACGATCTCACCGATTCCGTTGCGCAGGTGCACGGTCTCGTCGGTCGTCAGGTCGACGTCGCGGAGATCGAGCGTCATGCTGCCCATGGTCAGTGTGTAGTCGTCACGGATGTCGTTCTCGCTCATGGGCTTCCAATTCCGCTCGCCGACCCCGCCGCCGGGCATACCGAACCGGTGGTCACCGGAGGCGGCGCCGGCGAGCAACGTAGTCACGATCACCGCCGCCGACAGTCCGACCGCGAGCGGTACCAACGCCCCCGGATGGGACCGCGTGGAATGCCTGCGCAGCCCGTTGACCAGCAGACCCGCTCCGATCACGGCCAACGCCAGGGACAGCACGTGTGGCACGGTGAACCAGCCGGCGCCGAGTCCGTGTGCGGCGATCCCGCCGGCCACCACCAGGACCGCGATGCCGACCACGATGAACGAGAACGCCGATCGGCGGGGTGCGGCAGGTGGCGTCGGCGGCGCCGCCGGTGTGGTGGGTTCGGGGAGGTCCCAGGCGAATCGGGCGGCCCCGAGCGGATCCCACGACGGGGGTGTGGCCTCGACGAAGTCGGTCGGTGCGGCAGAAGTCGAGGCTGTGGTGCTCGCGGTCGCTGATGTGGCGACCCCGGCCGCCGGCTTGGCGAGATCGACCGCTCCCGGTGTGCCGGGTACCGACGCCGATGCCGTGGATGCCGCACCGGTTCGTACCGCGCGCGGGGTCCAGCGGACGAATCGTTGCGGCGGTTCGGGCGCCGACACGGTCGCCACGCTGGTGTCGGCGGGCGGTTCGGGCGTGCGCAGGAACAACAACCACCATCCGATGAGCATCAGGATGCCGCCGACGATTCCGCCCGAACCCCAAGGGCCACGCGAGAACACCGACGACACGACGATCACGACGACCACCCACAGGATCACCGTCGGATTGTTGTGCCACCCACGGGAGACACCGCGATCGCCGCCCGCGGCGTGCGTGCGGGCCCGGGTGGTGGACGGAAAGGCGATCCACGCCGCGAGGTACAGGAGCACCCCGCTGCCGCCGAAGACGGCCGCCACCACGAACGCCACCTTCACCAGCGTCGGGTCGACCCGGTAGCGCTCACCGATGCCCGTGCAGACACCGGCGATGGTGCGCGGAGAGGCCGGTCTGGTGGGCCGTGTGGCCCACAGCCGTTCGAGCTGCGTCCGAACCTGCGTCGTGTCCATGGCACTCATCGTGCTCGGTTCGTGGCGAGCTCACATCGGGGACCGACCCTGAGATCCACCCGGATCGACGCGTCACCGACGCCGGCCGGTGGCGCGGTCTTCGGGGTCGGCACCGGGGTGAACCCTGATGCCCGGGCCCGACGATCATGGAAGTATCGAAGGCATGGCAACCGACGTCGAGCGTGCGCAGCGGCTGATGCGCCGCAGTGGCGGCCGCGTGATCGGTGGTGTCGCCGGCGGTGTCGCCGACCACCTCGGTGTCGACGCATTCCGGGTCCGCGTCGTCTTCGTCGTACTGACCGCGATGGCCGGGGCGGGTGCGCTCGCGTACGCGCTGTTGTGGTTCTTCTGCCCGCCGGGCGACGACGTCGCCGCTCCCAGCCCGTCCGAGCGCAGGCAGGCGTGGGGACTGGCGCTCATCGGACTGGTCGCGATGAGCGTGGTGGGCTTCGCCGCATCCGGTACCCCCGCCACCTATCTCGTGCCACTGGTGTTCGTGGCCGTCGGCGCAAGTCTGGTCTGGCGCGAATTCGACACCTCGGCGCGTGCCCGCCCCCACGGTCCGCTGCTGACCTGGACACGGCTGGCCGGTGGCGCGGTCCTGGTGATCGGGGGCTTGGTCGTCATCGTGTTCGCCGGCACCCGAAACTTCGGCGGATTGAGTACGACGCTCCTCGCGGTCGGTGCGACGTTGCTGGGCGTGCTGTTGCTGACGGTGCCGCTCTGGATGCGAATGTGGCGCGCCCTCAACGAGGAACGGGCCGCGCGCATCCGCAATGCCGAACGCGAGGAGATCGCCTCGCACCTGCACGACTCGGTGCTGCAGACGCTGGCCCTCATCCAGAAGCAGGCCGCCAAGCCCGAGGAGGTCGCGCGCCTGGCCCGCAGCCAGGAACGAGAATTGCGGACGTGGCTGTTCGGTGATCCGGCGCAGCGCGGCGGGTCCCTGGTTGCCGCAGTGACCAGTGTGGCCGGCGAGATCGAAGACCATTACGGCATCGAGGTCGAGGTGGTGACGGTCGGCGATCTGCGGCCCGACGAGGAGACCGACAAGTCGATCGCGAAACGATGGCCCGCGCTGATCGGGGTGACCCGGGAGGCATTGATCAACGCGGCCAAGCACTCCGGTGAACGCAAGATCGATGTCTACCTCGAGGTCGGCGACGACGAGGTCGAGGTGTACGTGCGCGATCGCGGCGTCGGTTTCGATCCCGACCGGGTCGACGGCGACCGTCAGGGCATCGCACGGTCGATCCGGGCCCGCACCGAACGCGTCGGTGGGCGGGTGTCCATCCGTTCGGCGCCCGGTCGCGGCACCAATGTGCGGGTCACCATGCCCCGTGGGGACCCCGTCCCGCACGAGGACGAGAAGGCCGGGGCCGATCTCGAAAAGCGTTCGGATACCGCCACTTCCGGCGAGGATCCCTCGGTCGTCCGGACTCCTGGCCGTCGCGGTGCAGGGCGCCCGGGCTCCGACCACACCGGCACCGCCCAGCACGGCACCGACCAGCAAGCCACCGACGATCCGAACACCGACCACGGAAAGGCATCATGACCATCGAAGCGCCGCAGACCGGGCACTACCGGGTGTTCCTCGTCGACGATCACGGCGTGTTCCGGTCGGGGGTGCGGGCCGAACTCGCCGGCGAGGACGGTCTGACGGTCGCCGGCGAGGCGGGCACGGTCGCCGAGGCGATCGCCGGGATCACCCGTCTGCGACCGGATGTGGTGCTGCTCGATGTGCACATGCCCGCCGGTGGTGGGGTCGCGGTGCTGCGTGGGGTGACCGACGCGCTGGGCGTCGATGCCCCGGTGTTCCTGGCGTTGTCGGTGTCCGACGCGGCCGAGGACGTGATCGCCACGATCCGCGCCGGTGCCCGCGGTTACGTGACCAAGACGATCGACGGGAGCGAACTCGCCGACGCGGTCCGTCGCGTCGCCGAGGGCGACGCCGTGTTCAGTCCGCGTCTGGCCGGATTCGTGCTGGACTCCTTCACGGGCAAGTCGTCGACGCCGGAGCCGCAACTGGACCCCGAACTCGACTCGCTGACCCGACGGGAACTCGAGGTCCTGCGACTGCTCGCACGCGGGTACACCTACCGCGAGATCGCCGAGGAACTGTTCATCTCGATCAAGACCGTCGAGACCCACGCCTCCAACGTGCTCCGAAAGACCCAGCAGTCCAACCGGAATGCGCTCACCCGGTGGGCGGCGACCCGTCACATCGGGTGAACCGTGCCTCGCCCGGATCCGACCGATGTGCTTGATGGACGAGCGCTTGATCAGTCGAGTGCTTGATCAGACGAGTGCGATCACCAGCACGATGATGGCGGCGAGGACGACGAAGAACAAGAACACCACGGCGGCAAGGACACCCGGCGAGGTTTGCCGGTGCGGCGCGGGTGGACCGAGTGGCGGCATCGCGCTGCTGTAGGACGGCGCCGTCGGATAGCGCGGCGAGTACTGTCCCGGAGGCTGGGCGCCGGGATGGGACATGGCTCCGGGTGCTCGGGCCGGATCGTAGGGCGGTGGCGTCGCCACGCGGGTGGGATCGTAATGGCGTTGTGGTGCAGCAGGATTCGAGGTCATGCCGCGGGATGAACTCGACGCCGGTGGTGGCCCGGACGGTGGTGCCGTGCGAGGCCGGGTGTTCAGGCCGAGGTCGGATCGGGAGACGAGGCTGGTCAGCACCTGCTCGGTGGAGCCGTGCTCACCCGCGGCGATCCGGGCGAGTTCGTCGCGTGCCTGCGCCATCGTGACGCGGCGCCGAGGGCTCGGCTCGAGCATCCGCAACAGGACCGGTTCGAGTACGCCGGCCCGCTTCATCGGATTGATCTGCGCACGCGCCACCCGATGCAACATCACCAGCGAGTTGTCGTCGACGCCGTACGGCGGCTCCCCCTCGACCATCGTGTAGATGGTGGCGCCGAGAGAATACACATCCGACGGCTCGGCCGGCTCGTCGCCGCGCGCGACCTCGGGTGCGAAATAGGCTGGGGTGCCGGTGATCAGGCCGGTCTGGGTGAGGGTGACATCGTCCTTGGCGCGGGAGATGCCGAAGTCGGTGATCTTGACCAGCCCGGCCTGACGCCCACCCCCGGCGATGAGGATGTTGCCGGGTTTGATGTCGCGGTGGATGATTCCCGATGCGTGTGCCTCGACCATCGCGTCGGCGACCTGCGCGCCGATCTTCGCGGCCTCGGTGACCTCGAGAGTGCCGGTGGCATGCAGGATCTGGGCGACGCTGCGTGAGGGCAGATACTCCATCACCAGCCAGGGTTCGCCGCCGTCGAGGGCGACGTCGTGCATGGCGATGGCGTTGCGGTGGCTCAATCGGGCGGCGATCCGGCCCTCGCGCATCGCGCGCTGCCGAACGGTTTCCGCGGAGTCCTCGGACAATCCTTCGGTGGAGAGGACCTGCTTGACGGCCACCTCACGGTCGAGGAGCTGGTCGCGGGCGAGCCAGACCGTGCCCATGCCGCCGCCACCGATGCGCGAGACGAGCCGATAGCGTCCGGCCACCAGGAAATTGGGGCCGGGTGTCCGGTGGCTGTCGACGTCGGCGGGCATGACAGCGATGATAGCCGGGGCACGCAGGGGTATTGCCCGGTGTGAGCTGGGCGTCCGCCGATGAGGGGAGTCGAGGGGGAGTGCGGCCGAACCGGAGCATCTCGCGGCACGCCGTGATCGGCCAGGGAGTTCGACGCGGAGATTGACAAGCCGTAGCACATGTGTTCGACTCCGGGTATGCGTTGGTCCGAACAGGCTGTCGAAGCCGACGATGGTGCCCTGCCGGGTCTGGGACGGGCCGGGCTGGTGCGATCGGTGCAGACCCCGGAGTTCGAGGGCATCACCTTTCACGAGGTCCTCGCCAAGAGTGCGCTCAACCGGGTGCCCGAGGAGTCCGGGTTGCCGTTCACCTACACGGTCAACACCTTTCGGGGGTGCACCCATGCCTGCCGGTACTGCTTCGCCCGGCCCACCCACGAATACCTCGACCTCGACGCGGGCCGGGACTTCGACTCGCAGGTCGTGGTCAAACTCAACGTGGCCGCGGTGTTGCGCAAGGAATTACGGCGTCGGTCCTGGCGTCGGGAACCGGTGGCCCTGGGCACCAACACCGACCCCTATCAGCGGGCCGAGGGCCGCTATCGGCTGATGCCCGGCGTGATCTCGGCGCTGACGGAATCGGCCACGCCCTTCTCGATCCTCACCAAGGGCACGCTGCTGCGACGTGATTTGCCCCTGCTGCGTCAGGCCGCCGGGCAGGTGCCGGTGTCGCTGAGCATCTCGCTGGCCTTTCATGATGCCGAGTTGCAGAAGCAGATCGAACCGGGGACGCCGTCGCCCGCGGCGCGGCTCGCACTGATCCGCGACATCGCCGAGGCCGGGTTCGGCCCGCACATCATGGTCGCCCCGGTGATCCCGTACCTGACCGACTCCAGCGCGCACCTCGACGCTCTGCTCGCCTCGCTCGCCGAGGCCGGGGCGTCGGGCGTCACCGTCATCCCGATGCACTTGCGCGGCGCCACCAAGCCGTGGTTTCTGACCTGGCTCGCCGAACATCACCCGGCGCTCGTCCGCCGATATCGCACGCTGTACGGGCGGGGCGCCTACGTCACCCCGGAGTATTCGTCGTGGCTGCGGGAACGGATGCGGCCGATGGTGGCACGTCACGGGTTGGCCGGGTCGTCGGGCTCGCGTGTGGGGCACCCAGAGCAGCATTCCGGCGTCGACGATCCGGTGGCCGAACCCGAACTGGCACAAGTACTCACGTTGTTCTGAGACCGCGCGTTCTTCCCGGGGGTTTTCGTTCGTCCTCGGGAGATTTTGCGGGGAAGGGTGTGATCCTTCGGGAAGAAGCCCGGGCGACCTGCGCGGTTGCGGACTGTCGGAGCCGCGTCGTACGATCAGGGCATCGAAAAAACATTCGATTCGCGGGGTGATTCCCCGAGTCGGATGGGACGCGATGGTGTGGCACTTCCCGGCCCGCCGAGCATTGTGTGCGCTGGCCGGAAGGGGTGTGTCATGAGTGTGGTGCCACTGGATCGGGGTGGGCGAGAAGGGTCGGGACGTGCGGATTCCGATACCCTCGACTCCCTGCGCCGAAAGATGGCGGTGATGTCGGGGATGCCCGACAGACGCTCGGTACAGCCTGGGCCGGCCGAGGTCTTTGCCTTACCGGACGCCATTGCAGACCTGTTGCCCCGCAGCGGAATCGGGAAGGACGGGAGCTCCGGACAGCACGGGATCGCCCGGGGCACGGTGGTCGGTTACCGGGGTGCGCGGTCGCTGCTGATGGCGATGATCGCCACCCTCACGCAGGCGGGACACCAGGTGGGCATTGTCGGGATGCCGCGCCTGAATCTGCTCGCCGCGGTGGAGATGGGCGCTGATCTGCGTCGGATCGCGGTGGTCCCGGACCCGGGTATCGACCCGGTGGAAGTGGCCGCGGTACTGCTCGACGGCATGGACGTGGTCGTGGTGGGGCTGCGCGGGATCACCGTCGCCCCCTCGCGGAGCCGGGTGGTCGGGGGCCGTGCGCGCCAACAGGGTTCGTCGCTGGTGGTCGTCGACGGCGACTGGCCCGGCGCCCACACCCGGATGGATGCGCGGGTGATCGGTTATCGACACGGCCCGGAGGCCGCTGATCTCGCCGGTGCCCATCGCGGCTACGGACGGGTCGGTGGCATGCGGCTGCAGATCGTCGTCGGTGGTCGCGACCATCGCCGACGTTCCGCCGAGATCGACGTCACCGCAGGCGGATTCGGCGACGACGCGGTACACATCCGACGGGTGGGGCCGTCGGTGTCGGTGGCCGCCGACGCGCCCGGTGCGGTGGCCAACTGATGGCCGCGCAGGCGCGGGTGCTGGCGCTGTGGTGTCCGGACTGGCCCGCCACGGCAGCCGCCGCCGATGCCGATCTGCCGCCCCGACACCCGGTGGCGGTGCTGCACGCCAATCGTGTGATCGCCTGCTCGGCCCCGGCGCGGGCGCTCGGGGTGCGGCGGGGGATGCGTAAACGGCAGGCGCAATCGGTGTGTCCGGAGATGACGGTCGTCACCGCCGACGAACATCGGGACGGCCGGTTGTTCGAGCCGGTGGCCGCCGCGGTCGCCGACCTGGTCCCGGCAATGGAGGTGGTGCGGCCCGGGTTGGTGGTCCTGCGGCTGTCGGGAGCGGCCCGGGTGTTCGGGGGAGAGGCCGAACTCGCCGAGGAACTCATCGACCGGGTCTCCGCGTGCGGGGTGGAGTCGCAGGTCGGCGTCGCCGACGAACTGTTCACCGCGGTTCTGGCCGCGCGCACTGGACACAGTGTGCCGCCCGGCGGCGATCGTGAGCACCTGGCGGATCGGCCGATCACCGACCTCGCGGCCGAACCCTCCCTGTGCGGGCCCGGCCGCACCGAGTTGGTCGATCTGCTCCGCAGGCTCGGCCTACGGACCATCGGGGCGTTCGCCGCGATGGCGGCGTCCGACGTCGCCACGAGATTCGACGCCGACGCGGTCATCGCACATCGGCAGGCCACCGCCCAGCCGGGCCGTCCGCCCTCGACGCAGGCGCTGCCGGAAGACCTGGTGATCGAGTACCCGTGCGACCCGCTGATCGATCGGATCGACGCGGCCGCCTTCGCCGGCCGCCGGATCGCCGAACTGCTACATCGGCGTCTCGTCGATGCGTCGGTGGCCTGCACCAAGTTGATGGTGGAAGCGATCACCGAACGCGGACAGCGTCATTCGCGAACCTGGAGATGCGGCCAACCGCTCACGGCGTCGGCGACCGCCGACCGTATCCGCTGGCAACTTGAGGGATGGATGACCAGTGGTCGTACCCGGGGCTCCGGCGACGCGCGGCCGGATTCGCCGATCGCGGTCCTACGGCTGGTGCCCGTCGAGGTCGTCGACGCCGGAATGTTGCAGCACGCGTTGACCGGTGCCGGGCTGCCCGGCGAACCGGAACTGACCGAACGAGCGCGCCGCAGCATGGAGCGGGTACAGGGCCTGCTCGGCGGCGATGCGGTGCGCATACCCGTGCTCAGCGGTGGACGCGGTCCCGCCGAACAGATCTCGATGATCACCCTCGGCGAAGACCCGGTGCCCGGGCGCGACCCGGAGGTGCCCTGGCCGGGCCGTCTGCCCCAACCGGCACCGACGATGTCGTCCGACGCGCCGGTCGAGGTGATCGATCCCGCGGGAGAGCCGGTGCAGGTCACCCCGCGAGGCGCGTTCACCGCCGAACCGACGATGGTCCGGATGCCCGAACCCTCCCGGCAGGGCTGGGAGGT
The DNA here is from genome assembly GCF_017654315.1 of Gordonia polyisoprenivorans. Lineage (NCBI taxonomy): Bacteria > Bacillati > Actinomycetota > Actinomycetes > Mycobacteriales > Gordoniaceae > Gordonia > Gordonia polyisoprenivorans. The sequence goes on from NZ_CP072203.1 coordinate 2,632,693, forward strand.
GCGGTGGTGGGCCGGGCCGTGGCCGGTCGGTCTGGAACCTGTCGGCCCGGAATCGGGGCATGAGGCGATCAGTGCCCGCGCACAGGTGTTGCTCGACGACTCCCGCGCGTTGCTGCTGTGCTACCGCTCCGGCGGCTGGGTGGTGGAGGGGGTCTACGACTGAGCGAGCTGGCTTCAGCTGTTGCGGCCGCGGGCGGCGACGCGCCACGACAGTGAGTGTTCCCCTTGGCCTTTCACGATCAGGTCATCGACGAGGTTCACGGCCGTGCACACGTGGTTGGGGATCACCTCGATCCGGTCTCCCGGATCGGGGATACTCGCCGGCCCCTCGGGGTCGTCATCCTCGGGGTAGTCGATGGTGGCGTGATGTTCCGACAACGCGGTGATCCGGGCTCGCGGGGAGTCGAGGACATGCCCGAAACCCGTTGCCCACCCAGGCCGGTCGGCGCCGAGGATCTTGCTGCCGGCATCGACGATCACCCGCGACCGCGATCGGTGGACCACCGTGGTGACCGCGGTCAGCGCCACCTCGTCGACGGTGGCGCTGCCCAACTCGACCTGCTGGGCGTCGTTGAACGGGTAGACACCTGGCCGGATCTCAGTGAGAGCTCCGGCCTCGGCGAACTCGACCGTCGGGGTCGATCCGCCACTGATCACCCGGGGATCGATACCATTGTCGCGCAACGACGCTGCCGCGTCGCGCAACGCCACCGCCTCGGCGGCGCCGGCCTCGGCGCGCGCCGTTCCCGGACCGTATCCGTGTCCGGGGAAGGTGAACACACCCACCACGTCGAGGCCCGCGGCAGCGGCCGCTGCCGCCACGGGCCCGGCCCGTTCGGCCGCCACCCCGGTGCGGTGATGTCCGGAATCGATCTCCACGAGCACCTCGAGATGTGTATCGGCTCGTGCGACCTCGGCGGCGAGGCGGTGTGCTCCGGCGATCGAGTCGACACCCACACGCATCGACACCGTGCGGGCGAGTTCGCTTAACCGCGCACCCGTGTGGGCGGTCACCCACAGCGGGTAGGCGATGAACAGATCGCGACACCCGGTTTGTTCGGCCGCGGCCGCGAACACCTCGGCCTCACCGATGGTTGCCACCGTCAGACCCGTGGCACCGCAGCCGATCTGGAGCTGAGCGATCTCGATGCACTTGTGGGTCTTGGCATGTGGGCGCAATGCCACGCCGAGGTCGGCACAGCGCCGCGCCATGGCCGTGAGGTTGGACTCCAGGCGAGCGAGATCGACTGCCAGATACGGGGTATCGATCACGGGGTGTCACCGGCCACGGCATTCTCCAGAGCGGCCGCCGACTCGCGGCTGAGGAGATAGTCCTGATGCATGATCCGGGTGGTCAAGCGCGGGGCGAAACGGTGGCCCAGGTCGGCGAGGTCACCCAGTGGTGTCGACACCCGTTGTGGCCGGCGCAGAATCGCTTCCAGCACGCGCGAGGCACCCTTGTCGACCGACCACACCCCGGCCGAGTCCCGGTACTGCTCGGTCGGCGCGATCATGCGTGTCCGAACCAGCGGGAGCCGCACATGGGAGACCGTCACGTGATCGGACAAGGTCTCGGCGGCGACCGAATCGCTGAACGCCTCCAGTGCCGCCTTCGACGCCGCGTACGCGCCGAACCGGGCGCCGCGCGCCTGCACGGCGATCGAGGTGACGTTGACGATGTGGCCACTGCCGCGTTCGACCATATGCGGCAGCAACGCCAGCACCAGATTGACCGCACCGAAGTAGTTGACCGCCATCACTCGGTGATAGTCGTGGGAGCGATCGACGGCGTTGATGGTCGCCCGACGGATGGAACGGCCGGCATTGTTGACCAGGATATCGACGTGACCGTGGTCGACGATGACGGTCTTCACCATGGCGCGCACCGACTCCTCGTCGGTGATGTCACAGACGAACGGGAACGCCTGTCCGCGAGGGAGTCCGGGCTTGGGTGTTGCCGAATTCACCTCGAGTGCCGTGGATTCCAGCTCCTCGGCGTGACGCGCCACGATCAGCGCCGTGGCACCTCGCTCGACGCACATGCGGGCGGTGGCCTTGCCGATACCGGACGAGCCGCCGGTGATCAGGACGACCTTGCCGACGAGCGGACCGCGCGGGTCGGATCGCCGATGACGCGCCGGGTCGAGTGCGCGCTCCCAGTACCGCCAGAGCAAGGGCGCGTAGTCGTCGAATTCCGGTGGGCGAATCCCGAATCGGGCCAGCCGTGCGATGGTCAGGTCGGAGCGGAACGTCACGGGCAGGTCCATGCCGTCGAGCAGGGCGGGTGGGATACCGACCTGGCGGGCGATGAGGTTGCGGCCGAGGCGTAACGGGGGAGTGCCGGCCAACGACGTGGCGCGTCCGACGATCTGGTGGGGGATCGCGTTGATGCCCTTGGGGGCTCGCAGGGATGGGGCCAGCGCGTTGTACATCTCGGTGATCGACACTTCGCGGCGGTCCCCGAGGTGATACACCCGGCCGCCGGATTCCGGGTCGAGACCGATCAGGGCGACGAGGGCGTCGACCACATAGTCCACCGGCACCATGTTGATGCGTCCGAGGTCGGGAAACGGGAGACGCAGTGCCGCAGGTAGTTTCCCCAGCAGGCGAAGATGGCCGAAGAAGTAGTACGGGCCGTCGATCTTGTCCATCTCGCCGGTACGGGAGTCGCCGACCACCACCGACGGGCGATACACACGCCAGCGCAAACCCGCACGCTCGCGAATGACCTTCTCGGCCTCGAATTTGGTGCGGTGGTAGGGCGTCGGGAAGGACTGGCCCAGATCGAAGTCTTGCTCGGTGAACTCGCCCGCGTGATCACCGGCCACCGCGATCGACGAGATGTGATGGCACATCGCATCATGGGCGACGGCGAAGTCCGCGACCCGTGCGGTGCCCTCCACGTTCGCGGCATGCTGGCTGGCCGCGTCGGCTGCCATGTCGTAGATCGCAGCGAGATGGACGACGTGGTCGACCTCGATGTCGTCGTCGACTCCGAGGCCGTCGACGGTGAGATCCCCGATGATCGGGTGGACGCGGTGCGAACCGGGGAAGCTACGCACGGTGTCGACGAACCGGGGCAGGGAGCCCTGGCGGACGAGCGCGTGGATCTGCGCGTCGGGATCGGTTGCGAGTAGTTGTCTGATGACGCGGCGTCCGATGAATCCGCTGCCACCGGTCACAAAGTACGAGGTCACGGTGAACTCCATGTTCGCAGGCTGACGAAAAACACCATTCTTACCGGACAGTAAGATCGGTGTGCTGGTTCACACCCTGTCACTCCGAGCCATCGCAGGCAAGGGTCTGGTGGCTCGCGCGGCGGTCGGTGCGCCACAGGCATAGAGGCTCGCGGATTAATTTTCCACCCCTGGTAAATGATTGCCAGGGGTGGTAGTTTTGCGGTGGTGGCGGCTACTTCCATGATCGCGCGCGTGCGTCGGCAGCAAATGATCGAAGCTGCTGTCGAGGTCATCGACCAGATCGGCGTCAGCCAGGCGTCACTGGTGCGCATCGCACGACAGATGGGTGTCAGCCGCAAGCTGATCACCTATCATTTCGACAGTCGCGCAGCACTTTTCGCGGCGGTTGTCGAGCAGATCTATGATCTCGGCCGCAGTGAGGTCCAGCCAGAGGCCAAAGCGGCGCGGTCACCGGAGGCGATGCTCACGGCGTTCATCCGCGGCAGCATCGCCTTTTACGCTCGCCACGTGCGAGAGATGAGAGTTCTCTCGGCGCTGTATGCGTCCGACGATCCCGACGCCCCGAACCGCGACGAGAGCGATCATCACCGAGAGGAGATGACAGCGGTGGATGCGATCCTCACCGCCGGGCAGGAAGCCGGCCTGTTCCGGACCTTCGACGTGGGGCTGGCCGCCGATCTCGTGCGCGTCACGCTCGACCTCGGGCTGCGTCGGATCATCGCCGGCGATCCGCCGGCGGCGGTGGCCGAGGAACTCGACCGATTCGTGCTGCCGGGGCTACGCGCCGAGCAGTCGCGGATCTGACCACGCGGATCTGACCACCGCGGATTCGACACCCGCAGATTCTCAGCCCACGGAGGGCGACATGACACAGTGCCTGAGACGAATGAGTTCGACCATCACGCTGCTCGCCGTCATCATCGTCGGCGGTGTGGCGTGCACGAGCACCGATGACTCCACACATGCTGCGCCGCTGCAGGTGTCGACCAGCAGCGGGACACTGCACGGCCACACGGTCGGGGCCACCCGTCAGTTCACCGGTGTCCGCTATGCCCAAGCGCCCACCGGGGATCGGCGCTGGGCGCCACCGGTCCCGGTGTCGGACCCGAAAGCCGATGTCGACGCCACCGGGGTGGCGCCCCAGTGCCCGCAGGCGGCGACGCCGGTACCGGGGAAGCCGCCGGCCACACAGGGCGAGGACTGTCTGTACCTGAATGTGACCACGCCGCAACGGATTCCCGATGGCTCATCGCTACCGGTGATGGTGTGGTGGCACGGTGGTGGATATGTCAGCGGGTCCGGATCGTCTTACGACGCACAGCGTCTGGCCGACGCCGGTGACGTCGTCGTGGTGACGGTGAACTACCGGTTGGGGATCTTCGGCTATCTCGGACTGCCGGGACTCGCCGGATCCGGTGACTTCGGATTCGCCGATCAGCTCCAGTCGTTGCGCTGGGTACACGACAACGCCCGGGCATTCGGTGGCGATCCCGGCAATGTGACCGTGTTCGGTGAATCGGCGGGCGGCATGTCGGCCTGTGCGGCCCTGACCTCACCGGCCGCCAAGGGACTCATCGACAAGGCCATCATCGAGTCCGGTTCGTGCGCATTGGATTTCCCCACCGGAAGTCTGTTCCCCGGAGTCCCGCAATCACGTCCGTATACGCCCCTCGAACAATCGGAGGCCACCGGTGTGCAGGTCGCGGCATCGCTGGGCTGTGCCGGTGCCGACACCGTGGGTTGTCTTCGGGACCTGCCCGTCGAGAAACTGCTGACCCAGAACGAGACGTTCTCGAACGGACTCGCCTACGGCACCGCGCTGCTGCCCACGAGTCCGGCCACGGCCGTCGCCGACGGCAACACCCTGCGTATCCCGGTCATTACCGGCGGAAACGCCGAAGAGAACGGCGCCTTCACCGCGGGTGCGGTGACGGCAGACCCGCACGCCTACACCGCCGAGTCCTATCCGGCCGACCTACGGGCCGCTTACGGGGACCGGGCACAAGACGTCGCCGCGCGGTATCCGCTGTCGTCGTTCTCGTCGGCGCCGGCCGCACTGGCGCGGGTGTTCACCGATTCGGGCTGGTCCTGCCCGACCCTCCGAGCGGCGCACGACTTGTCCAAACACGCGACGACCTTCACCTACGAATTCGCCGATGCGACAGGGCCGAACGTGAGCGGTGGGGACAATCCGGCAGTGCCCAAGGCGGCTTTTCACGCCGACGAATTGCCGTACCTGTTCGACCTGAACGGCACCAACCTCGTTCCGCATCCTCCCCAGTCCACGCTGTCGGCGGCGATGATCGAATACTGGACGTCGTTCGCGCATTCGGGCACTCCCACGGCCGCCGACCAGCCGCAGTGGCCGTCGGTGTCGGCGGCGAGCGGTCCGGTGCAGTCCTTCGCGGCCGACGGAGTGCACGGCGTCGACTTCCGTGCCGAGCACCAGTGCGACTTCTGGGATTCGGTGCCGATCACATAGTCGCCGACAGCGCTCTCCACGCCGCCGACAGCGCCCTCCATGACGCCGACAGCGCTCTCCACGCCGCCGACAGCGCCCACCACGACGTCGACAGCGCCTTCCACGACGCCGACAGCGCCCCGCGAAGCGCTGTCGCGAGTCTGGAGAGCGCTGTCGCGGTGGGTTCTCGGCTCGCGACGAGGGGCTCGCGAACTGCGTGCTCGTCACATACGCCGGAGATCGGTGACATACTCGGGTACGGCCTGCGGACGCCCGCCTTCTCCAGCGTTCATCCCGGCACGGTGAAGCTCCGCTGACAACACTTTCGAGTCCCGACGAGCTTCATCGGCGGCCCGGCGGCAATGGAGAACCCGACCTTCGATCACTGACGTATCGTCTACCGCCGCACCAGGAGTCGTCTCATGGATAACCACCTCAGCCCCAAGGCCATGGCCGTCACGTTGCGGGCACGCCTCGCAGAATCGGACGTGACGATCACTCATTCGCGCGCGCTCGAAATCGTCGCGGCACAGTTGGGTTTCCGCGACTGGAACACGTGTGCGGCAGCGTCGGAGAGTTTCTCCGATCCCATCACGGTTCCGATTGTGCGCACATTTCCCGGTGACGAGGCCGACCGCTTCTACCTCGACTTCCTCGGGTTCGGTGTGGACTGGGAGCATCGCTTCGAGCCGGGAATGCCCCTTTATCGCCAGGTGTCCCGGCACGGGTGCGTGCTGCATCTGTCCGAGCATCATGGCGATGCCACACCCGGATGTGCGGTGCGCATCCGCGTGCGTGACGCCGCTGCTCTGCAGCGTCGGCTGCATGACAGCACGATCTACCCGTTGCGGATCGGACTCGTCCACGAGCCGGGGCAGGACGAGGTCCGAGTGCCCGATCCCTTCGGCAATCGACTGATCTTCTTCACGCCCACAGGGCAATAGTCGTCTGCGTCGACGGCGCTCGCCCACGCCTCGAGAGCGCTCGGTAAAGCGCTGTCGCGAGTCTGGAGAGCGCTGTCGGCGTTGTCCAGAGCGCTGTCGGCGTGGAGAAGGGCGCTGTCGACGGTGTGCGACGAACCCGGGTGACGGCACGCTCATCAGCGGAGGAAACTGTGTGCATGCCCGTCGATGAATTGCTGAAGATCGGAACCGTGCGCACCATCGTCGCCTGGGGCGATCCGGTGTTGCATCGCGCGGCGCGCCCGGTGACCGACTTCGGCCCGGAATTGCAGACGCTGCTGGCCGACATGTTCGCCACCAACACCGCGGCGTCCGGGGCGGGCCTGGCCGCGGCCCAGATCGGGGTGGACCTCGCGGTCTTCATCTACGACTGCGGCGACGAGACCGGAACGCGACGGACCGGGGTTGTCTGCAATCCCCGCCTCGAACTGCCCGAGGGGCGCGACCGCCGCCTCGTCGACTACGACGAGGGGTGCCTGTCGTATCCGGGCGCGTACGCCACCTTGCCGCGTCCGTCTGTCGCCACCTGCCACGGTGAGGACCAGTTCGGCGAGCCGGTGACGATCACCGCCGGCGGGCTGTTGGGCCGGTGTCTGCAACACGAGACTGATCATCTGGCCGGAATGGTGTTCGGCGATCGGCTCACCGCCCGGGCTCGCAAGGGGCTGCGACGGATGCGCGACGAGGTCGCCGACCGCTACCCCGACGACTGGCCCGTCTCGCCGAAGAGCTGAGGTGTCTAGGCAGCACCAACCACGTAAATCGAACGCATGTTCTATACTCGATGAGTGGGTTGGAATCATGGACCGCCGACCTGGTCGGAGATGGAGCGAGTGCTCTCCGGCCGCTCGCGAGCCGGTGAGCGGCCCGGTGAGTTCTTCGGCCCCGGTGACGGCGGTGACTCCCCGGCATGGTCGCGTAAACGCGGACCCTATGTCGCGCCCGAGATCGATCAGGAACCCTCGGGTGTGCCCTACGCCGAACTGCACGCGCACAGTGCCTACAGCTTTCTCGACGGGGCGTCGATGCCCGAGGAGATGGTCGCCGAGGCGCAGCGCCTCGATCTGAAGGCATTGTCGATCACCGATCACGACGGTTTCTACGGAGTTGTCCGATTTGCCGAGGCCGCAAGGGAATTCGGGATGCCGACGGTCTTCGGCGCCGAGCTGTCCCTGCAGCCCGATGTGGCGCGGACCGGTGTCAACGACCCGCCGGGCGAGCACCTGCTCGTCCTGGCCCGAGACGGAGAGGGCTATCGCAGGCTCTCGCGGCTGATCGCCGACGCGCACATGACCGGCGGCGAGAAGGGTCTGCTGCGCTACGACCCCGACCGCCTGACCGACCATGGCGGTCATTGGCTCGTGCTCACCGGCTGCCGCAAGGGGTCGGTGCGCCGAGCCCTCGAGCGGGGCGGACGCACGGCTGCGCAGAAAGCGCTCGGCGATCTCGTCGACCGTTACGGCCGCGACGGTGTGGCCGTCGAACTCACCGCCACCGGCCAGCCCGACGACGACGAACGCAACGCCGTATTGTCCTCTCTGGCCCGTCTGTTCGCGTTGCCGACGGTGGCCACCACCGGTGCGCATTTCGCCGGTCCGCCCCAGCGACGTCTGGCGATGGCGATGGCCGCGGTTCGCGCCCGCACCGACATCGACACCATCGCCGGGTGGATGCCCGGGGTCGGCGGTGCGCATCTGCGCAGCGGTGACGAGATGGCGCGATTGCTGTCCGCGCATCCGGAGGCCATCGACAACGCGGTGCACATCGCCGGTGACTGTGCCTTCGAATTGGGTTTGATCGCACCGCAATTGCCACCCTTTGACGTGCCCGACGGTCACACCGAGGCCACCTGGCTGCGTCACCTCACGATGACCCGGGCACTCGGCCGATACGGCACGCCCGCCCAACATCCACAGGCCTACCGGCAGATCGAACACGAACTCGCGATCATCGAAACGCTCACGTTCCCCGGCTATTTCCTGGTCGTCGCCGACATCGTCGATTTCTGCAAGAGCACCGACATCCTATGCCAGGGCCGCGGCAGTGCCGCGAACTCCGCGGTCTGTTATGCGTTGGGTATCACCAACGTCGACCCGGTCGCCAACGAGTTGTTGTTCGAACGGTTCCTCGCTCCCGAGCGTGACGGCCCGCCCGACATCGACGTCGACATCGAGTCCGACCGTCGGGAAGAGGCCATCCAGTACGTCTATCGCCGGTACGGCCGTGACTACAGCGCACAGGTGGCCAATGTGATCACCTATCGCGGCAAGTCCTCGATCCGTGACATGGCCCGTGCTCTGGGATATGCACCGGGACAACAGGATGCGTGGGCCAAGATGCCCGACCACGCGCCTGCCGACGTCACGCGTCTGGCGGGTGAGATCGCCGGTATGCCCAGGCATCTGGGTATCCACTCGGGCGGGATGGTGATCTGTGATCGGCCGATCGCCGACGTGTGCCCCACCGAGTGGGCCCGGATGGCCGATCGTAGTGTGCTGCAATGGGACAAAGATGACTGTGCGGCAATCGGTCTGGTGAAATTCGATCTGCTGGGGCTGGGTATGCTCTCGGCGCTGCACTATGCGATCGACCTGGTTGGCGAGCACAAGGGCATCCACGTCGATCTGGCGCAGCTCGATCTCACCGAGGAAGCCGTCTACGACATGCTCTGCCGCGCCGACTCGGTGGGGGTGTTCCAGGTCGAGTCGCGCGCTCAGATGGCCACGTTGCCCCGTCTCAAACCGCGCTGTTTCTACGATCTCGTGGTCGAGGTGGCGCTGATCCGGCCCGGGCCGATTCAGGGCGGGTCGGTGCATCCCTACATCCGCCGCCGTAACGGCGACGAGCCGGTCACCGTCGAACACCCGTCGATGCTCGGGGCTCTCGAACGCACACTGGGGGTTCCGCTGTTTCAGGAGCAACTCATGCAACTCGCGGTGGACGTGGCGGGGTTCGACGCCTCCGAGGCCGATCAGCTGCGCCGGGCGATGGGCTCCAAGCGCTCGCCGGAGAAGATGCAACGGTTGCGTCAACGGTTCTACGAGGGCATGCGCAGCACCCACGGCATCACCGGGCAGGCTGCCGACCACATCTACGAGAAGATGGCGGCCTTCGCCAATTTCGGTTTCCCCGAGAGTCATTCGCAGAGTTTCGCGTCGCTGGTGTTCTATTCGTCGTGGTTCAAGCTGCATCATCCGGCGGCCTTCTGCGCAGCGTTGCTGCGTGCACAACCGATGGGGTTCTACTCACCGCAGTCCCTGGTCGCCGACGCCCGGCGGCACGGGGTGCGGGTACACCGGCCCGACATCAACCGCTCACTCGCCGAGGCGACGTTGGAGAACGCGGGGCTCGAGGTGCGGCTCGGTCTGGCTGCGGTCCGCGGGGTCGGCGAGGAGGTGGCCGAGCGTATCGTGCTCGCCCGCAACGCCGATGGTGATTTCACCGGGGTCACCGACCTGTCCCGGCGTGCCGCGTTGAGCACCCGTCAGCTCGAGGGACTCGCCGGTGCGGGCGCGTTCGACTGCTTCGGGCTGAGCCGACGCCAGGCCCTGTGGGAGGCCGGAGCCGCGTCGAGCGCCCGGGCCGAACACCTCGACCTGCATCAGGCGGCGGCGACCCCGACCCTGCCGGGCCTGTCCGACGTCGAATTGGCCGCGACCGATGCGTGGGCGACCGGGGTGACCCCGACGGCGTACCCCACCCAGTACCTGCGGCCGCGGCTCGACGCACTCGGCGTGATCCCCGCCGACGGGCTGTTGTCGGTACCCGACGGGTCGCGGGTGCTGGTGGGCGGGGCGGTGACCCATCGCCAGCGCCCGGCCACTGCCTCCGGGGTGACCTTCATCAATCTCGAGGACGAGACCGGGATGGTCAATGTCGTCTGCTCGGTGGGCTTGTGGATTCGCCAGCGCGAGCTGGCGACCTCGGCGTCGGCATTACTGGTGCGCGGCAAGGTGCAGAACGCCGAAGGGGCCGTCACCGTGGTCGCGGACCGATTGCAGCGCATGGATCTTCGGGTGGGGACGCGATCGCGGGACTGGCAGTGAGCGGTGCGTGTGGGTCGCCTCGGGCGGCCACACCGGGCATACGGCACAATCGACACCGGGCCTGCGCCGCGGCGGGACGTGACGATTCGAGGGGTGGAGAATGCCACAGCAGGTGGTGGTGACCGTGAAGCCGAACAGTCGGAAGGGTCCGTTGGTGCAGACCGGTCCGGACGGTTCGATCACGATCTACGTGCGCGAGCCCGCCACCGAGGGCAAGGCCAACAAGGCGGTCGCCGAACTTCTCGCCGCCCACCTGGGTGTGCCGAAGTCTCGGGTGAACCTCATCGGCGGCGCGACCTCACGCACCAAACGCTTCCGGGTCTCCTGAGAAGGGTTTCTCGGGTCTCCGCACGCGAGCCGCGGGAAGTGGCATCATCGGGTCATGTCACCCGACAGCTCCCCGTCGCACTCGGAATCTGCGGTGCGGCAACAGGTTACGCAAACCGAAGAATTGCTCCATACCGGAGAATCCGGCTCGGTGCCGAGTGGGCCGGCGCAGCACGCGTACGGGCAGGCCGGTGACGCCGATCTGTCCGCGGCCCGGCTGCCGTGGGTGCGCTTGCGACGGGCGTGGCGCGGGTCGCTGGAGCCCGGCGAACAATCCGCGGTGTTGTCGTGGGCGGCCTTCACCACGACGTTCGTCACCGCGCGCGGCATCACACACTGGATTCGCGCCGGTCACGGTCCCGCCGGCGGTGGAATGAGTCTGGGTGGACACCACTTTCACCACTACAACATCGGAATCGGGTTACTCGGAGCCATCGGTGCCGTCGCGGTGCGTGGAGCCGAACGACACCGTCGCCACCCGGCGACCGCCATCGCCTACGGCACCGGGGTTGGTCTCATCGTCGACGAACTGGCCCTATTGCTCGATCTCGAGGACGTCTATTGGGCCAAGCAGGGCCGCACCAGCGTGGACGCCGCCGTCGCCATCATCGGCGCCGGTGGATTGGCCGTCGCCGGAATGGCCTTCTGGCCGGAGGCGCGCAAAGCGCTGCGCTGAGGAACGTTCGCAGGATTCACTCCGCCCCGTCGAATCCCTGTTGCCGCCATGCCTCATAGACCGCGATACTCGCCGCGTTCGCGAGATTGTGCGAGCGCCGGCCGGCGAGCATCGGGATGCGGACGCGGTCGGTGATCTCCGGCTCGCCGAGAACCTCCTCGGGCAGTCCCGTCGGCTCGGGGCCGAACAGCAGGACGTCGCCGGGACGATAGTCGACGTCGGTGTGATAACGCTGCGCATGTGCGGTGAACGCGAACACGCGCTGCGGCTTGAGTGTCGTCCAGGCCGTGACCAGGTTGGGATGCACTGTCACCGTGGCCATCTCGTGGTAGTCCAAGCCGGCTCGTTTGACCTGGGCGTCGGACATCGAGAACCCGAGTGGCTCGATCAGATGCAGCTCGCATCCGGTGTTCGCGGACAGCCGGATCGCGTTGCCGGTGTTGGGCGGGATACACGGTTGGTAGAACATGATCCGGAACATGGCAGTCATTGTGCCGGGTGCAGGTCGTCGAGCCGGGTGTTGGCCCCGCACAGGACGATGCAGAGCGTGGAATCGGCCGTTGGTTCGACGGCGCCGGTGGTGACCGCGGCGACGGCGGTGGCCGTGCCGTGCTCGATGACGATCCGGAAGCGGTCCCACATCATCCGGCGGGCCGCGACGAGGTCGGCGTCGTCGACGATCACGGAGTCCACGGCCCGGTCGGCGATGGTCGCCCAGCAGATGCCACCGACCCGACTCGCACCCAGCGAATCCGCTGCGATGCTGTCCAACTCGACCGTGACAGGCTCTCCGGCCGTTCGGGCCTGATGCAGACACGAGGCGCCGATCGGTTCGGCCCCGATGAGCCGGTCACCGGGCCGCAGGGTGGCGGCGAGCCCGGCGAGCAGGCCGCCGCCGCCGACACAGGCAACGGTCTGCAACCTGCGTCCCGGGAGGTCCTCGGCCACCTCGAGGCCGATGGTGCCCGCGCCGGCCACGATCGTCGGCAGATCGTAGGCGTGCAACAGCAGTGCGCCGGAGTCGGCGGCCTGCGCCGCGGCGGCGTCGGCGGACTCCTGATACCGAGTGCCGATGAGCCGCACCGTCGCCCCGAGTGAACGCAGCGCCGAGACCTTGACCGCCGGTGCGGTCTCGGGGACCACCACGGTTGCCGGAACATCGACGAGCCGGGCAGCCCACGCCGCACCCAGGGCGGCGTTGCCGCCGGAGGCCACGAGAACCCCGGCCTCGGGCAGAGCATCGCGGGCGTCGGCGTCGAGCACCGCGTTGAGGCTGCCGCGCACCTTGAAGCAGCCACCGAGCTGGGTGTATTCGAGTTTGAACACCACATCGACCGGCCCGCCGACCGTGTCGAGCGTGGTCTCGAGCAGGGGAGTCCGCCGCAGCCGGCCTGCGAGTCGTGCACGAGCGGCCATCACATCGGCAGCGGTGATGGCGCCGGGAGTGGCAGCGTGAGCGTGGTCTGGATCGGGTGCTGCGGGCGACATGAGCGCAGGCTACCGGCCCGGCCGGGCGAGTCGGCGTGGCACGGAATGGAACAATGGTCGGCGTGAGCGCGATACGACTGGACGGCAAGGCCACCCGCGATGAGATCTTCACCGATCTCGCCGCACGAGTGGAGAAGTTGCGCGGCGCGGGAATCACCCCGGGACTCGGCACCATCCTGGTCGGCGACGACCCCGGGTCGCAGTCCTATGTCAAGGGTAAGCACGCCGATTGTGCGCGGATCGGGGTGTCGTCGATCCGCAAGGATCTGCCCGCCGATACGACGACCGAGGACCTCAACGCGGCCATCGACGAACTCAACGCCGACCCCGCCTGCACCGGATACATCGTCCAACTCCCCTTGCCGAAACACCTCGACGAGAATGCTGCGCTCGAGCGTATCGATCCGGCCAAGGACGCCGACGGCCTTCATCCGATCAATCTCGGCCGACTCGTGTTGGGCAAGGAATCGACCCTGCCATGTACGCCGCGGGGGGTCATCCACCTGCTGCGGCGCTACGGCATCGACATCGCGGGCGCGCGGGTCACCGTCATCGGCCGCGGCGTCACCATCGGCAGGCCCATCGGTCTGCTGCTGACGCGGCGCAGTGAGAACGCCACCGTGACCCTGTGCCACACCGGTACGCGCGACCTCGCCGCCGAGGTGGCCCGCGCTGACATCGTCATCGCGGCGGCAGGGGTGCCGCACCTGGTGACCGCCGACATGGTCAAGCCGGGTGCCGCCGTGATCGACGTCGGTGTCAGCCGGACCGAGGACGGTCTGCGCGGCGATGTCGCGCCCGACGTGTGGGATGTGGCCGGGCATGTCTCGCCCAACCCGGGCGGGGTCGGTCCACTCACGCGCGCCTTCTTGCTGGTGAACGTCGTCGAACGCGCCGAGGCTCAGCTCGCGGCGCTCACTGCGGACGGCTCCGTCGGGACCCGTTCGCGATGACCGGCGGCGCCCCTCAACGGGTGGAGCGGTTGCGCCACGTCCGACGGGTGCGCGCCTACGCGGTACAGATTCCCTACCTGCTGGTGCTGTTGGGTGTCGTGGCCGCCGCGGCACTCGTGTTGTTCGATCGCTGGCGTCGCGGAGCGTTCGTCTTCGGCGCGGCGTTGTTGTTCGGCGCGCTCCTGCGCGCGCTGATCCCCACCCCGCGAGCGGGTTTGCTGCAGGTCAGGGGCAAATTCTTCGATGTTGCGGCGATGGCGTCGAGCGGAGCGCTGATCCTCTGGCTGGCGACGTCGATCGACCCGTTGGGCACAGATTGATTACACTGGTGACCAAAGCGTGACATTCGGGGTACCGACCCGACACTCGAACTCCGCTGAGCGGAGCGATTGTTAGCAACACTAAGTGGGGATTGACATCAGTTCGACGTTCGAGATCAACGACCAGGCAAGACCGGGCGACACCACGTCGCTGGGTGTCTCCGTCGGCGAGGGCATGATCCATTACGTCCTGCTCACGCACGACGAGGCAGGTCGCACCGCGCTCGAAGCGCGCGTCTTCGACGTCGATCCCACCGACGGGCTCGACTCGGTGGGACGGGTGAACGCGGGCATCGACCTGATGCTCGACGCTGCCCGCGCCGCCGACCTGCGCGTCGGCCCGATCGGGGTGGCGGCGCGGACCGCAACCCAACGCCGTCGCCTGCGCTCGGGCGGATCCGGGACACGCCGACAGATCCACCTGGGCTCCGACGAAGAGGCGGTCGCCGAATTCCTGACCCGAACCGGACAGATCGGTCGGTTCTCCTCGGTGGTCGTCGCCGACTGCGGCGACACCGGCGTGTCGCTCTACACCGTGGATCCCGCCGCCGGCCGTGTCGAGGCGATCGAACGGTCGACGGTGCTCAGTGGCCGTCGGATCGACGAGGCGCTTGCCGACCACATCGCGGCCGAGGTGGACGGGGCCGACGCCGGCGCCCGCACCAAGCGTCAGCGTGCCCAGTTGGTCAGCGCCTGCCGCACCGCGAAGGAAGAGGTCGCCGATTCCTCGTCCGCCCCGGCTGCGTCCACCGTGGGGCAGGGCTCGCCGGCGGCGTTGGCCGGGGTGCCATTGACCTCGGCGACGGTCGAGCAGGTCGCCGATCCGATGGTGGACGAGGCGCGCGAGGTGTTCGCCCGTTATCTCGCCGACCTCCGGTCGCGTGGTCACGCTCCGGACGCAGCGGTGCTGGTCGGCGGGTTGGCCAACCTGCCGGTCACCCGGCGGATCGTGCCGGACGCCGGACTCGACCTCCTCACCCCGGGGTCGCCGGAACTGGCCGCGGCCACCGGTGCGGCAATGCTGGCCGGCAAGGCCGGCACCTCCCGACTGGCCTTCATCGGTGGCCGCCGGGCGCGCAGTTGGTCGGCGGTACCGGTGGCGATCGTGGCCGGGATCATCGGCGCGATCGTGATGGCGGCGGTCGCCGTCGGAGCCACCGTGACCGACGACGCCGACCCGCTGCCCTCTCCGACGCGCACGGCCGACGCACACACCATTGACACCACTCGGGACTCGGGATTCACGACGACGTCGCATCACCAGACGACGTCGGTGATGACCTCGGTCGCGGCGCCGTCGGCCACCGAGCCCGCCGGGCATGAGCAACTCCCGAGTTGGGCGACGACCGAACTCCCGCTCACGACGTCGACGACCACCCTGACGCTGGTGCCCAACACCACCACGCCGCCGGCGACGACCACACCGTCGACGACGACCCCGTCCGGACCCACGCTGACTCCGTATCCGACGCTTCCGATCCCGTCCGGTCTGATCCCACCCGACCTGATCCCCAGCATCGTGGCGCCGCAGACGACGGCTCCGGGAATCCGTCCCTCCCAGTCGGCGTCGAGTACCTCGCCGACCCCGGATGCGGGGGATTCGGCGCAGACGACCACCACCACACCTGCCCGCTGAGACACGCCCGCCCACGACGCCTGTGGGCGCGTGGGCGGGGTGGTGTATCGGTGCGAGGTCCGTCAGCGGCGGGCGAGATCCACGGTGCGCTTGAGGAGATCGGCGATCGCATCGAACTCGGTGAGGAATCCGTCGTGGCCCTTGTCGGACCGGACCACCTGGAGCCCGCCGACGCAGTTGCCGAGACCTTCGGCGATTTCTGCCTGTAACCGCAACGGGTACAAGCGATCCGAATCGATGCCGGCGACGATGGTCGGAACGGTGCACGAGGCGAGGGCGGCGGCGATACCACCCCGGTTGCGGCCGACGTCATGGTGGTTCAGCACGTCGGAGAGCACCACATAGCTGCCCGGATCGAAGCGCTCGATCAGTTTGTCGGCCTGGTGCTCGAGATAACTCTGCACCGCGTAGCGGCCGCCGAGGAGCGGATTCTCTTGCGCCTGAGGCGCATTGGCGAACCGCTCGTCGAGTTCACCCTCGAATCGGTAGGTGAGGTGGGCGATACGTCGGGCGATTCCGAGGCCGGCGATCGGGGAGCGCCCGGTGCCGTGGTAGTCCCCGCCCTGCCAGTTGGGATCGGAGGTGATCGCCGCGATCTGGGTGGTCTGTGTGCCGATCTGATCGGCGGTCGCGCGGGCGCCGACCGCCAGCACCAGGGCGCTGCGGACCCGATCGGGGTACTCGATCGCCCACTCCAGCGCACGCGCGCCGCCCATCGAGCCGCCGAGTACCGCGCCGATTCCCCGGATGCCCAGGGCATCGAGCAGGGCCGCCTCGGCGCGCACCTGATCGAGCACGGTGATGTCGGGGAAGCGTGAACCCCAGGGCCGCCCTTGCGAATCCGGCGACGACGGGCCCGTCGACCCACGGCAGCCGCCGAGGACGTTGGCGGAGATGACGCACCATTCGTCGGTGTCGATGGCAGCTCCCGGCCCGATCAGGCCGTCCCACCACCCGGGCGAGGGATGCTCGTCGGTGGGCGCGCCGGTCACATGCGAGTCGCCGGTCAGGGCGTGCAGCGTGAGGATCACGTTGTCACGTGCGGGCGACAACGTCCCCCAGCGCTGGAACGCCAGGGTGACGTCGTCGAGTTGCTGCCCGTTGTCGAGAGACAACGACCCCAAACGCATTCGGACCATCTGCCCGTCGGGAACTCGTTCCCACTCGGGCTGATGCGTCGTGGACGCCTGGGGGTCGATACTCACCGACACGGGTGTTGTACTCCTGTCCTCGAACTACTTGGCCGCCGCGAAACCCTGGTCGAGGTCGGCGATGATGTCGTCGATGCCCTCGATACCGACGGCCAGGCGCACCAGGCCGGGGGTCACACCGGCAGCGAGCTGCTCCTCGGGGGTCAGCTGGCTGTGGGTGGTCGAGGCGGGGTGGATGACCAGCGACCGCACGTCACCGATGTTGGCGACGTGGCTGTGCAGCGTCAACGCCTCGACGAAGCGCTTCCCCGCGTCGACGCCACCGGCGATCTCGAAGCCGATGATCGCGCCCTGCCCCTTGGGGGCGAGCTTCTGACCACGGGAGTACCAGGGCGAGGACTGCAGACCGGCGTAGGCGACCGACTCGACCTGAGCGTGATCGGCGAGATGGGCCGCGACCCGCTGCGCATTGGCGACGTGGCGCTCGACGCGCAGGCTCAGGGTTTCCAGTCCCTGGGCGAGCAGGAAGGCGTTGAACGGCGAGATCGCCGCACCGGTGTCACGCAGCAACTGCACGCGTGCCTTGAGCGCGTAGGCCGGCGCACCGAGGTCGGCGAACACCGCACCGTGATAGCTGGGGTCGGGGGTGGTGAAGCCGGGGAACAGATCCTGGCCGTCACGCTGCACCCGCCAGTCGAAGGTGCCGCCGTCGACGATGATGCCGCCGATCGCGGTGCCGTGCCCACCGATGTACTTGGTCGCCGAGTGGACGACGATGTCGGCGCCGTGGGCCAGCGGGTTCAGCAGGTACGGGGTGGCGACGGTGTTGTCGACGATCAGCGGCACGCCGTTGCGATGGGCGACCTCGGAGATGCCCTCGATGTCGAGGATCTCGTTGTTGGGGTTGGAGATCGACTCGCCGTAGAAGGCCCGGGTGTTGTCGCGGACCGCGGCCTGCCACGAATCGAGATCCTCGGGATCCTCGACGAAGCTCACCTCGATACCGAGCTTGGGCAGTGTGTAGTGGAAGAGGTTGTAGGTTCCGCCGTAGAGACGCGGGCTCGACACGACGTGTCCGCCGTTCTCCACGATGTTGAGGATGGCGTAGGTCTCGGCGGCCTGACCGGACGCGACCAACAGTGCCGCCACACCGCCCTCGAGCGCGGCGACACGCTGCTCGACGGCGTCCTGGGTGGGGTTCATGATGCGGGTGTAGATGTTGCCCGGCTCGGCGAGGCCGAAGAGGTTGGCCGCGTGGGTGGTGTCGTTGAAGACGTACGACGTGGTCTGGTAGATCGGCAGTGCACGAGCGTTCGTGGCGGCGTCGGCCGACTGGCCCACATGGATCTGCTTGGTCTCGAAACTCCAGTCGTCGGCTGGGTTCTGGGCATCCGTGCCGTCGTTGGCTACGTCAGACATGAGAATAGATCACTTTCTGCGGTCGGCAGGGTGTGGTGACCCTGATGGGGTCCGACCTTCGGACCCGCGCTTGCCGGGGATGCTCGTCGCGATCCCACAACCCGGTCATCACCCGGAGCACCCCACCGCGGTTGGAGGGTTGCCGATCAGCGAGCCGGGGCTTGACGCTGATACTCATGACCTGGCGACAAGGATATAACACGGTCGTCGGCGGCTGAGAACCCTCCTGCTCAGCCTGGTTTGCGTGCTGGACAGAAACGGTCGGAGTCGGTTCGGGCGTGGCGGCGGGTGTCGCCCGGACGGACCAATCGCGTCCTGATCTCGACGGATCGGCCGGAATCGGCCGCGCCGTCTGCCTACTCTTGCCCCATCACGGTTCCCTCGCCCAAGGACGTGTCCGATGCGGCTCTCACCTTCCTTCGCCTCGCTCCGCGGCAGCATCTCGACCGGAGTGGTCGGGGCCGCGACTGTGGCGCTCATCGCGGCCGCATTCTGGGGTCACGGGGTCGCGTCGGCGGAAACAGCGGCGGCGTGCAGTCAACCCGGTCGGGTGTTCATCGTCGGCGGCACGTGGAATTCCGACGGTTCGTATCTCGTCGGGATCGAACAGCGCTACACCGGGCACGGCGCCCACTGGGAGGAGCTGCCGGACAGTCCGTACTCCGGCGCGGGCGCCTACGAGATCGAGCAGGTGCCCTACTCCGCGACCATCTGGCCGCTCGGGTCGGTCGGATACAACGCCAGCGAGGCCGAAGGGTCGGCCAATCTGGAGCAGGCCGTCGCCGCGTACCAGCAGCAGTGCGGTGCCGACAAGAAGATCGTCATCGCCGGCTACTCGCAGGGGGCGCGGATCGCCGGCGACGTGCTCACCGACATCGGGGCAAATCGGTCGGTGACCATGGACGACGGCTCGACCTACGTCATCTCCACCACCGATTCCGACGGTGCACGCACGGTGTCGGGAGAGCTCTACTCCGATCCGCGGATGTCGGCGACGCTGTGGGGACAGGGGATCGAGGCGACCCTGGTCGGGATCATCCCCGGTCTGACCATGTCCGGAACCCGAGCGGTCACCGACTACGGGGGCCTGCCGGTGACCACCTACTGCATCGCGGGCGATCCGATCTGCGATCTCCCCGATCCGTTCCATGACCCCATCGGCGACCTCGACGCCCTCCTCGGCTATTGGGTCAAGCACGGTCAGTATCCGTTTCACATGTATCAATTCCCGGGCACCGGCACGACCTGGTACATGAACGGCGCGAACGAGCCGATGACGTGCACGCAGAGCGGGTCGCTGCAGACCTGCACGATCGCCTCGCCCTCATCGATGGTCATCCTCGCCCAGAACCTCGTCGACGCGCTGGGCCTGCACTGGTCGGTCCCGGACCTGGTGGCCTACCGGTTCCGCCTACCCGACATCATCGGGATCACCCTTGCCGACTTCCAGCCACCGATCCGCTGGGTCATGGACTGGTTTCCGCCGTTGCCACAACTGGGCTACGGCGCGTACCTGCCGGATCTCTACGCCTTCGAGAACACCATCAACGGCGCGCTCACCTGGAACCGTGAGCTCTTCGAAGAAGGAGTGCAGGCACTGCTGGCCAGCGGCAAGAGCATCGTCGCATTGCCGCTCAATTTCGTGAAGTACTGGGCGGCGCGCGTCGTCGAGGGCATCACGACGGTGCCGAGGGGTTCGACGAGTGCGGGTGCGGGTGCGACGGTGCTGTCGACCCCGACACAGGTCGCGGTGCCGCTGCTTGCGTCCCGACAGAGCGCTGTCGGTGGTGGGGCGGGCGCTGTGGGCGAGGAGGCGGGCGCTGTCGGTGGTGGGGCGGGCGCTGTGGGCGAGGAGGCGGGCGCTGTGGGCGCAACGCAGGCACCGGCGCCCGAGTCGAGTGTGGCGCCTATGTCGAGTACGTCGCCGGAGCCGAGTGTGTCGCCTACGTCGAGCACGTCGCCGGAGTCGAGTTCGACGACCGAGTCGGGCGCGACGTCGTCGCAGTCGGAAACGTCGTCACAGGAGAGTTCCGCGCCGTCGCCAGGTGAGACCGAGAGCGGTTCCGCACCGGATCAGACAACGGTGCCGTCCGCCTCGTCGGCGAAGGAATCTGCTGCCGCCACACCGTGACGGACGTCTCGATTCCGGTCCGACGAACCCGTGTGAACGAACTCACCCGACCACACGGGAATCCGCACCGGACGGGTGGTGGTTGCGCCTCCCGTGTCGAGATCAGCCCACCCCACCTCCGCCGTGACCGCCGACGCGACGCCTGCCGCCGGTACGGCGCCGTCGGAGGCGTCCGAAGATCTCGAAATCACGTTGTCCGACATCGTTTCTCGTGGCCCGTCATCGTTGCGCTGGGCGATCCTCGCGTTGGCCCTCGGCAGTTTCGGTATCGGGACCACCGAATTCGTCGCGATGGGTCTGCTGCCCAACATCGCCGGAGCCCTCGATGTCAGCGAGCCCACCGCCGGGACGGTGATCTCGGTGTATGCGCTCGGCGTCGTGGTCGGTGCGCCGCTCATCGCCGCTCTCACCGCCCGGATGTCGCGGCGCACACTGCTGATCGGCCTGATGGTCGCCTTCACCGTCGGCAACGTCGCGACGGTGCTCGCGCCGACCTTCGGGTTGCTCATCGCGGCGAGGTTCGTGGCAGGTTTACCGCACGGCGCATATTTCGGGGTCGCCGCTCTGGTGGCAGCGCATCTTGCCGGCCCGGGCCGGCGCGCCAAGGCCATCGGGCAGGTCATGCTCGGCCTGGCGGTGGCCAATGTCGCCGGCGTTCCGATGGCCGCGTGGCTGGGTGAGCATTTCGGTTGGCGCAGTGCATTTCTGGTGGTCGTCGTCGTCGGTGTGGCGACCGTGGCCGCCCTGATCCGCAGCCTTCCGTCGTTGCGTGACATGCGCGTCACCAACCCGGTCACCGAACTCGGTGCCCTGCGCCGCTCGCAGGTGTGGTTCACGCTGTTCATCGGCATTGTGGGCTTCGGTGGGATGTTCGCGTTCTACACCTATCTGAACACCACGTTGACCACTCTCGGTGGCCTGCCGGTGGGTCTGGTCCCGCTCGCGTTGATGCTGTTCGGACTGGGCATGGTCGTCGGCAACATCGTCGGGGGGATCGCCGCCGACCGCAGCGTGTCGCGCTCGATCCTGGTGGGACTCGTCGGACTCGCCGCGGTCTTGCTCTGCTTTGCCCTCTTCGTTCAGATCATTTGGGCTGCACTGGCATTGACCTTCTTGGTCGGTGTCGCCGGCACCTCGATGGTGCCCGCACTGCAGACCCGATTGATGGATGTCGCCGAGGACGCCCAGACGTTGGCGGCGGCACTGAACCATTCGGCCCTCAATATCGCCAATGCCGCCGGCGCATGGCTCGGCGGCATCGTGATCGCGGCGGGACACGGCTATCGCGCACCCTCGGTGCTCGGGGCCGTGCTGGCCGTGGCGGGGATCGTCGTCCTGGGCGTCGCCGTGGCGGCGGCGCGTCGGACGCGAGGACCCGATCAGCCCACGTCGGGTGGCGTGGCGACCGTCTTGGACATATAGAGCTGCTCGCCGAGGCGATCCATCAGCTCGAGCTGGGTCTCGAGGTAATCGATGTGGTGCTCTTCGTCCTTGAGGATCTCCTCGAAGAGCTTGGCCGAGGTGATGTCGCCCTTGCTGCGGCACATCGCGATTCCCGGCTTGAGGCGTTCGACGACCTCGATCTCGACGGCCAGATCACATTCGAACTGCTCGCGCAGTGTCTGGCCGATACGCAGCGGCAGGATCTGCTGATAGTTGGGCAGACCCTCGAGGAACAGGATGCGGTCGGTGAGGATCTCCGCGTGGGTCATCTCCTCGATGGATTCGGCCCGCGTCTTGGCGGCGACCTCGGTCAGTCCCCAGTTGTCCTGCATCTTGGAGTGCAGAAAGTACTGATTGATTGCCGTCAATTCGCTGGTCAGCTGCTCATTGAGCAGGGCGATGACCTCGTCATCTCCACGCATGCCACAACTCCGTTCGGTCCAGGGACTGGTGTCTTCGAACGTTAGCACGGGCAATTGCCCCACGCGCTCGATTCGCGTGGGGTCGAACGCGGGTGGGTCAGGCTGCGGTGGTGACGGACGTCCTTTCGCTCACGATCTGTGCAAGCCGTTCGAGGCAGGTGCCACATCCTTCGCCGGCGCCGCAGCGGTCGCTGATCGCGTCGACGGTTCGAGCGCCCGCGGTGCAGTGCTCGTGGACCTCGTCCTCGGTCACCGCGCGACAGATACAAACGAACATGGACCTCACCTCATCTGGCTGTTAGGTGAGGATTACATAAAGTGCCGGCTTGGCGCAAGGGTTGCCTTACCTTTGGAATCACTCCAGATAACGTGTCGGTGGCCGCACGTAGGGTGGGGCACCGTGACCACGTCGATCACCACCATCAACGTCAACGGCATCCGCGCCGCCACCAAGCAGCGTTCGGAGATCAATCCCGGCTTCTTGAGCTGGCTCGAAGCGTCAGGCACCGACATCGTCCTGATGCAGGAGATCAGGGCCGACGCCGAGCAGACCGAAGCTGCCCTGGGTCCCGCGCTCGACGCCGGCTGGCACCTGTCGATGACCGAGTCGGTCGTCAAGGGCCATGCCGGGGTCGGTGTGCTGAGCCGCTCCGCCCCGACGGCCGTGCGCGTCGGATTCGGCAGCGAGGAGTTCGACGCGACCGGGCGCTATCTCGAGGCCGACTTCGACGTCCCCGATCTCGGGGCGC
Organism: Gordonia polyisoprenivorans; assembly: GCF_017654315.1. Taxonomy (NCBI): domain Bacteria; kingdom Bacillati; phylum Actinomycetota; class Actinomycetes; order Mycobacteriales; family Gordoniaceae; genus Gordonia; species Gordonia polyisoprenivorans. The sequence goes on from NZ_CP072203.1 coordinate 2,656,077, forward strand.
TGACCGCGGCCAGCCTGTATCTGCCGAAGGGGGCGGCCGCGCCGACACCGTCGGCCACCGAGAAGGAGGCCGCCAAGTTCGCCGAGAAGGAGCGCTTTCTCGACGAGTTCGGTGAGTACCTCACCGGAGCGGCACGGCGCCGTCGGCACGTTGTCGTGGGCGGGGATTGGAACATCGCGCCCGCCGAACTCGACATCAAGAACTGGAAGGGCAATCTGAAGAATCCCGGCTTCCTGCCGCACGAGCGGGAATGGGTGGGCGCGCGGCTCGAGTCGGGCTGGACCGATGTCGTGCGTGAATTGCACCCGGCCATCGACGGTCCCTACAGCTGGTGGTCGTGGCGCGGTAAGGCATTCGACAACGACTCCGGTTGGCGCATCGACTACCAGCTCGCCAACCGGTCTTTGAGCCGACGGGCGGTGAAGGCCTTCGTCGATCGCGCCGACTCCTACGATCGCCGATGGTCCGATCACGCCCCGGTCACCGTGGCCTACGAGTGATCCGCGGCGTCCGATCCCACCGTCGGGCTCCCGCGGTAAACCGCTCGACCCGTCTGAAAGAATCGACCCATGAATGACGTCTCCGGGTCGGTGTCCGCGCCGCGTCAGCGGGTGCTGTCGGGCATCCAGCCCACCAGCGATTCCTTTCACCTGGGCAACTACCTCGGTGCCGTGCGTCAGTGGGTGGCCCTGCAGGACGACTTCGACGCGTTCTACTTCATTCCCGACATGCACGCCCTCACCGCCGAATTCGATCCGTCGACGCTGGCGCACCGCACGCGGCTGTCGGTGGCGCAGTTGCTCGCCGTCGGCGTCGACCCGAACCGGGCGACGGTCTACGTCCAGTCCCACGTCCCCGAGATCGCGCAACTGACCTGGGTCCTGCAGTGCATCACCGGATTCGGCGAGGCCAACCGGATGACGCAGTTCAAGGACAAGAGCGCCAAGCAGGGCGCCGACGCCGCCGGGGTGGGGCTGTTCACCTATCCGATCCTGATGGCCGCGGACATCCTCGCATTCGATGTCGACCTCGTCCCGGTCGGTGAGGACCAGCGTCAGCACCTCGAGCTGACCCGAGACCTCGCGCAGCGCTTCAACAAACGCTTCGGCGACGTCCTTCGGGTGCCACGCGCGCATATCGTCGCCGAGTTCGCGAAGATCTACGACCTGCAGAACCCGACGGCCAAGATGAGCAAGTCCGCCGAGACCGACAAGGGTCTGATCAATCTGCTCGACGACCCGAAGCGCTCGGCCAAGAAGATCCGCTCCGCGGTCACCGACACCGGCTCGCAGATCTCCTTCGATCCCGCCGACAAGCCGGGTGTGAGCAACCTGCTGACGATCCAGTCGGCGCTGTCCGGGGTGGGCATCGACGATCTCGTCGCCAAGTACGAGGGCAAGGGATACGGCGACCTCAAGGTCGACACCGCCGAGGTCCTCACCGAGTTCGTGACACCCCTACGTGGCCGCGTCTCCGAATACCTCGATGACCCCACCGAACTCGACGCCATCCTGGCCTCGGGTGCGGCCCGGGCCCGCGACATCGCATCCGCCACGCTGAAGTCGGTATACGACAAAGTCGGGTTCCTGGCACCTACGGTAGGGGCATGAGGCCCGTGCCCGGTTGATCCGGGTCAGCGGGTACCGACGCGGAGCGTCTGCAGGCGTACCCACGCGGGGCCCGCGCGCTTCGCCGACAGGGAGGTGAGGCGACGATGGGTTCGGTGATCGCGTGGTTCAAGAATCTGCTCGCGCGTGCGAAGGAGTGGTTCGCTGACGCTCGAGCACGATGGCCCTGGCTCGATCACACTCTGCGCACCCAGGAGCGTTACACCAACCGGCGCGGCAACGTGCATGCCGCGAGCATCAGCTTCAACGGAATCCTCGCCCTCGTCCCGATCCTGATGGTTGCGTTCGCCGTTGCGGCATTCGTCCTGGCGAGCAATCCCGACCTGATCGAACAACTCAAGGACGCCGTGGTCAAGCAATTGCCCGGCGGCATGGGGGATCAGATCGGCACGGTCATCGACTCGGCGATCTCCTCACGCGCCACCGTCGGCATCATCGGTCTCGTCGGTGCCGCGCTGACCGGTGTCGGCTGGATCGCCGGTGTGCGCGCCGGGATGACGGAGATGTTCGGGGGCCGACTGTCCCGCAATGCTCTCGTCTCGAAGGTGACCGATCTGCTCACCTTCGTGGTGCTCGGGCTGGCCTTCGCCGCGACCGTGGCACTGACGACGCTGGCCAACGGTGGTGGCATCGTCAGAAAGGTCCTCGAGTGGGTCGGCGTTGACCACACCGCATGGGCCCCGGTGCTCCTGCGGGTGGTGGCGATTGCGATCTCGGTCTTCGCCAGCTGGATGCTCTTCACCCTCGTGCTGGCTCGTCTTCCCCTGGTGCCGTTGCCTTTCCGCAACTGCCTTAGCGCCGGACTGATCACCGCGATCGCGTTCGAGATCATCAAGAACCTGGGCGGGCTCTACCTCAAGTCGGTGCTCGGCAGCCCGGCCGGAGCGGCGTTCGGGCCGATTCTGGGCATCATGGTCTTCGCCTATCTCGCGTCGCGGATCATCCTGTACGCCACCGCGTGGTGCGCCACCGATCCGCTCAACGAGGGTTTCCAGGTCGACGACGAGATCGATGAGACCCAGCAGCGACCGGTGGTGATGCGTCCGACCGTGGAGGTCTCTCCGATGCCGAAGGTCGGTGCACTCGCCGGTGCCGCTGCCGTGGGAGCAGCGGTGGGCATGGCGCTCCGGCGCGTCCGCGGCGACTGACCGACCCGTCTCGGGGCCACGGACGGGTCAGCGGCGGCGCCGCCCGGTGATGCGCGTGGCCGCGGCCAGCAAGATCACGACGACGAGTGCGACGACCAGCCCGACGAGAACACGGGTGGCGGTCGAGTGGTCGACGGTGTTCGCCGGGCGAGCGGCGCCCGCCTGCGTCGTCTCCGCCGATGACCCCGATGATGCGGTGGTCGCCGCCGGTGCCGATGTGTTCGGGCCCGCGATGAGCTCACCCACCCGAATGTCAGCCGGTGCGTGGAATCCGTACTCCAGCAACGACTGTGCTTGGGTCCAGTAGTTGTCGTCGGCTGTCGAGAGTCCGTACATCTGCACGATCAGGATGGTCTTGTCGCCGTGGCGGGCGGCTCCCACGAAGGTCTTGAGCGCGTCGTCGGTGTATCCGGTCTTGCCGCCGAGCATTCCTGGATAGCCTTGCAGCAGTAGCTGATCCGAGGTCTGCATCTCGTATCCGGGGTGCGGTGTGTCGCTGGTTACGTCCGAGCGGGGTGGGTATCCGGGGAAGTGGTAGGTGGGTGTGGAGATGATGTCGCGGAATGTCGAGTTGTTCATCGCGGCACGGAAGATCAGGGCCAGGTCGTAGGGCGAGGTGGACATGCCGGCGGCATCGAGGCCCGACGGCGTGGCCGCCCGGGTGTCGAGCGCGTGCAGGTCCGCGGCAAGCGAATTCATCTTGGTGAGTGTGCTCGCCACCCCGCCCAGTTCGCGCGCGAGCGCATGCGCGCAGTCGTTGCCCGAGACGATCAGCAGCCCACTGAGCATGTCGCGCACGGTGTAGTGCCCGCCCGGTCCCATGCCGCAGGAGTCGCCCTCCTGACTCCAGTCCTCGGCGGTCGGGACGACTGTCTTGTCGAGGTTGAGGCCGGCATCGAGGACGGTCAGGGCCAGCAGCACCTTGATCGTCGACGCCGGGCGGTAACGCCCGTGGGGGTCCTTGGCGGCGATGATCGCGCCGGTGTCCATGTCGGCCACCAGCCAGGCCGCCGAGGTGAGGCGTTCGGGAATCGGACCGGCACCGGGATCGGCGATCACCCCGCATGCCGACAGGCGCTCGCCTCCGACGGTCGGCGTGGGGATCGGGAGTGCAGTGGGCGTGGTGGATCCGGGGGCGACGACCTCGGAGGTGTCGACCGGTGGCGGCGGGGCCTGTCGATGCGGGCATTGATCTGTGATCGGTGTGGTCACCGGCGGAACGGCAACGGCGGCCCCGGGTGCGCTCACCAGGGCCGCCGCACACACCGCTGTCAGCACCGCACCGATCCGCACCGCACCGATCCGCCGGCCAAGGTGCGTATTCCCCCACGTCACCGCACGGACGTTACCAGCGGCGTCACCTCTCGGCGCCATGTCGTGTGGGCAACGCCGAGACCGGATGTCGGCCGGTCAGAGCAGCGTGTAGGCCTCGGTCAGCACCGAACGGAGAATCTGCTCGATCTCGTCGAACTCGGCCTGCCCGGCGATCAGCGGCGGGGCCAGCTGGACGACCGGGTCGCCGCGATCGTCGGCGCGACAGTACAGCCCGGCGTCGAAGAGCGCCGTGGACAGGAATCCCCGCAGGATGCGTTCGGCCTCGGCGTCGCTGAACGACTCCTTGGTGGTCTTGTCCTTCACGAGTTCGATGCCGTAGAAGTAACCCTCGCCGCGGACATCGCCGACGATCGGGAGATCGTGCAGTTTCTCCAGCGTCGCGCGGAACGCGGGGGCGTTGGTCTTGACGTGATCGTTGATGCCCTCGCGTTCGAAGAGGTCGAGATTGGCCAGCGCGACCGCCGCCGACACCGGATGCCCACCGAAGGTGTAGCCGTGCGGGAAGGTGGTCGATCCGTCGTTGAACGGCTCGAAGAGCCGGTCGCTGGCGATCATCGCACCGATCGGGGAATAGCCGGAGGTCATGCCCTTGGCGCAGGTGATGATGTCGGGCTGGTAGCCGAAGTCCTCACAGGCGAACATCGAGCCGATGCGGCCGAAGGCGCAGATCACCTCGTCGGAGACGAGTAGGACGTCGTATTGATCGCAGATCTCGCGGACCCGCTCGAAGTATCCCGGCGGCGGCGGGAAGCACCCGCCGGCGTTCTGCACCGGCTCGAGGAACACCGCCGCAACGGTCTCGGGGCCCTCGAATTCGATGGCCTCGGCGATACGGTCGGCGGCCCACCGTCCGAACTTCTTGGGATCGGCGGCCAGATCCTCGTCGGGCGCGCGGTAAATGTTGGTGTTGGGCGCGCGGAATCCGCCGGGGGTGAGTGGCTCGAACATCTGCTTGAGCGCCGGTACGCCGGTGATCGCCAGCGCGCCCTGCGGGGTGCCGTGGTAGGCGACCGCACGCGAGATCACCTTGTGCTTCATCGGTTTTCCGGTGAGCTTGAAGTACTGCTTGGCCAGCTTCCACGCGCTCTCGACCGCCTCGCCGCCGCCGGTGGTGAAGAAGACCCGATTGAGGTCACCGGGTGCGTAGGCGGCCAGGCGTTCGGCCAATTCGATGGCCGGCGGGGTCGCGTACGACCACACCGGGAAGAAGGCGAGTTCCTTGGCCTGGCGAGCGGCCGCTTCGGCCAGCTCGAGGCGACCGTGGCCGGCCTGCACCACGAACAGGCCGGCGAGGCCGTCGAGGTAGCTGCGCCCGCGGTCGTCGAAGATGCGGACACCCTCGCCGCGGGTGATCACCGGCGGGGCAATGCCCTCGCCGTGGCGGGCGAAGTGGCCCCACAGGTGCGCTGCGCTGCGTGCTCCGAGAGAGGACCCGTCGACGGACGGTTGTGCGGTAGTGGTCATCGTGTTCCCCAATTGTATTGCTGTTTGACGAGTTTCAGATAGACGAGGGTCTCGGTGCCGGTCACCTCGGGATGTTTGCGGACGGTCCGGTTGAGGATCGAGAGGAGGTGATCGTCGTCCTCGCAGACCACCTCGATGAGGATGTCGAACGAGCCGGCGGTCAGCACCACGTAGTCGATCTCGGGGTTCCCGGCGAGTGCCGTGGCCAGTTCCTCGGTGTCGCCGGTACATCGGATGCCGATGAGGGCCTGGCGGGCGAACCCCAGCTTGAGGGGATCGGTGACGGCGACGATCTGCAGTAGTCCGCTCTCGCTCAGCTTCTGTACGCGATTGCGTACCGCCGCCTCCGAGAGTCCGACCTCCTTGCCGATCGACGCATACGAACTGCGCCCGTCGGCTTGCAGTAGCTCGATGATTCTCTTCGCGGTGCCGTCGAGATGAGGGTGAGAGGCTTCAGGCACTCACCGATCTTGACGGATTCAGTGGTAAAGCGCAACCGATACTTCTGATTTCGTCATAAAATTGCCGGAAAGAATCGCGAATCCGCATTATTGGCGGTAGGATCGCAGCCGTGTTGACCACCAGCATCCCGTCCGGATGGATCGCCGGCGCGCCGATCGACGGTGCCGGACCGGACCATACCGTTCTCGATCCTGCCACCGGTGAGTCCGTCGCAGAGCTCGCATTGGCCGGACCGGCCGATGTCGATGCCGCCGTAGCGGCAGCTCGCGGTGCCCAAAGGGATTGGGGTGCAGCCACTCCCGCGCAGCGCTCCGAGGTACTCGCGGCGCTTGCGGCTGCTCTCGACGCAGAGGCCGATCTGCTCGCCGAGCAGGAGACCGCGCACACTGGCAAGGCGATCCGGCTCTCCCGCGAATTCGATGTGCCGGGCAGCATCGACAACGTGCGTTTCTTCGCAGGCGCCGCCCGCATTCTGGAGGGCAAGGCCAGCGGCGAGTACTCCGGCGACCACACCAGCTCGATCCGCCGCGAACCGGTGGGTGTCGTCGGGTCGATCACGCCGTGGAACTACCCACTGCAGATGGCGGTCTGGAAGGTGTTGCCCGCGTTGGCCGCCGGGTGTGCCGTCGTACTCAAACCGGCCGAGCTGACACCGCTGACCACGTTGACACTGGCGCGACTGGCCACCGAGGCGGGCCTGCCCGACGGCGTGCTCAACGTGGTGGTCGGCACCGGTACCGACGTCGGAGCCGCGATCGCCGGTCATCCCGACGTGGACATGGTCACCTTCACCGGATCGACCGCGGTCGGCCGGACCGTGATGGGTCAGGCCGCCACCCATGGCACCCGCGTTCAACTCGAACTCGGCGGCAAGGCCCCGTTCGTGGTCTTCGACGACGCCGATCTCGATGCCGCCATCGCCGGTGCCGTCGCCGGGTCGCTCATCAATGCCGGTCAGGACTGCACCGCGGCAACCCGGGCGATCGTGGCCGCCGACCTCTACGACGACTTCGTCGCCGGGGTGGCCGAGGTGATGGGGTCTGTGGTGGTGGGTGATCCGCGGGATCCGGCCACCGACATGGGGTCGTTGATCTCGACCGCCCACCGCGACAAGGTCGCGCAAATGGTGGCGCGCGCACCTGCGCAGGGTGCCCGGGTGGTCGTCGGTGGACAGGTGCCCGACGGACCGGGGGCGTTCTATCTGCCGACGCTGATCGCCGATGTCGCCGAGTCGTCGGAGATCTATCGGGACGAGGTCTTCGGCCCGGTGCTGACCGTCTCGGCCTTCACCGACGACGACGATGCCATCCGCCGCGCCAACGACACCGTCTACGGTCTTGCGGCCTCGGCGTGGACCCGCGACGTCTACCGCGCCGGCCGCGCCTCCCGGGAGATCCACGCCGGGTGTGTGTGGATCAACGACCACATCCCGATCATCAGCGAGATGCCGCACGGTGGGGTCGGGGCCTCGGGCTTCGGCAAGGACATGTCGATGTACTCACTCGAGGAGTACCTGACCATCAAACACGTCATGAGCGACAACACCGGTGTCGCGCAGAAGGACTGGCACCGAACGGTGTTCGCCGATCCGGGTCGGGGTTCGCGATGACGTGGGCGAGCACACCGGGACGCCGGGCCGTCGAGATGGTGGCACAGGCCGCGCCGACGTCGTATTGGCTCGACCGGCCCGACCGTCCCGCCCCCCGTCAGCGGCTGTCGGAGGAGATCGACGCCGACCTGCTGGTCGTCGGCGGTGGCTTCACCGGACTGTGGACCGCGGTGACCGCCGCCGAACGGGACCCGGGCCGGCGGATCGTGCTGGTCGAACGTGATCGCATCGCCGAGCACGCCTCCGGCCGCAACGGCGGATTCTGCTCGTCGAGCATCACCCACGGACTCGGCAACGGCATCGATCGCTTCGAGGACGAGATGGACACGTTGCTGCGTCTGGGGAGTGAGACGCTCGACGAGATCGAGGCCGCGTTGGCCCGCCTGGACATCGACGCCGATGCCGAGCGCACCGGCGAACTCGACATCGCCAACGCCGACTGGCAGGTCGATGATCTTCGGGAGATGTCTTCGGCGGCGGCATTTCTCGGTAAGGAGATGCCGTTGCTGCCGGGACCGCAGGCGCGGGCGCGGGTGAACTCGCCGATGGTCAAGGCTGCGCTCTTCGACCCCGAGGTGATCATGCTCGACCCCGCGAAACTCGCGTGGGGGCTGGCTGCGGCGGCCGAGCGGCTCGGGGTGCGCATCTACGAACACACCGAGGTCTCCGGACTGCGGCGCGAGAACGGCCGGATGCGCGCGCGGGCCGGGTTCGGTGACGTCGTCGCCGATCGGGTCGTCCTGGCGACCTCGGCGAGTCCGTCTCTCGTGCGGCGACTTCGGCCCTACATCGTTCCGGTATGGGACTACGCCCTGATGACCGAGCCCCTCGACGCCGAGCGGCGGGCGGCGCTGGGTTGGGCCGGACGCGAGGGTCTGGCCGATTGTGGTCCACGCTTCCACTACTTCCGGCTGACCGCCGACGATCGGATTCTGTTCGGCGGCTGGGATGCGCTCTACCACTACGGTTCCGACGACTCGCGTCGTCATGAGTACGAGCCGGCCGAGTTCGCGTTGCTGGCCGAACACCTGCTGCAGATGTTCCCGCAGCTCGAGGGTGTCCGCGCCAGTCACACCTGGGGTGGCGTGATCGACACCTGCTCACGGTTCTGTGCCTTCTGGGACCGCTCGCACGGTGGTCGGGTGGTGACCACGGTCGGCTTCACCGGCCTCGGCGTCGGGGCCTCACACTTCGCCGCGGCGACCGCACTCGATCTCGTCGACGGCCTGTCGACCGAGCGTACCGCCCTGAAGATGGTGCGCTCCAAGCCGATTCCGTTCCCGCCGGAACCGTTGCGGTGGACCGGGATCACGCTGACCCGCCACCAACTCGCCCGCAGCGAGCGTCGCGAGGGCAAGCGAGGCGCATGGTTGACCGCGATGGACAAGGTCGGCCTGGGCTTCGACAGCTGAGTCCTCAACCGACCTGGTAGGTGCCCGTAGCGCGGGCGACGAGGGTGTCGTCGGTCGCCGAACGCAGGTCGACAGTGCAGTGACACAGTCGTTTCCCGCCGTACAGGCGGTCGGCAACGATCCTCAGATCGGCTGCGATCAGCGGCGAGACGAAGGTGACCGACAGTGACGTGGTGACGCCTCGCAGAGTCGCGGGGATCTCCCGCCCGGACCACGCCGCAGCCATAACCCCGATGTCGGCACATGCGCTGAGCGCGCCGCCGTGCACCATCTCGCCCACCGTGGTCAGGTCGGGGCGAAACGGCATGCGCAGTTCGGCGTGGCCGTCGGAGATGTCGTCGAGCGTGATGCCCAGGGTGGCCACGAAGGGGGATTGCGGGATGAGTGCACGCATCACCATCGAGCCGTCGGTGAATTCCGTCGTCATGGATACTCCTTGGTGTAGTCGAGATACGAAAAACTAGTTGGACTATGTAAACATAGTTTGACTATGTTTGACACATGACCTCCTTGCTCTCCGAGCCCCACGACAGGCGACGGCGCCGCACCCGCGCCGCCGTCCTCGACGCGGCTTCCACTCTGTTCGCGCGCGACGGCTATCGACAGACCTCGGTCGACGCCCTCGCCGCCGCCGCCGACATCGCCCTGACCTCTCTCTATGCCAATTTCGACGGAGGCAAGGCTCACGTGTACGCGGTCCTCGCATGTGCTGCGGCGCAACGGCACGCCCAGCGCATGTCACAGACGTTGCAGTCGGTCGCTCCCGGTGGACCGGCCGCGCGTGCCGCGCTGACCGAATACGTCAACTTCCACCGCGATGAACCCCTGGCCTTCCGGTTGCTCGGGTTGTCCGACGTCGCCGACGACCCGACACCGGCGGTCGGTATCGCCCGTCGGGAGATCGCTGCGATCCTGCTGGGTGTCGTTGATGAGGTGGTCGATCGCATTGCCGATGGCCCGCTGCCCCCGCGCGATCGAGTTGAGGTTCGCGAGCAGGTTGTTGTTGCCTGGGCCGGGATCAATGGGCTGCTCGCGCTGGTGGAGCGCGGTGTGATCGATGACGACCCCGACGGCCTTCTGCGACGCGCCGTCGCGCTCCATACCCACGATCTGGCTGGTGTTGACCATGCGGCCCGGTGAGCACTCGACACCTCAGCAGGCGCGGATCGCCGTGGCCGCTCTCGCGGCCTCGGTGCGATTGGCCCCGCGGTCGTTGCGCGGACCGGGCACCGGTCCGTCACGTCCGCTCATCCCCATACCCGACACCGCGGTCTGCCGTCACGCCGACGAGATGGCTCGGGACACACTCTCACCGGCGGTGTACCAACACAGCCGGCGATGCTGGGAATGGGCCATGGCACTCGCCGAGGTCGACGGGCTGACGCCGGACCCGGAGGCGCTGGTGGTGGCGTGCCTGCTGCACGACCTTGAGCTGGGCGGCGACGCCCAGGAGTTCGGATGCTTCGCCGTGGCCGGTGGGGTTGCGGCCGCCGACCACTGCATCCGGTACGGCCGTACCGATCTAGCCGATGTCGTGTCTGCCGCGATCGCCGGCCACTTCGCGCCGCGGGCCGGGTCCGGCGAGGTGGATCGGGCGCTTCACGACGCCGCTCACCTCGACGTGGCGGGCCACCGTGTCGGCGAGGTCACCCGTGCACACGTCGCAACGGTCCTCGATGCCTTCCCCCGCAACGGATTCCGGTCCGAGTTCGGTGCACTGATCGCGGTCGAGTCGCGACGGCGACCGGCGTCGACTGCCGCGGTGATCCGTCGGGTCGGGCTCGGGGCTGCGATGCGACTCAATCCGTTGGAGCGCTGGCGGCCGACCCCAACAGGGTCAACCACCGCCGAAGAAGCGCATCGGCAAGGGGAGCGGTGACGGCGGCGGTCACGTCGGCGTCGGCGGGAAACCGTTCGGTGGCGGCGCTACCGATGGCCGCTTCGACCGTGGCCTGCGACTCGGCGTCCAGCCAGGCCTTGACCATCGTCCGGTCGGCCTCGAGGTGGCACTGCACTCCGTAGGAATTCCCGTGGCGGAACACCTGATTGGCGTATGCCGCCGACGACGCGAGACGCACTGCACCGGTGGGTAGGTCGAAGCTGTCGAAGTGCCACTGCACCGTGCGTAGTGGGGTCGGCGTCAGGCTGCCCCAAAGTTCGTCGGCGCGCCCGTCCTCGGTGAGTGCCACCTCGTGTATCCCGATCTCGGGGACGGCTCCGGTGTAGACGCGGGCCCCGAGTGCGGTGGCGAGCAACTGCGAACCCAGGCAGACGCCCCACACCGCCACGCCCTGTTCGAGTGCGCGACGCAGGAATCCGATCTCGGCGCGCAGCCAGCCGAGCGTATCGGCGTCGGCAACACCCATTCCGCCACCCATCGCCACGATGCCGTCGAAGGTCGATGGGTCCGGTGGCAGCGGTTCAGACCATGCGTGTACCAGTGTGAGGTCGGCGAGATCGTCGAGAGCGGACTGGTAGGCCCCAGGTGGCTCGGTCTCGGCGTGTTGAAGGACGAGAACCCGGGGGCGCGGTGCGGCGGTTCTCATTCGGTCCTCGGCACCACGATCACCGGTGCTGTGGTCCAGCGCAGGATGCGGGCCGCGGTACTCCCCAGGAAGACCCGGTTCTCGGCGCCGAGGTGACCCGAGCCGACCGCCACGAGATCGTTGTCGTCCCACTGTAGATTGTCGAGCGCCTCGTCGAGGGTGGGTCCGTCGGCGACGAGCACCTCGATGTCCAGCTCGGAATCGACGGCGGCCCTCGTCTTCTCCAGCAGATCCCGGACCACCTCGACGCGGCGTGCGCGCGCACTGCGCGAGAGGTCGTCGTCGAACGGCGACTCCAAGGAGACCAGGGAGACCAGACGCAGATCCAGGTGTGCCTGTTCGGCGAACGCCAGGGCGAACGGTAGGGGATTGCTGGTGGTGGGCTTGACCGGAACGGCAACCGTGACCATGTCCAGGGCGACTGCGGGCCGGGTGGCGTACCCGCGCGGGGCCAGCGCCACCGGGAGCGGCGCCGAGTGCAGCAATTCGGTGCTGACCGTACCCAGCGTGTGTCGGCTGATCAGCCCGTCCCCGGTGCCGCCGACCACGATCATCTCGGCACCGGCCTGCTGGGCCAGACCGATCAGGCCGTCGGTGAACGACTCGTCGACCACCACGACCGTGCGTGTCTCGATGTCGTCGGGGATGCGTGCGGCACCGGCGGCCAGCCAGGTTGCCGCCTGGTTCTCCAGGCGGGCCTGATACTGCTCGACACCGGGGTGTCCGTCGTAGGGGACAGGGTGCACCACGCACACGAGATCGATGGCCGCGCCGGTCTTTCGGGCGATAGCGACCGCGAGGGCGATGCCGTCGTCGCCCGACGGCGTGGCGAGATAGCCGACGGTCAGTCTCGGGCGTGCGGAGGAGTCAGTAGACATCGGGAACCTTCACTTCGGTCGTGGCGGTCAGTGTCTTGCCCTGGAAGAACTCTCGGCGCTGGGCGAAGCAGGCCAACATGAGCGGGATGCCGAGCACCAGCATGCCGACTCCGAGGATGAACACGCCGCCGACCGGCCCGACCGAGGTGTAGCCGTAGTCGGGATTGAACATGTCGATGGCGCTCTTGAGGAACGCCCACGTCATCGCGGCGCCGCCGAGGAGCGGGAACAGCCCGCGCATGAAGAAATTCCGAGCCGAGGAGAACAGTGTGCGCCGGAAATACCAGACCGATGAGTACGCGGTGATCCCGTAGTAGAACGCCACCGCGAGACCGAGCGAGGCGATCGAGTCGGCCAGCGTGTTCTGGCTCGCTATGGACAGGACTAGGTAGAAGGCCAGCGCCGAGACACCCATCACCGCGGTGCCGAAAGCCGGGGTCATGTAGCGCGGGTGGATCTTCGAGAAGCGATCCGGGATCGCCTTGTAGACCGCCATCGACAGGCTGCCCCGGGCGGTCGGCAGGATCGTCGACTGGGTCGAGGAGATGGCCGAGACGCTCACCGTCAGCAGCAGGGCGGCGGCGAGGATGCCACCGGCCACCGGCTTGCCGAGAATCGTCAGCACGTCGTCGGCGTTGTCCGGGTTGTTGAGTCCGATTCCGGTCTCACCGAAGCCGGCGAAGGCCTGGACGGCATAGGCCACGAGTACATACGTCGCGACGAGGATCAGGCAGGTGATCACCGCGGCCCGGCCGGGCGTCTTCTCCGGATCCTTGGTCTCCTCGCCGACCGCCAGGCATGCATCCCACCCCCAGTAGATGAAGATGCACAGGATCACCGCGGCCGCGATCTCGGACTGGCTCAGCCCGCTCGGCCACAGCCAGCTCCATTCCGGTGAGATCGCCTGCGGGCCGGCATGTCCCGTGCCGACCTTGACCAGTGCGATGATACTCGCGAGGATCAGGACGCCGAACTGGATGAACATCAGCGCCGAGAGCAATCGCTCGCTGATGACGATGCCCCGGATGCTGACCCAGGTCATCCCGGCGATGAAGACACACCCGAGCAGCACCTTGATCCACAAGGTGTCGGCCAGGCTCTCCAGGCCGAGGAACTTGAGGAGATACACCGCGGCGATCTCGGCGACGTTGGCCAGCACGATGATGGCCGACACGGCCAGCCCCCACCCGCCGATCCAGCCGACCCACGGGCCGAACGCCTTGGTTCCCCAGGTGAAGGTGGTCCCACAGTCCGGGGTGTCCTTCGCCAGCTCGCGGTAGGCGAACGCCACCAGCAGCATCGGGATGAAGGCGACGACGAACATCGCCGGAGCCTTGGTGTGCACCGCGGCCACCACGTACCCCAATGTGGCCGCCAGGCTGTAGGCCGGCGCCACCGCCGACAGCCCGATGATCACATTGCCGACGAGGCCGATGGAACCGGCTCGTAAACCCTTGTCGCCCTGGATCTCGGCGTGAACGCTTTCGGTCAATGTCTTGCTCCCACTCAGTCCGTGTGCTGGAGACAGAGTAGGGTTTCCGTCATCAGCGCGCAGCGTGATGACGGAATTAGTGACAACATTCAAGAAATGTCGTGGAATCCGTCGTGAAGGGGCTGTTTGTCGGATGTTTCACCACTCGCAGACCGCCATGGCGGCGGGCCCCTCGGCGTCGTCGGTCGCCACCGTGCGGGAGCCGGAGGTGACGGTGCATTGCGCGACCTCGCCACCGGAGATGAACACGACACGGTGGGTGTCTCGCCGGTCGCCGGTGGGGGTCAGGGTCAACGATCCGGTCCATCGGTCGGCCCGTGCGTCGTGATCGGTGAGCCGCACGTCGAACTGATGTCGGGGGCGGCCGTTCGCGTCGTACCAGAGCAACTGCTCGTTGACCTCCTCGTCGGAGGCGATCGTGATGGTCAGGGGTGCCGCAGGAGATTGGGGCGCAGGGGATTGGGGCGCAGGCGGATTCGTGAGATCCGTCGATGCCGCCACCGGCGGCGGGGTGAGGCCCGCGGCCAGGCACCCCGCCGATACGACGGCGAGGACGAGCAGGACGAGGGGATGCGGGCGGGCGTTGCGGTGAGTCATGAACGATTGGACGCAGCGGGGGCCTGATCGGTTCCGGGTGGTCGTGTGTTGTCCACAGGCAGTTGCGGTGCGGTCGGCGCGGACCCGTCGTGCGTCATGCTTGTCGCCGTGAACCGGGAGGCGACTTACCATGACAACCGTGACCACCGAGATCCTGGGCCTGCCGCACGGCAGCGGTCTGACGTACGCGGACCTGGAGTCCATGCCCGATGACGGCTGGCGCTACGAGCTTCTCGACGGGGTCCTGATCGTGGGTCCGGCCCCTACGCCTCGGCACCAGCGAGTCGTGGCGAGGCTGCACCTGCTGCTGCACGCCGCGTGTCCGCCGGACCTCGAGGTGTTGTTCGCCCCGCTGAATGTGGTGCTCGCCGGGGACACCTGCCTGCAGCCGGATCTCCTCGTGGCACCCCGGTCGGCGTTCGCCGAGACCAACCTCCCACAGGCGCCGACGCTCGCGATCGAGGTCGCGTCGCCGTCGACGCGAGGAGTGGACATGCTGCTCAAGAAGGACAGGCTCCGGCGGGGCGGGTGCGCGCACTATTGGGTCGTCGATCCCGCTGTTCCGACCTCGATCACCACCTGGTCGCTGGTCGACGGGGCCTACGTCGATTCCGGCACGGCCGTCGGCGAGGAATGTCTCGCGGTGACCGCACCGTTCGCCGTCGACATCGTGCCGGCCGACCTCGTCGACTGAGTCGGCGCACCGGCCTCGTCCGACAATTCAGGCCCGCACCGAAAGGGTGCGGGCCTGAATCGGGGCTGCAGAGGTGGCTTGTGTCCCGCTGCGAAAACGGTCAGCTGCGAAAAGCTCAGCGCGAGAACATGAGTGCGCGCTTGACCTCTTGGATCGCCTGGGTGACCTGGATGCCACGCGGGCAGGCGTCGGTGCAGTTGAAGGTGGTGCGGCAGCGCCACACGCCGTCGATGTCGTTGAGGATGTCGAGACGCTCGACGGCGCCCTCGTCACGACTGTCGAAGATGAAGCGGTGTGCGTTCACGATCGCCGCCGGGCCGTAGTAGCTGCCCTCGTTCCAGAACACCGGGCAGCTGGTGGTGCAGCACGCGCACAGGATGCACTTGGTGGTGTCGTCGAAGCGGGCGCGATCGGCCGCGGACTGGATGCGCTCACGGGTCGGCTCGTTGCCACTGGTGATCAGGAACGGCTTGATCGCCCGGTAGGCGTCGAAGAACGGCTCCATGTTGACCACGAGATCCTTCTCCACCGGAAGCCCCTTGATGGGCTCGATGGTGATGGTGATCTCCTTGTTCTTGTCTTTCGGGAGTAAGTCCTTCATCAGCAGCTTGCAGGCGAGCCGGTTCACGCCGTTGATGCGCATGGCGTCCGAGCCGCACACCCCGTGGGCACAACTGCGCCGGAAGGTGAGCGTGCCGTCGAGGTAGCCCTTGACGTAGAGCAGCAGGTTCAGCAGGCGGTCGGTCGGCAGCGCCGGGACGCGGAAGCTCTCGAAACCCTGTGCGTCGGGGTTCTCCGGGTTGAACCGGTAGATCTTCAGCGTCACCATCGTCGCCTCGTCCGGAACCGCGGGCAATGGCGGGTCGTCGGACGAGGGGGCCGGATTCTCCATGGTCACTGTCATCAGTACTTACGCTCCATCGGCTCGTAGCGGGTCTGGATGACGGGCTTCCAATCCAGCTCGATGTCGCTGAGCAGATCGTCGCCCTTCTTGTAGGCCATCGTGTGCCGCATGTAGTTGACGTCGTCGCGGTTGGGATAGTCCTCGCGGGCGTGGCCTCCGCGCGACTCCTTGCGGTTCAACGCGCCGACGACGGTGACCTCGGCCATCTCCAACAGGAAGCCGAGTTCGATGGCCTCGAGCAGATCGGAGTTGAACCGCTTGCCCTTGTCGTGCACACGGATGTGGGCGTAGCGCTCCTTGAGCGCGTGGACGTCGGTGAGTGCCTGCTTGAGGGTTTCCTCGGTGCGGAACACCGACGCATTGGCGTCCATCGAGGCCTGCAACTCGGTCCGGATGTCGGCGACCCGCTCGTGTCCGTGTTCGGAGAGGATCGTCTCGAGCCACGCGTCGACCATCGCGGTCGGGTTCTCCGGCAGTTCGGTGAACTCGGCGGAGTTGGCGTATTCCGCGGCGGCGATCCCGGCCCGACGACCGAAGACGTTGATGTCGAGCAGCGAGTTGGTGCCCAGGCGGTTGGCGCCATGCACCGACACGCACGCGCACTCACCGGCGGCGTAGAGGCCGTGGACCACATCGGTCGCGTTGCGCAGGACCTGACCCTCGATGGTGGTCGGGATGCCGCCCATCACGTAGTGGCAGGTCGGGAACACCGGCACCCATTCGGTCACCGGGTCGACGCCGAGGTAGGTGCGGGCGAACTCGGTGATGTCGGGGAGCTTCTCGTTGAGGACGTCCTCGCCGAGGTGGGTCACGTCGATGTAGACGTAGTCCTTGTTGGGGCCGGCGCCCCGGCCTTCGAGGACCTCGAGGACCATCGAGCGCGCGACGATGTCGCGGGGCGCGAGGTCCTTGATGGTGGGGGCGTAGCGCTCCATGAAGCGTTCGCCGTCCACGTTGCGCAGGATGCCGCCCTCGCCGCGGACCGCCTCGGAGATGAGGATGCCCAGACCGGCCAGGCCGGTCGGGTGGAACTGATGGAACTCCATGTCCTCCAACGGAAGTCCCTTGCGGAACACGATGCCCATGCCGTCACCGGTGAGGGTGTGGGCGTTGGAGGTGGTCTTGTACATACGACCCGAGCCGCCGGTGGCGAAGATGATCGACTTGGCGTGGAAGACGTGGAGTTCGCCGGTGGCGAGCTCATAGGCGACGATGCCGGTGGCGACGGGCTCGCCGGCCTCGTTCTCGCTGAGGCAGAGATCGAGCGCGTAGTACTCGTTGAAGAACTCGACGTCGTGCTTGACGCAGTTCTGGTACAGCGTCTGCAGGATCATGTGGCCGGTGCGGTCGGCGGCGTAACACGCACGGCGGACCGGTGCCTTGCCGTGATCGCGGGTGTGGCCACCGAAACGTCGCTGATCGATGCGGCCCTCGGGGGTGCGGTTGAACGGCAGACCCATCTTCTCCAGGTCGAGCACCGCGTCGATGGCCTCCTTGGCCATGATCTCGGCGGCGTCCTGGTCGACGATGTAGTCACCACCCTTGACGGTGTCGAAGGTGTGCCACTCCCAGTTGTCCTCCTCGACGTTGGCCAGCGCGGCACACATGCCGCCCTGCGCCGCGCCGGTGTGGCTGCGAGTGGGATAGAGCTTGGTGAGCACTGCGGTGCGGGCGCGGGGGGCGGCCTCGATCGCCGCGCGCATCCCGGCGCCGCCGGCACCGACGATCAGGACGTCGTAGCGGTGTTCCTGCATGTGTTTCGAATCTCCTGGAGTCGACGAGGGCGGGGCGTCAGAGACGAGAGTCCGTGGCGTCAGTTGACGCTGTTGACGTCAAAGGTCAGAAGCGCATAGGTACCGAGCACCAGCACGAGGATCATCGAGATCCCGAGCAGCACGTTGAGCCAGAACCGGGTGGAGTCCTTGCGCGAGTAGTCGGCGATGACGGTGCGCACACCGTTGCCGCCGTGCAACTGGGCCAACCACAGCATCGTCAGGTCCCAGATCTGCCAGAAGGGTTCCTTCCACCGCGCCGCCACGAAGGAGGCGTCGATGCGGTGCACACCGTTGTCCCAGGCCAACATGATGAACATGTGCCCGATGGTCAGGATGATCAGCGCCAGTCCGGAGAAGCGCATGAACAGCCACGCGTACTTCTCGAAGTTGCCGCCCTTGCGGGCACGCGGGGAGCGCGGGTTGTCGAGGCTGGCCGGCCGGTCGTAGTCGGTGCCGAGCGTCTTGGCCAGGTGTGGGGAGGATGCGGTCATCGGTGATCTCTCCTAGAACGAGTGCTCGATCAGAATCTGCAGGAGCCGCACCGCAGCGGCGGCGAAGACGATCACGAACAGCGTGAGGATCGTCCACAGCATCTGCCGCTGGAACTTGGCACCCTTCGACCAGAAGTCGACGAGGATGATGCGCACACCGTTGAGGGCGTGGTACAGCACACAGGCGACGAGACCGATCTCCATGAGGCCGATGATGGGCGTCTTGTAGGTCTCGATGATCTCGGAATACTTGTTCGGATCGATCCGGATGACCGCGGTGTCCAGAACGTGAACGAACAAGAAGAAGAAGATGGTGACACCGGTGATCCGGTGGAGTACCCACGACCACATCCCGGGGTCGCCTCGGTACAGAGATCGCTTGCGCACCGGGTCGGGTGCGGTTTCGGTCGGGGTGCTCATTGCGAAAATCGGCCTCCAACATCGTCGATGGACTCTGGTGGCAGCCTGCATCTTCAGGCTCCACCATGGACCCATGCATCAGACTCTAAACCTATGCTGAGGGTGGTCGAAAACTGCCCGAACAGATTTGGGCGACAAGAGATTCCGACTTAGGTTTGCCTTACCATTGCTCTGACGTTGCGCCGGCGAGTGTGATCCGGCCCCGCACTGTTCACCGGGAGTTTGCCCTGTCTGCTGAAATCGACTGGAAAATGTTGCGCCACAAGGCGAATGAGATGATCGCCCGCGCTTACGCGCCCTACTCCCGGTTCCCGGTGGGCGCTGCCGGACTCACCGACGAGGGTGATCTGGTGGCCGGTGGCAATGTGGAAAATGTCTCATACGGGCTCGGTGTCTGCGCCGAGGTCGCGTTGGTGACGGCACTGGTCGGGTCGGGCCGATCACGACTGCGTGCGGTCAGCGTGTGCGACTCGCGCGGGGCGGTGCTGATGCCGTGCGGACGGTGCCGACAGGTGCTCTGGGAGTTCGGTGGCGCGGAGCTGCTCGTCGACCATGCCGACGGGCCACTGCGGCTCGCCGAGTTGCTGCCCCACGCTTTCGGACCCGACGACCTCGGTGCGGGCACCCTCGACGGTGACGGGGAACTGCGATGAGCGCCGAGATCATCGACCCGATCTCGGTCATCGCCACCAAACGCGACGGCGGCTCGCTGAGCGACGGTCAGATCCGATGGGTCGTCGATGCCTACACGCAGGGGTCGGTCGCGCCCGAGCAGATGTCGGCGTTGCTGATGGCGATCGTGCTGCGCGGGATGGACCGTCGCGAGATCGCCACGTGGACGCAGGCGATGATCGACAGCGGGCGACGCGCGGACTTCGGCGATCTGCGCCGCGACGGTCGGCCGCTTCGCACCGTCGACAAGCACTCCACCGGCGGGGTGGGGGACAAGATCACCCTGCCGCTCGCGCCCTTGGTCGCCTCGTATGGTGTTGCGGTGCCCCAACTGTCGGGCCGAGGCCTCGGACACACCGGCGGCACGCTGGACAAGCTGGAGTCCATCGCGGGGTGGCGTGCGGACCTGTCGATGGACGAGATACTCGGCCAGCTCGAGGCGGTGGGTGCGGTGGTCTGTGCGGCCAGTCCCGACCTGGCACCCGCCGATCGGCTGCTCTACGCGTTGCGTGACATCACCGGCACCGTCGCATCGATCCCGTTGATCGCGAGCTCGATCATGAGCAAGAAGATCGCCGAGGGCACCGGTGCGCTGGTGCTCGACGTCAAGGTCGGCTCGGGGGCGTTTCTCCCCGAACTCGATTCCGCGCGCGAACTCGCGGCCACCATGGTCGAGCTCGGACATCGCGCCGGGGTGGCGACCTCGGCGCTGCTGACCGACATGGACACCCCGCTCGGACGCTGCGCGGGCAACGCCGTCGAGGTCGCCGAATCACTCGAGGTGCTCGCCGGCGGCGGGCCCGCCGACGTCGTCGAGCTGACGGTGGCCCTGGCGCGGGAGATGCTTGCCGCAGCCGGGATCTCCGACCTCGACCCTGCCGACCATCTGCGCAACGGGCGCGCCATGGACTCCTGGCGCGCGATGATCGCCGCGCAGGGCGGCGACCCGGATGCACCGCTGCCCCGTGCCCGGCACACCGACGTCGTCGTCGCCGAGACATCCGGTCGTGTGCGACGACTGGATGCGCGAGCGGTCGGCGACGCCGCCTGGCGACTGGGTGCCGGGCGGTCGGTGCCCGGTGAGGCCGTGCAGTCCGAGGCCGGGGTGCAGTGGCACGTGCGTCCCGGAGAGTTCGTCGAGGCGGGTGCGGCGCTGTTCACGCTGCACACCGCGACTCCCGAACGGTTCGGTCCCGCGCGGGCAGCACTGGCGGGCGCGGTCGACGTCGTCGCGGAGCCGGGTTCCGACGGCACCGGTGCCGCACCCGAGGCCGCTGCCGTCGCCCGGCCGCTGGTGATCGAACACGTTAGGTTCGGATCATGACGTCGATGCCGCCGCGTTCCCCGCTCGATCCCGCTGCCCTGACCCTCGCACCCAAGGTGCTGTTGCACGATCACCTCGACGGCGGTCTGCGGCCGTCGACCGTGCTGGAGCTGGCCCGGGAGACCGGCTATGACGAACTACCGGCGGAGACGGCCGATGACCTCGCGGTGTGGTTCCGCGACGCGGCCGACAGTGGCTCGCTGGAGCGCTATCTGGAGACCTTCGCCCACACCGTGGGCGTCATGCAGACCGTCGGTGCGCTCGAGCGGGTCGCGGCCGAATGCGTGGAGGACCTCGCCGCTGACGGCGTCGTCTACGCCGAGGTCCGCTACGCACCCGAACAGCACCTCGAGCGCGGCCTGGAGCTCGACGAGGTCGTCGAGGCGGTGTTGCGCGGGTTCGCGCAGGGCGAGCGGACCGCCGCGGCGTCCGGTCACCCGATCGCCGTGCGGTGTCTGGTCACCGCGATGCGCCACGCCGCGCGCTCCCGGGAGATCGCCGAACTGGCTGTGCGGTATCGCGATCGAGGAGTGGTGGGATTCGACATCGCCGGTGCCGAGGCCGGTCATCCGCCGAGCCGCCATCTCGACGCCTTCGAATACATGCGGGCCAACTGCGCACCGTTCACCATCCATGCGGGCGAGGCGTTCGGACTGCCGTCGATCCACGAGGCGATCGGTTTCTGCGGCACCGACCGGCTCGGGCACGGGGTGCGGGTGATCGACGACATCACCCTGCCGCCCGGCGCGCAACCCGACGACGACGCGTTTCCCGGTGCCGAACTCGGTTTGATCGCGAATATCGTGCGTGACAAGCGGATTCCGCTCGAGCTGTGCCCGAGCTCCAATGTGCAGACCGGTGCGGTGGCCTCGCTGGCACAGCATCCGTTCAACGTCCTGGCCCGGCTGCGTTTCCGCGTCACCGTCAACACCGACAACCGGCTCATGAGCGACACCACCATGAGCAAGGAGTTCGCGAAACTCTCCGACCAATTCGGTTACGGCTGGGCCGATTTCGAACGGTTCACGGTCAACGCGATGAAGTCGGCGTTCATCCACTTCGACGAGCGGCTGGCGTTCATCGACGACGTCATCAAGCCGGGCTACGCGGTGCTGCTGCAGGGCTGAGGCCTGCGGCTGCCCTTCCGGGTGATGTTGTGCCCGCAACCCGGGTACAAGATCACCCGGAACCGGCGGTGATGCGCAGCGGTCACCCGCGCCGTCACCGCTTCTTGACGAGCCGATCCTCGAACTCGTGCTCGAGGGCCCGCCACGCCTCGGCCTCGTTGTCGAACGGAGGGCTCGGCGCCATCCGCTTGGGGTCGGGGTTGGTGGCGTAGTCGACGAACCAGCCGAGTGGTGTCGTCGAGCCCAGCGCTTCGGCCACCGAGTCGTCGCCGGCGTAATCGGCTGCGTCGGTGAACAATTCGACCGCCAGCTCCAGTTGATTGCGATCGATGCGTCGGGGTCCGTCGGTGATGTCCTCGACGAGTCCGGGTAGCACGTAGACGTTGTCGTCGATGACGTCGAACTCCAGGGAACCGTCGGTCGCGGCGACGCGGACGTCGTCGAAGGTCGACACACCCGAGAGATCATGAGAGCTGTCCTCGGCGAGGAACTTCGACAGCGAGCGCGGTGAGGCGAAGACGAAGATCTTGCCGTCGTCGCCGAGGAACACCGGATCGTCGCCGAGGTAGCACCGCAACGAGAGGAACTCGCCGGTGCCGGTCACGATGCGAATCGGGTCGATGCCCACCGACGCCCAGAAATCGTCGTCGACGTCCTCGTCGGTGTCCTCTTCTTCGTCGTCGGTGTCGTCGTCGGCGAGATCGGACTCGGAATCGTCGGGCGATTCGGTGTCGGCGTCGCCGACGAGGTCGAGATCCTCGTCGGGCTCGTCCTCGTCCTCGGCGGAGGCCGCGGCCTCGAGTTCGGCCTCGGCGGTGGTCACCGCTGCCTTGTCGACCTCGGGTGTGCTGATGACCTCGTCGATCGCGTCGAGCACGTTGTCCCAGTGCTTGGCGATCAGTCGACCGATGCGCACCCACAGGTCGGTGCCGTCGCGGCCCTCGAAGTTACGGGTGCCGGTGGTCACCGCACCGAGGATCGGGTTGCCGTTGAAGAACTTGGTGATGACGGTCAGCTCGCAGACCTCGCCGAGGATGCGCACGATCTCCAGTGCGTCCTCGAGTTCGGCGATCACCTCCGGTGTCGGGTCCTCGGCGGCCAGCTCGGGGACGCCCACCAGGTCATAGGAGTGGCGGTCGTCGGGGACCAGCTCATCGGCTTGCAGGCCCTTGACGGTTTCCCACGCGGGGTGCTCGACGAGATCGTTGTCGTCGTCGGTGCGGATGAAGGCGACGAGTTCGGCAACGCTGCCGAAGACGTAGAGGTCCTCGTCGAGTCCGAGGAATGCCTCCCACTCGTCGTCGCCCTCCCGCCAGCGGGGTGCCCACAGGGTGAAGCTGTTTCCGTCGGTCAGTCCGAGCTCGATGGGGACAATGTCTCCGGCCATGACGTCACAGCGTAGCGATCGCGCCTGTGAGCGCCATACCGGCCCCACGACGGGCAGGTGAACTTCTGCATCGACACTCATCGCGGCCTGTAGAAGCCCTGAAAGCCCTGGCCGGCATTCGTGGTCCGCAGCGGTGAGACCTGGACGGGGTCCCCGGCCTCCACGAGCTGATCGTTGCCCACATACATCGCGACATGACCGTCCCAGACCGCGAGGTCACCGGGCATCAGATCGGCTTGGGCCACCGCGAATCCGGCGGAGTCCTGCTCCTGGGCCAGCCGCGGCAGCTCCAGGCCGGCCTGCCGATAGGCCCACTGGGTCAGGCCGCTGCAGTCGAAACCGCTGGGGTCGGTACCGCCCCACACATACGGCACACCCTGCTGGCTGAGCGCCGCGCGTACCGCCGCGGCCGCCCGCTCGTTCGGGGCGTGGGCGATCGACCCGTCGGGCAGGGTGATCGCGACCCCGCCCTCGGTGATCGCGGGCCGTTCGCCGGGACCGCCGGTGCGGGTGACCGGTGCAGGTGCATCGTGGCGGGCGAGTTCGGCCAGCGCCGCGGTGTCGGCAGCGAGCTCCGCGCGGGTGCGTTCGACGACCGCCACGCCGCGACCGACGTGATCGATCGCCAGCGGTAGCAGTACCGCGAGTCCGGTGGGAGAGAACAAATCGGCACCGAGGCCGCGCGCAGCCTGATCAAACGAGTCGACCAGCGACTCGAGCTGACGGGCGGCGCCGTGCACCCGCTGGGCCGCGGACTGCGTCAACGTCACGATCTGCGCGTCGTCACCGGTGATCGCGGTGGTGTGACCGGCGGTCACCCGCGACGCCGCTTCGGCGGCCTCGGCGCCGCGCCCCTGCCATTGGCTGCCGAGTCTGGTGGCGGCGGCGAGCGCGTCGTCGCGGGTCGATGCCAGATCCGGTGCGAGGGCCGCGATGGCGCTGACCGGATCATTACCCGGCAGCACACCGGTTCCCAACGCCGTCACCAGGATTCGCAGCGGAGCGATCAACAGGTCGGCCGATGTCATCAGGCGTCCACCTCCGCGGCGGGCCCAGCGGCGATCGACAAGGTGGCGGCCGACATGTCATCGACACCGGTGTACGCGGCCGCCGCAGCGGCACTCTCGCCGGACAGGGTCAGGTGCCGGTCGGCGACGGCGGTCAGCCGGGCGCGCCTGCTGTCGAGGACCCGACCCAGCATGGTGAGGAAGTCCGCGCCGATCAGCCCGAAGGTCAGCGCGAGAGGCGTGAGGTCGGTGGCGACCGCGTGGGCGCCGACCCGGGCCGCAGCAGCCGCCTCGCCGGCGGCATGGGCGGACAGTGCCGCGGGGGATACGGAGAGTTGTTCGATCATGCAGATTTGGACGCAACGGTCGGCGCTCTGGTTCCATCGAATCGCGACCCGTGCGGCGAGGCCCGATGAGTGCGGTCACGAGGCCGCCGCACTCGCCGCCCACTATGGTTTCCCCATGCCGGTTCACCCCCAGCCCGAACACCCCCAGCCCGACGATCTCCGGTCCGGGCGATCGATGCCCGTGCACGTCGTCGATCATCCACTGGCCGCCGCGCGACTGACGACGATGCGCGACAAGGGCACCGACAACGCGGCCTTCCGGGCTGCGCTGTCGGACCTGACGCAGATGCTCGTGTACGAGGCGCTGGCGGATGCGCCGAGCGAGCAGGTGAACATCCAGACACCCATCACCACGTGCCCCGGCTCGCGACTTGCCAAGCCGCCGTTGCTCGTTCCGGTGTTGCGGGCAGGCCTGGGCATGGTCGAGCAGGCGCATGCGATGGTGCCCGAGGCGCTCGTCGGATTCGTCGGCGTGGCCCGCGACGAGGCGACCGCCAAACCGGTGCCCTATCTCGAATCGTTGCCCGACGATCTCGCCGGTCAGCCGGTGTTCGTGCTCGACCCGATGCTGGCGACCGGCGGGTCGATGTTGCACACCATCGAACTGCTGGTTGCGCGCAACGCCACCGACATCACCGTGTTGTGTGTGGTGGCAGCACCCGAAGGCGTTGCGGCGCTGGAGAAATCGGGCCATCCGGTGCGCCTGGTGGTGGGCGCCGTCGACGACGGTCTCAACGAGGCGTCCTACATCGTGCCGGGCCTCGGCGACGCCGGCGACCGCCAGTTCGGTCCACGCTGAGCGCGACCCGCGCAGGACTCAGGCGGCCACCGCCGACCACCGGCCCCGGTGGCGGCGCACCGTCACCGGGTGATCGAAACAGGTGCTGATCGTCGCCGACGTCAGGGTCGCCTCCACGGTGCCCGCGGCGACGACCTCTCCGTCGCGCAGCAGCATCGCGTGCGTGGTGCTCGCGGGGAGATCCTCGAGGTGATGGGTGACCAGCACGCTGGCGAGATCGGCGACGTCGGCGCGCAGCCGATCGATCGCCGTCAGCAGTTTCTCGCGGGCTGCGAGATCGAGGCCGGTGGCCGGTTCGTCGAGCAGCAGCAACGCCGGACGCGGCATCAGCGCCCGCGCGATCAGCGTGCGACCACGTTCGCCCTGACTCATGACCGGCCACAACGAATCCCGGCGCTCGCTCATCCCCAGCATCTCCAGCAGATCGTCGGCGCGCGCATGTTCGTCGACGGTGTAGTCGTGGCGTCGGTCCAGTTCGGGCGTGTTGGTCAGCCCGGTCAGGACCACATCGTGCGCCGAGATCGGCACGTCGATACGCCAGCGCGGATCGACATGTCCGATGTGGGTACGTAATTCGCGCATGTCGACGCGACCCAGGCGTTTGCCGAGCACGTGCACGACCCCGGTGGTCGGGTGCGAGCGGGCCCCGAGGATCGCCATCAGGGTCGACTTGCCCGCGCCGTTGGGTCCGAGCAGCGCCCAGTGCTCACCGGGCTGCACGACGAGGTCGACATCGTGCAGCAGGGCCCGGGAACTCCGGATGACATCGATGTGGGAGGCGTCGAGAACTGCGGGCATTCGTCCAGTTGTAGACCCCGCCCGAGGAACCCGGCGCCCGGGGGGCGTCAGTTCGACGCCCAGTACTCCAGCATCGGCTCGGTGGCCAGCGTCGCGCCGTTCTCGGAGATGACCAGCGCCGACGGTGAGACGGTGTAGGTCACGGCGCCGTTGCGCGCCAGGTAGGTGGTGCCCACCATCTGCGGATATCCGATCTCGATGGGGTTGCCGTCGGCGAGAGCCTTGTAATACCAACGCCCGGTCTGGTTGCCGACCTGACAGATCACCACCTGTGACCGGCTGGTGCGGCCGATGACGATCGCCGGATCGTCGGCGGCGTTGCACCGCGGTCCGGACAGGAATCCCTGCCAGTCGGCGCCCGAGACGGTGGGGCTGGGTCGCACCGGTGGCTGTGTCGTCGTGGTCGACACACCGGTCGGACCCGAGGCGCCCCCGGGGCCGGTGACCGTGCTGGTGACGGTCTGCGTCGAGGCGCTCGCAGCCGTCGTCGACGCCGAGGCCGAGTCATCGGGGTCCGAACCCCGGGTGAGCCAGTACGCGCCGGCCCCCGCGCCGATCACCACCAGCACACCGACCACGATGGCGGCGATCACCAGCGGCGACGACCACGGTGACCGCGGCGGCGGATAGCCCGGCCCGTATCCCTGCGGAGGTTGCGTGGGGTATCCGCCGCCCGGTGGATAACCGCCCGGATCTCCCGGCGGATAGGTCATGGGAACCTCCCTGGGACGCGCGGCGACGATTGGTGCGAACGGTACCGCAGTGGCAAGCCCGACATTCGTGACCCGCGCGAACGTCAAGGCTGTTCAGGGTCAGAGCCTGCCGACGACTGTCGCCAGCAACTCACCCATGTGTGCGGCCGACGTGCGACCCACCTCGAGGACCTCGGCATGGTTGAGTGGCTCACCGGTGATGCCGGCCGCCAGGTTCGTCACCAGTGACACCCCGAGTACCTCGAGTCCGGCGGCGCGCGCGGCAATCGTCTCGTGCACGGTGGACATTCCGACGAGGTCGGCGCCCATCGTGCGCAGCATGCGGATCTCCGCAGGCGTCTCATAGTGCGGTCCGGGCAGACCCGCGTAGACGCCGTCGGCGAGGGTCCGCTCCACCTCGCGGGCCACCTCGCGCAGCCTCGGTGAGTAGGCGTCGACGAGATCGACGAACTGTGCGCCGACGAGCGGCGAGCGGGCGGTGAGATTCAGGTGATCGGAGATCAGAACCGGCTGGCCGACCCTCATGCCGTCGCGCAACCCGCCCGCCGCGTTGGTGAGCACGATGGTGTGCGCGCCCGCCGCCGCTGCCGTCCGCACCGGATGGACAACGCGCGCGAGGTCATGGCCCTCATAGGCGTGGATGCGTCCGAGCATCAGCAGGACCCGGCGGTCACCGATGTGCACCGACCGGATCGTCCCGCCGTGCCCGGCGGCCTTGGGTGAGGTGAAACCCGGCACCGCCGACATCGGCAGCGTCGCGATCGGTGTGCCGAAGGCATCGGCGGCCGGTGCCCAACCGGAACCCAGAACCAGAGCGACATCGTGCGCGGCACAATCGGTTTCGGTGGCGATGGTGGCCGCCGCCGCAATCGCGGCGGCGTCGGGGTCAAGGGTGGGATCCATATGCCTCACCCTATGACCTCCGATCCGCGCCTGCCCGGCGCCCGGAGAGCGTGCGTGTGCAGGCGATAAGGTCTGCTCATGCCATTCCTGAGCGAGGAGCCCACCGCCGCCGACGTCGCCGAACTGTTCCTCGGCGCCCCGGGGGTCGAACTCGACGAGACGAATCCGGAAAACCGGTTTGCCCCCGCATGGATCGAGAAGACCAGCGCGTTGCTCGACGACGCCGTCGCTGCAGGCGCGAAGGCCCTGGTCATCACCGCCACCGGAAAGTACTTCACCAACGGTCTGGACACCGACCACATCGCCGCGCACGCCGCGGAGTTGCCCGCCTATCTGGATTCGGTCCACGCGCTCTACACCAAGGTGCTGACTTTGCCGGTGCCCACCGTGGCCGCAATCAACGGACACGCCTTCGGAGCGGGCGCAATGCTCGCCCTGTGTGCCGACCACCTGGTCATGCGCACCGAACGCGGCTACTGGTCGCTCCCCGAAGCTGCCCTCAACATGCCGTTCACCCGGGGGATGGCAGCGCTGCTGCGCACGCGGTTGCCCGAGCGCACGGCCACCGAGGCGATGCTGACGGCCCGCCGCTACGGCGCCGATGACGCCGTCACCGCCGGCATCGTCGACGAGGCCGTCGGCGTCGACGAACTGCTCAACCGGGCCGTCGAGGTTGCCGTGCAGCGGGCCCCGCTGGCCGGGCCCACGCAGACCCTGATCAAGCGGGGGCTACGACGCCCGCTGCTCGCCGATCTCGCGGTACCGACGCCGCCCGAATTGCTCTGAGCCCGATGCGGCCGGACGACCGACCGGCCCAGCTGTGCATTCCCCGGTGGATGGAAGGAGAAATGTGGTGACGCAGGCCGAGATCGGTGACCCGTCCGGCGGTGTGATCGACACCTGGCTGGCCACCCACCGCGATCAACTGGTCGGCTGGCGCCGACACATCCACGCCCATCCCGAATTGTCCCGGCAGGAGGTGGCGACCACCGAACTGGTGATGGCCGAGCTGACCGCGCTCGGCCTGGCCCCGCGTCGACTCCCGTTGGGTACCGGCGTGGTCTGCGATCTGGGGCCGAGTACCGGCCAACGCATTGCCCTGCGCGCCGACATGGACGCGTTGCCGATCACCGAACACACCGGCCTGGCGTTCAGTTCGACGGTCGACGGGGTGTCGCACTCGTGCGGTCACGACGCACACACCGCGATCCTGCTGGGGACCGCGGCCGCGCTGGCCTCGGCGCCCGAGCTCCCCGTCGGGGTCCGGCTGGTGTTCCAGCCGGCCGAAGAGGTGATGCCCGGCGGTGCGCTCGACGCGGTGGCCGCCGGAGTCACCGAAGGGGTGAGCCGGATCTATGCGTTGCATTGCGATCCGCGCCTGCCGGTCGGCTCGGTCGGACTTCGCGAGGGTGCGCTCACCTCCGCCGCCGACCACATCGAACTCCAACTGCGCTCACCCGGCGGGCACACCTCACGCCCGCATCTGACCGGTGATCTCATCTATGCGATGGGCGCCGTCATCACCGGGCTGCCGGGCATCTTGTCGCGGCGGATCGACCCGCGATCGGGCACCGTGATGGCATGGGGGGCAGCGCATGCCGGCAACGCCCCCAATGCGATCCCGCAGGAAGGGATGCTGCGCGGAACCGTACGTACCGGAGAGCACGGTACCTGGGCCGACATGGAGCCTCTGGTGCGCAGCGTGATCGGCGAACTTCTTGCACCACTGCGGGTTTCGTATGATCTGTCATACTTCCGCGGCGTACCGCCGGTGATCAACGATCCGCTCGCGGTCGAGGTGCTCGCCGCATCGGTGGCCACGCTCGGTCCCACCGCCGTCGCCGACACCCCGCAGTCGCCGGGCGGCGAGGACTTTTCCTGGTACCTCGAACAGGTGCCCGGAGCGATGGGACGCCTCGGCGTGTGGAACGGTCTCGGGCCGCAGCTCGACCTGCACCAGTCCACCTTCGACATCGACGAACGGGCACTCGACGTCGGTGTGCGCACACTCGCCGGCGTGGTGTTCATCGGATCGCCCGGCGCGCCGATCTGAGGCTGTTGTATCAGAACTCTGGGGCTGTAATCAGGCTTCTGGGTGTCTCAGGCTTCGGGGGCGCCCGGACCGGGCCCGACGTTGCGGGCCTCGCGCAGGCGTAGGTCCTGCACGTAGTCGGCGGGTGCGCCGGCCACCTCGGCGGCGTCGGCCATCACACCGAGATAGCGGGCCGAGGGCAGTCCGCCCTCGTAGGCGTCGAGGACGTACATCCATGCCAGGACACCGCCGTCGGCGGTCTTCACCCGGGCCCGGATCTTGCGGTGGATGCCGAGTTCGGAGCCCTCCCACCGGTCGAGGTTGTCCTCGTCCTCGGTGGGAACGTCGTAGAGGACGACGAAGACCTTGGCGTCGGGATCGTCACGGTCCTCGGTGACGGTGGCCAGTGATCCTTCCCACCCGATGTCGCCTCCACCGAAGGTCAGTCGCCAGCCGTGCAGCCATCCGGTTCCCGACATCGGCGAGTGCGGGGCGCGCAGCGCCATCTGCTCGGGATCCATGTTCGAACCGTACGCTGCGTAGATCGGCATAGTCGCCTCTGACCTGCACTTTCCCGCCGGGATGGGGCCCGACCTCATCGATTTGCCGCCACCGGTGCACCTGCGGCCACGACGATCGTATTACGCCGGACGCCGCTGCACGATGCACGCGGTGATCGCCGACCGTGCCACGGCGCAGAAATCGGCAGCGGCGCGCAGGAGTAATCATCGTCGATGGCCTAGGTTGGTCAGCGGAGTCGACAAGTATCTTCCAGCCCGACAGGAGTGATGGACGTGACGAGGATCGTGATCATCGGCGGAGGCCCCGCAGGCTATGAGGCGGCGCTGGCCGCGGCCGCGTACGGCGCCGACACCACCGTGATCGACTCCGACGGCATCGGCGGTGCCTGCGTGTTGTGGGACTGCGTGCCCTCCAAGACGTTCATCGCATCCACCGGCATTCGCACCGAGGTCCGACGCGCCGTCGACCTCGGTATCAATCTGCGCACCGACGACACGTTGGTGACGCTGCCATCGATCCATCAGCGGGTTCGCGATCTGGCGTTCGCCCAGTCCGCCGACATCCGATCGCGACTCATCAGTGAGGGCGTCACGCTGGTCTCCGGCACAGCGGCCCTGGAAGGACCTCAGGTCGGGGTGTCCACGCACGCCGTTACCGCCACCCTCGCCGACGGCTCCACCCAGCGCTACGAGGGCGACGTCGTCCTGATCGCGACGGGTGCCTCGCCGCGTGTGCTGCCCGACGCGCAGCCCGACGGCGAACGCATCCTCACCTGGCGCCAGCTCTACGATCTCGAGGCGCTGCCCGAACACCTGGTCGTGATCGGCTCGGGTGTGACGGGTGCCGAGTTCGTGCACGCCTACACCGAACTCGGGGTCAAGGTGACGCTGATCTCCAGCCGGGACCGCGTGCTGCCGCACGAGGACGAGGACGCCGCACTCGTGCTCGAGGAGGCACTCGCCGAACGTGGCGTCGAATTGGTCAAGCATGCCCGCGCCGACAAGGTCGTCCGTACCGGCGATTCGGTGACCGCCTACCTCGCCGACGGCCGCAGCGTCACCGGATCGCACGTACTGATGACCGTCGGATCGGTTCCCAACACCAACGACCTCGGCCTCGACCGCGCTGGTGTCGAGACCCATCGCGGCGGCTACATCACCGTCGACCGCGTTTCGCGGACATCGGTGGCCGGCATCTACGCCGCCGGTGACTGCACCGGATTGTTCCCGCTCGCGTCGGTCGCGGCCATGCAGGGCCGGATCGCGATGTACCACGCCCTCGGCGAAGGCGTGAGCCCGATCAAACTCAAGACTGTGGCCTCGGCGATCTTCACCCGGCCCGAGATCGCCACCGTCGGGGTGTCGCAGAATGCCATCGATTCCGGTGAGTATCCGGCGCGCACGGTGATGCTGCCGCTGGCCACCAACCCCCGCGCCAAGATGAGTGGGCTGCGCCGCGGCTTCGTGAAGATCTTTTGCCGGCCCGCCACCGGCGTGGTGATCGGCGGTGTGGTGGTCGCACCCAACGCGTCCGAACTCATCCTGCCGATAGCTCTGGCGGTGCAGAACAAACTGACCGTTTCCGATCTGGCACAGACGTTCTCGGTGTATCCGTCGCTGTCGGGTTCGGTGACCGAGGCGGCCCGTCAGCTCGTGCGTCACGACGACCTGGACTGACCTGGTCCCACGGGTGCTGCTCCCACGGGCTCTCCGTGCGTCATCGGTTCCGATCCATGCACAGGTGTCCGATTCGTCCTGCTGGGCTGCTCGCGGGCCGGTAGGGTCGCTCACGATGCCGACGAGGTGGTGGGGGAGAGAATGCTGGGGGAGACAGGGTGACCGGCGACGGCGATCGCAATGCCCGGCGCAGTGGTGAGCGTCCGGCGGACTGCGGCAGCACCGACTGGGGGTCGATGTCGATCACCGAGATCCTCACCATCATCTCCTCGATGAAACAGGGTGCCGCACAAGGTGATGCCGACGCGGTGCTCGTCGCCATCGAGAAAGTGGAGGGGATCGCCCACGCCCTGTTGAACGGCTTCACCGACGACGGGGTGCTGATGGGGCAGGCCGCACGGGGTGCTGTCGACGCCGCTCTCCGTCTCGGTGGCGAGATGTCGGCCAGTGTTGCCGACGCGCGTGGTAGCGCAGCGGCAATGACCGAGGCGGCGGGCATCCTCGGCGCGACGCATGGCCAGAAACCACTGCTCGAGGCCTACCGGACCCGGTTACAGGATCATCCCGAGGATGCCGCAGCGGTCCGTTCACAGGTCCGCAGCATCATGCGGGGCACCTACGGCGGACCGATCGTCGGCGCCGCGGCCGCGTTACCCAGTCCCGTCGGCCCGATCGGCACCGACTCGTACGCAGGTGTGGGCGGCGGTTCCGGCTCTGCCGACGGCGCGTCACCATCCGGATCGGGACCGTCGGGCCAGCAGTCGGCGTCACTCATCGACGTCGACGACACCGGACCGGCAGGCCCCGGGGGCGGACCCGACGGCGGCGGACCGACGGGCGGTGACACCCCGACCACTGCCGTTCCCGCAGCCGGCCCGGCATCGACGACCGGTGGTGGCGGTGGGTCGGGCCCGTCGGGATCCGGTGGCGGCGGCAACAATCCGTCGGCGTTGACCCGAGGCGGTCTCGGTAGCCCGGTCACGCCGGGAGCGGCGGTACCGGCCACGGGCCGCGGCACCGCCGGTGGTTCCGAGGGCGCCACCGCGGGTGGAGCCGGGCTTCCCGAGGGCGTGATCTCGCTTCCACCAACCGCTTTCGCCCCACCAGCGACCTTGGCGGGTACTCCTGGGGCCGGCGCGGCCGGTGCCGGGACACCAGGATCTCCGGGCGGCGGGATGCGGCCGACCACCGGCCCCGGCGCCGGCCCGGGTGCGGCCGGCGGTGCCCGTTCACGCGACACCCGACATCGTCCCCCGCATTACCTCAACGACGGCGAGAACGGGCGCGAGATCGTCGGTGAGCTGCCGCTGGTCGGTCCGCCGGTGATCGGTGACTGGTCTCCGCAGGCGCTTGCGCCGACCGTCGACGATTCCGGATTCGAGGCGGTCGCATTGCCGATCAGTGACCGCGGCTCGGCATCGCCGGTGGCCGGTCGGCCCGGCGACGTCGCCGGAGGATCGGAGTCGTCGGAAGAAATGGATTCAGCTGTCCCACCGACTGATTCGCCATCACGGCCGGAGCGCTGATTCGATGGCGGTTCCGGGATCGGCGCGACGCGTCGATCGACTCGGTAATGGGGCGGTGGCCGAACTCGTCGGTCGCGTCGGGGTGGGCGAGGTCGAGGATTGCCTGCGGATGCTGACGGTGACAGTCGTCGACATCGTCGACCTGGGTGGTGAGCCGGTTGTCCGTGAGGTATTGACGCAATGGCGTGAGCAGGGCCGGGTCTCGCCCGCGACGCGCTCACAGCTCGCCGCGGTGATGACCCGACATGAGGTCGACGCGGCTTTCGCCCATCGTTCTGCCGACATCGACGGCCAGCGGCTCTCGTTCGTCAAAGCGCGTGCTCTGCACTGCCTTTCGATTGCGATCGATTCGGCGACCGGACACACAGAACGGCTCGGCGAAGCCGCCTACGAGGCGGCCTCGGCGATGGGTGGGACGGCCGGGGTGGTGGCCGTGCTCGTCGAGTTCGCAGCCTGATCACCCGTGTTGGACACGCTCACGCCAGGCCGTAGCTGTGTTCCACCGCGCGATTCCATTCGCCGTACAGGCGGTCGCGCTCAGGGGCGTCCATCGCCGGATTCCACCGCGTGTGTTCATTCCAGTTCTCCCGGATCTCGTCCTCGCCGTCCCAGTAGCCGACGGCCAGACCGGCTGCATAGGCGGCACCGAGCGCGGTGGTTTCGTTGACCACCGGCCGGATGACGGGGACGTCGAGGATGTCGGCCTGGAACTGCATCAACAGGTTGTTGACCACCATTCCGCCGTCGACCTTGAGTGTCGACAACCGCACCCCGGAATCGGCCTGCATCGCTTCGATGACCTCTCGAGTTTGAAATGCGCTGGCCTCCAGCGCAGCTCGCGCGATATGTCGCTTGTCGGCGAAGCGGGTCAGGCCGGTGATGATGCCCCGTGCGTCGGGCCGCCAGCGGGGTGCGAACAGACCGGAGAATGCCGGCACGAAGTAGACGCCGCCGTTGTCGTCGGCTTGTGCCGCGAGCTTCTCGACGTCCGCGGCCTCGCTGAACAGCCCGAGACTGTCCCGGAGCCACTGCACCAGCGAGCCGGTCACTGCGATCGAACCCTCGAGTGCGTAGCGCGGCGCGGCGTCGCCGATCCGATAGCACACCGTGGTCAGGAGCCCGTGATCGGAGAACACCGCCTCCGTTCCGGTGTTGAGCAACAAGAAGTTTCCCGTGCCGTAGGTGTTCTTCGCCTCGCCCGGAGACAGACATGCCTGCCCGAAGGTCGCCGCCTGCTGGTCGCCGAGAATACCCGCGAACTGCACGCCCGGCAGTGAACCATGTTCGCGCAGTGACCCGTACACCTCCGACGAACTACGGATCTCGGGTAACGATTCGACGGGGATGCCCATGTCCGCGCAGATTTCCTCGTCCCAGGTCAGGGATTGGAGGTCCATGAGCATGGTGCGTGAGGCGTTGGTGACGTCGGTGATGTGCCGGCCGCCGGCCGGTCCGCCGGTCATATTCCACGCGATCCAGGAATCCATTGTGCCGAAGCAGAGTTCGCCGTTGCGTGCACGTTCGGCCACGGCGTCGACGTTGTCGATGAGCCAGCGCATCTTCGGTCCGGCGAAGTAGGTCGACAACGGCAATCCGGTGCGGGTGCGGTATCGGTCGACGCCGGCATCACCACCGAGTTCCTCACACAGCGCGCCGGTGCGGGTGTCCTGCCAGACGATGGCGTTGTGCAACGGTTCGCCGGTGGAACGGTCCCAGGCGACGGTCGTCTCGCGCTGATTGGTCAGCCCGCAGGCGACGATGTCGTCGACATTCAGGTCGGCCGACGCCAAGGCTGCGGCCACCACGCGTCGCGTGTTGCGCCAGATCTCCGCGGGATCGTGCTCGACCCACCCGGCTCGAGGGAAGATCTGGCGGTGTTCGAGTTGCTCGACGGACACGACCCGGCCGCGGCGGTCGAAGACCATCGCGCGTGTGGAGGTCGTGCCCTGATCGATGGATGCGACATATCCCGAGGTGCTGGCCACGCCGCCAGTGTCGCACGCGGTGCCCCACGCCGAGATCAATTACGCTGACGGACTATGAACTCCGAGTTCAATCCCGATCGACCTGCCGATATGGGCCCGCTGCACCGCGCCGAGGCGTGGCGGCGGTTATCCGAGGAGCAATTCGACATCGTCGTGATCGGCGGTGGTGTCGTCGGCGTGGGAGCTGCGCTCGATGCGGCGACCCGGGGATTGCGGGTTGCGCTCGTCGAGGCCCGCGACATCGCCTCCGGTACGTCGAGCCGGTCGTCGAAGATGTTTCACGGTGGGCTGCGTTACCTCGAACAACTCGAATTCGGTCTGGTCCGCGAGGCCCTGGCCGAGCGGGAACTGTCGTTGCGGCTTCTCGCACCGCACCTGGTGAAGCCGCTTCCGTTCTTGTATCCGCTGACGCGGCGGGTGTGGGAACGGCCGTATGTTGCTGCCGGGATCTTCTTGTATGACCGGATGGGTGGTGCCAAGTCCGTTCCGGGACAACGACATGTGACCCGGTCGGGTGCGCTGCGGGTTGCGCCTGCCCTCAAGCGCGACTCGTTGATCGGCGGGATCCGCTACTACGACACCGTGGTCGATGACGCCCGCCACAGTCTCACGGTGGCGCGGACGGCGGCGAACTACGGTGCGGTGATCCGCACGTCGACGCAGGTGGTCGGGTTCTTGCGGGAGGCCGACCGGGTGATGGGCGTGCGTGTCCGTGACAGCGAGACCGGCGATACCGCGGAGGTGCGTGCGCACTGCGTCATCAACGCCGCCGGCGTCTGGACCGATGAAGTGCAGGCACTTTCGCATCAGCGCGGTCACTTCCGGGTGCGCGCGTCGAAGGGCGTCCACATCGTCGTTCCCCGGGACCGGATCGTCAGTGAAACGGCGATCATCTTGCGTACCGAGAAGTCGGTGCTGTTCGTCATCCCGTGGGAGACACACTGGATCATCGGCACCACCGACACCGACTGGAATCTCGACCTCGCGCACCCGGCCGCCACCCGGGCCGACATCGACTACATCATCGACCGGGTCAACGAAGTACTCGTCACCAAGCTCACCCACAACGACATCGAAGGTGTCTATGCGGGTCTGCGGCCGCTGCTCGCCGGTGAGGACGAGTCGACGTCGACATTGTCGCGGGAGCACGCGGTCGCGCGGGTGGCGCCCGGGCTGGTCTCCATCGCGGGGGGCAAGTACACGACCTATCGGGTGATGGCTGCCGACGCGGTGGACGCGTGTGACGACTACATCCCGACACGGGTCGCGCCGTCGATCACCGAACGCGTTCCGCTGCTCGGCGCCGATGGCTACTTTGCGCTCATCAATCAGTGTGAACATCTCGGGAAGCGTTTCGGCCTGCATCCCTACCGGGTTCGACGACTGCTGAATCGGTACGGATCGCTGATCGACGACGTGCTGTACTACGCCGATGCCGATCCCTCGCTGCTGCGCCCGTTGGCGGCCGCACCGCAGTATCTGCGCGTGGAGGTCGTCTATGCGGCGATCGACGAGGCGGCACTGCATCTCGAGGACGTTCTGGCCCGCCGTACGCGGATTGCCATCGAGTATTCGCATCGCGGCGTCGGTTGTGCCCAGGAGGTCGCCGAACTCCTCGCGCCGATACTCGACTGGGACGCCGAGCGCATCGCCTTCGAGGTGGAGACCTACAACGCGCGGGTGGCTGCCGAGATCGCCTCGCAGCAGCAGCCCGACGACGCCTCGGCCGATGCGTTGCGCGCCGCGGCGCCCGAGTCCCGCCAGGAGATTCTCGAACCGGTGCCCGTACCCGACAACTGACGGTGCGTCTGCTTTGCCGGGACCTTTGCCCCTGTGGCCGGTGATGCCGCGGAGGGACAATGGGTTATGGGAAAAGGAGAGGTCATGGTGGACAACCCGGTTCAGGAGCTTCCCGTCGACGAGGCCTGGGCATTGCTCGCCTCCAAGGAAGTCGGACGTCTTGCGGTGAGTGTCGGGGGTCAGCCCGACATCTTCCCGGTGAACTACTACGCCGGCGAGAAACGAATTCTCTTCCGCACCGGTGAGGGAACCAAACTGTCGGAGCTCGTCGTCAATTCCC
The DNA here is from genome assembly GCF_017654315.1 of Gordonia polyisoprenivorans. Classification (NCBI taxonomy): domain Bacteria; kingdom Bacillati; phylum Actinomycetota; class Actinomycetes; order Mycobacteriales; family Gordoniaceae; genus Gordonia; species Gordonia polyisoprenivorans. Next base: position 2,693,830 of record NZ_CP072203.1, read on the forward strand.
ACGTGGCCTTCGAGTCCGACTTCTATGGTGACGGTGCGACCGGATGGAGTGTCGTCGCGAAGGGCTCGGCACGAATTCTGTCCCGCGGTGACGAAATCGCCGCTGCCGACGAGTTGCCGCTGCAGCCGTGGATTCCGACGATCAAGTACAACTATGTCGAAATCACGGTCGACGAGATCTCTGCTCGCCGATTCCAATTCGGCCCCGAACCGGAGCGCTACCCGGTCTGAATCACGCCATCGGGGGAACCGTTCCCACCCCGGGCGTCGTGTCCGATGGCCGTCCCATCCCGGTGGTCGAGGTGCCGAGGAGCGCTAGCGACGAGCCTCGAGACCCCTTGTGCCGATAGGTTTCCGGGCCATCGTGTCCCGAATCCAGCTTCGGTGCAAGCGGTCTCGAGGCTCGCCGCACGCGGCTCACACCTCGACCAGCGGGGGGACCGTTCCCATCCCGGTGGTCGAAGCCTTCCCATGCGGGAATACCCCAGCCCTTGCCACTCCGATGGTCGAGGTGCCGAGGAGCGCTAGAGACGAGCCTCGAGACCTGTTGTGCCGATAGATTTCCGGTGCACGGTGGACCGAATTCAGCGTCGGCGCTGGTGGTCTCGAGGCTCGCCGCACGCGGCTCGCACCTCGACCAGCGGAGGGGAGTCGTCCATCCGGTGGTCGAAGCCTCCCCGTGCGGGAATGCCCCAGCCCTTCCCACTCCGATGGTCGAGGTGCCGAGGAGCGTTAGCGACGAGCCTCGAGACCCCTTGTGCCGAAGGGCTTCCAGGGCCACCGACGCTCGAACACCTCGACCATCGGGTGGGGATTTCACTATGGAATTCTCAAACAACAGATGCGGTCCCGGCCAGGCCGGGTGCGGGAATCAGGCTGCGGTGTCGTCGAGTCGCATGGTCCGTCGGTGATACGACGGCACAGGTCGTCGTTTCGGATCGATGCTGGCGGGTGGGACGAGCCAGGGGTGTCGGTCGAATCCCATGATGATGTCCCAGCCATGGTGGTGCACATCATCATGACAGCTGGTGCAGAGCAGGCATCCGTTGTCGAGGTCGGTGGGACCACCATCGGCCCAGTGCCGCACATGGTGTGCTTGGCAGCGTCCGGCATGGGCACCGCATTTGATGCATCCGCGGTCCCGCACCACCAAGGCTTTCCGTTGGCCGGGGGTGAAGAAGCGTTTCTCTTCACCAAGACTGAGCGGTACACCGTTGGGATCGAGCACGATTTTGGTGATGGTGGTGTCGCACGACAACAACTTGGCGGTCGCTTCGGTGATCGCGCCCATGTTCTGCAGGTCCCCGCCGAGTGCCGGGTTGTCGGCCGACCATGTCCACAACAGGCCGTTGGTCGGTTTGGCGGAGAAGGTGGTGTCGGCCAATCCTTGTGCCGCGAGTTCGACGATCGTCTCGAACGCGGCAGCACAGATCTGCTCGGGTGTCCGCGGATCGGGCGAGCCGTCGGGTTGAGGTTTCGGCGCCGACAGGGTTTCCATCAGGGTGCGGGTCTTTTCGCCGGCGATGATGTCGAGGTTCGCCGAGATTTCCAGCCGTCCGTCGTCGGTGATGCGGTCGGTGTAGGAGTTGATCGTCTTGTCTTCGGCGGCCGGTAGCCCGTTGGGTGTTTCGGCCGCCAACTCGTTACCCAGCTGCCGTGCGTAGAGGTTGATCTCGGCGGGGGTGAATCCGGCGAAGTAGTGCGACAGCAGCTTCCGGAGGTATTCACACCGTTGGACGGTGTCGAGGGGTTCGGGGGAGCGGGTGTCGATGTGCGCCAGTCCGCGGATGATGGCGTCGATGTGTTCGGACGAGATGGACCCGTCAGCGGCGTGCGCGATTAACAGGCCGACGTCATCGGTGGCGGCGACACGCACATATCGCGAGGCGACCGATGGCGCGAAACCCATGCTGATCAACAATTCTCGCAGTCGGGTGGTTTTGTGGTCGGCCACGCCTAACCGATCCATTTCGCCGGTGAGGGTGGTGGCGTGGTGATCGACCAGATTGCGGAGCAGCAGGACTTGCTTCATCGCGCCGAAAGCTTGGGGGCCGGTCATGTCCGGATTCCATTGCAGGTCGCTGAGTTGGGTGACGATGGTGGCGAAGACTGATTCGGCGTCAACATCTTTGATGTCAAGAGTTGTGGTGGTGTCGATCATGGCCCCTCCCCGGTGGCTGATCGGTGTGATGGGTCCAGTATACGTCGCCAGGGTGTTTGACGCAAGGGTGTTTTGATCAATTGTGCTTGTGGACAACGAGTTTCGGTGCTGATGTTCTGTCGGTGGGGTGTGGTAGGGGGTGTGGTTTTCGTTTGCCTTGCTTCGATGTGGTTGGGAGGCCTGTTGTCTCGCCGGGTCTCGAGGCCCGGCGCCTGGGGCGCCGTGCACCTCGACCATCGGGGGAAGGGTTCTCGGCTGTCGGGCCGGGTGGAGTGCTTGACCATCGGGGGTAGAGTGCTCGACGGTCGGGTAGGGCGGGTTGCTAGGCCATCGGTGAGGGTGGATTGTTCAGCATTGGGGGCAGGGGTTCTCGGCCATCGAATAGGGGGTTGCTCGACGTTCGGGGAGGGTGCGTCGACATGGGACAGGGCGCACCGACATCGGGGCGGCGCACCGACGTCAGGGGGATAGCCGGGGCATTGATTGGCGAGAGTTCTCGGTGCAACGATGGTCAGGACTGGCAGTGGGGACACCAGTAGATGACCCGATCCTCGCCGGGAGGGCCGAAAAAGCCGCGGCGGATAAGGGTTCCGCATCGGCGGCAGGGGCGACCGCGTCGGCCGTAGACATAGACGCGGGCGTGCGGGCCGGTGGCGCCGGTGGTGGTTCGCGCGGTGCGCATCCGGTTGGCCCAGAGGACGCGGTGGGCGAGATCGACCATCGCGGGAACGTCGACGTCGGCGACCGGTCGTTCGGGGAGAACGCCTCGGAGGAAACATAATTCGCAGCGATACTCGTTGCCGACGCCGGCCATCAGGTGTTGGTCCAGCAGTGCCAGGCCGATAGGGGTGTCGGGGTGTGCTTCGATGCGGCGTATGGCTTCGGCGGCATCCCACTCCGCGCCGAGCAGGTCGGGGCCGAGGTAGGCCAGGTCGGACTCCGGCGCGGTGAGGAGTTCGAGGATGCCGAGCGCGAAGCCGACTGCCTCGGTGGTCTCGGTACGCAGTACGACTCGCGCCTCGTGACCGGGCCGACGCCATTTCGCGCCGCGGGCATGCACATCCCAGATCCCCTCCATCTTGAGGTGCGAGTGGATGCTGACGGGAACGTCGAGGTCGTCGCGGGACACGTCGATCAACAAGTGCTTGCCGCGCGAGCGGACATCGGTGACCAACCCGCCGGTCAGATCCCGGGTCGCCAGCCGAGGAACCCGGAAGTCGGTGTGGGTGAGTACCTTTCCGGCCAGTGCGCCGCGCAGACGGGCGGCAGCCCGGAAGACGGTGTCACCTTCGGGCATGGTGTCCGTACCGTAGGCGCAGACCGCGTGGTGTGGTCGAGAAGCCGGCGTCGACGAGGATCGCAGCGAGGTCGGACCGCAGCGATTCGGCACCGTCGATCTGATCGATCGCCAGCCGCGACACCCGGCCGTCGTGTACGACTCCGGCCAAAGCATGCGCTGCCGAACGCAATACGCTCTCGCTGTCGTCGAAGGTCAGGACGGTCTTTCCGCCGCGTTCGACGTAGATCGTGAGCGCACCGTTCACCAGTACCACCAGCGCACCAGGCTTGCGCCCCGGTCGATGGCCGCTCTCGGGGCGTTCGGGCCACGACAGGGCGGCACCGAAGGGATTCGCCGGGTCGGTGGCGGCGAGGACGACCGCGGTCTGCGTCGAGTCATCCCGATGGTCGAGGGTGTGGCGTCGTAGTTCGTCGACGGTCGCGGTGGCGGCGAACTGCGCTCCGCCGAGTCCGTCAACGTAATATCCGCGGCGGACGAATCCGTTGTCCTCGAAGATGTTGAGGGCCTTGTAGATCCGTGCGAATCCGCCGACCACCCCTTCGGCGACGACCGAGCCGCGGGTCACCACGCCGTACCGGGTGAGCAGTTGATCGCAGAGAACCTGGGTGGACACGGTCGGGTCCGTGGCGCGATCGGGCAGGGTGAACCAGCGACCGGCCACGGTGGCGGGGGTCGTCACCGCCGGAGTGGTCGAGATCAAATGGCGGGTCGTGAGTCGCGACGAGCGCAGTCGGGGAGCGCGGGCCCGGGAGCGGTGCGCCGGGGCCGTGCGTGATCCGCCGGACGATCGCGGCGTGAGCAGCGCACGTACCGGTGCGAACGAGTCGTTCGACAGACGACCCGACCACACGAGATCCCACAGTCCCGATTCGACCTCCGCGGTGATCGAGGTCGTCGACGCGGCGGCGGTCGCGTCGAGGTCGGTGAAGTCGCCCACGAATTGTGCGAATCGCAAGCCGCCGGAACCGGTGAAGGTCTCCACCAGGCGTCGATGCACGTCGGTCGTGTCGATCTCGTCGGGCTCGGGAAGGAGCACCTCGGCGAGATCGGCCGGGCACAACCGGATCCAACCGTCGGCACCGCCGATGCGTCCGGCGCCCGACCAGACCACCTCACCGGAACTGAGGAGCTCGTCGAGCATGGCGGGGCTGTAGTCGGCGACGCGCGACGGCAGGATCAACGATTCCCATGCCGACGCCGGAAGCGGTAGTCCGGCAAGCTGATCGATCGCCACCGACACCCCGTCGACCCCCGTCAGCCGATCATCGTGGTCGCCACGGCCGGCCTTGCGTGGTGCCACGTGCTGCCACCCCACGAGGAAACGCGACAGGGTGGCGTCGTCGACCGGCTCGATCTCGGCGCGGCTCGCGGCGAGCGATCCGCGCCGGATCTGGCCGAGCACATCGCTGTGACACCACTGGGTACCACTCGCCTCGGGCAGGAAGTCGCCCTCGATGACCTTGCGTTCGCCGGCCATGCGTACCAGCACGTCGCGGATGACGGCGACGCCGAGTCCGAGTGAGTCGGCCGCCTCGTCGACGGTGAACGGACCATGTGTGCGGGCGTAACGGTGTACGAGGTCGCCGACCGGGTCGGCGACCTGTTCGAGAAACGCCGCGGGAACCCCGAGCGGAGCGGGTACGCCCAACGCGTCACGCAGCCGAGCGGTGTCCTCGATCGCGGCCCAGAGCGCACGCCCCCGTTGGCTCACCGAGATGATGGCGCCGTCGCGGTGCAGCGCGGCGAGAACCGTTGCCGCGTCGACCGGTTGGGCGCCTGCAGGTACCGCGTCGGGGTCGTCGCCGCGGTATCGGGCATCGACGTCCTCGGTGGTCAGCGGCCCGAGCCAGCGCAACAGATCGACCACGTCCTGGGCATCGCGGGCCTGCCTCGACGGTTCGAGTCGTTGCAGGCGGTTGGTCACCTCCGTGATCACTCCCGGGTCGAGGAGTTCGCGCAGATCGACACGGCCGAGGAGCTGGGCGAGCAGGGCGGTGTCGAGAGACAGTGCCGCGGCCCGCCTTTCGGCGATCGGCGCGTCGTCGTTGTACATGAAGGCACCGACGTAGCCGAAGAGCAACGATGCCGCGAACGGCGACGGTGACTCCGTCTCGGTCTCGACGACCCGCACCCGGCGGGTGGCCACACCGCGCAGCAGGTCGATCAGCGCGGGCAGGTCGTAGACATCTTGCAGGCACTCCCGGACGGCTTCGAGCACGATCGGGAAATCCGGGAATTCCGAGGCCACGGCCAACAATTGGGCGCTGCGCTGACGCTGTTGCCACAGGGGCGCACGCCGACCGGGATCGCGGCGCGGTAACAGTAATGCGCGGGCGGCGCACTCGCGGAACCGCGAGGCGAACATCGACGACTCGGCGAGCGCATCGGTGACGAGTTGCTCGATGTCATCGGGGTCGATGGTGAACACCGCAGCGCCCGGCGGGTTGTCGTCGGTGTCGGGGAGTCGCACGATGATGCCGTCGTCGGAGGCGGTGACGGCGCCGTCGAGGCCGAGCGTCGTCTTCAGGCGCGCGGAGATGGCCGAGGCCCACGGCGCATGGACACGTAAGCCGTACGGGGAGTGCAGGATCAGCCGCCAGTCGCCGAGTTCATCGCGGAACCGCTCGACGACCAGCGTGCGGTCGGTGGGCAGATGGGTGGTGGCCTCGCGCTGTTCGGCGATGAGCGCACCGAGGTTGTCGCGGGCGTAGGTGGTCAGACCGAGCTCGTCGGCGCGGCGATCGAGTTCGGCGGGATCGGCGATCTCACCGGTGAACCGGCCGATGGCGGCGCCGAGTTCGGCCGGCCTACCGACGGCGTCACCGATCCAGAATGGCAGGCGTCCCGGTTGCCCGAACGCCGGAGTGACCAACACACGGTCGTGGGTGATGTCCTCGATCCGCCAGCTGGTGGCTCCGAGCGCGAAGACGTCGCCGACGCGTGACTCGTAGACCATCTCCTCGTCGAGTTCGCCCACCCGCGTTTGTTTCTCGCCGACCATGAACACACCGAACAACCCACGGTCCGGAATGGTGCCACCGGAGGTGACGGCGAGCCGCTGGGCGCCGCGACGTCCGATGAGCACGTTGCGTTCGCGGTCCCAGGTGACGCGTGGACGCAGTTCGGCGAATTCGTCGGACGGGAATCGTCCGGAGATGAGATCGAGGGTCGCCTCGTACACGCCGCGGCCGAGCTCCCGATACGGTGCACTGCGGCGCACGACCTCGAACCATTCGTCGACGTGGAGTTCGTCGATCGAAGCTGCGGCGATGGTCTGCTGGGCCAGGACGTCGAGCGGGTTGGTGGGTACCCGCAGTTCCTCGATCTCGCCCTGCCGCATGCGCGACACCGCCACGGTGCAGTGGATGAGGTCGGTGCGGTGTTTGGGGAACAGCACGCCCTGACTGATCTCGCCGACCTGGTGCCCCGCCCGGCCGATGCGTTGCAGACCGCTGGCCACCGACGGCGGCGCCTCGACCTGGACGACGAGATCCACTGCGCCCATGTCGATTCCGAGCTCAAGCGAACTGGTGGCCACCACGCATCGCAACCGGCCGGTCTTGAGTTCGTCCTCGATCTCGGCGCGCTGCTCCTTGCTGACCGACCCGTGATGTGCCCGGGCCAGTAGGGTCGTGGCCGCCGAGGACGCGCCGCTACCCATCACCATGGCCGGAGCGCCCCCGGCGACCCGCGGGTTGGCTGCGGCGGGCACCGCGGCCGGCGCGCTGCGGGATTCGGCGATCTCGTTGAGCCGTGCGGTCAGTCGCTCGGCGAGGCGACGGGAGTTGGCGAACACGATGGTCGTGCGATTGGCCTCGATGAGATCGACGATCGCCGATTCGACGTAGGGCCACAGCGATCCCGCGGTCGGGGAGAACGCGTCGTCGAGATCCTCGGAACCAGGTGCGTCCGGGGGCGGCGGGATGTTGGCCATGTCTTCCACGGGCACGTCGACGCGAAGATCGAAGGTCTTGCTCGCGGGTGGACGCACGATCGTGCACGGCGCGGCACCGGTCAGGAAGCCCGCGACCACCTCGGGCGGGCGAACCGTCGCCGACAATCCGATGCGCTGTGCGGGCGTCTCCAACAACTCGTCGAGACGCTCGAGGGACAGCGCCAGATGAGTGCCGCGCTTGGTGCCGGCCACCGCATGGACCTCGTCGATGATCACGGCCTCGACGCCGGTCAGTGTCTCCCGCGCCGAGGACGTCAGCATCAGGTACAGCGACTCCGGGGTGGTGATGAGGATGTCCGGGGGTGTGCGTACCAGGCTGCGGCGGGTCGCGGCGGGCGTGTCCCCGGATCGCAGGCCGACGGTGATCGCCGGCTCGGGATCGCCGAGTTCCTGCGCCGCGCGGGTGATGCCGGTCAGCGGTGCACGCAGGTTGCGTTCGACGTCGACGGCGAGGGCCTTGAGCGGTGAGATGTAGACGACCCGGGTGCCGCGTGCCCGATCCGGGCGCGCCGCGAGCCGGTCGAGGGCCCACAGGAATGCCGAGAGGGTCTTGCCCGAACCGGTGGGGGCGATGACCAGCGTGTGGTTGCCGTCGGCGATCGAGGACCACGCCCCGGTCTGAGCGGCGGTCGGCTCGGCGAAGGTGCCGCTGAACCAGCGCCGCGTGGGCGCGGTGAAGCGATCGAGGACCGACGGCGAAGCCATTCACCCATCATCCATGCCCCCTCCGACAAATCGCAGTGGCGGTGTTCTGCTCGGTTTGTCCGATGGGTCGTGCCGGTCACATTTGTCGGGTATAGAGTTCTCGCCAGATGCTGACGGAAACCCGGTGTGAGTCCGGGACGGTCGCGCCACTGTGAGCCGGGCCGGGGAGTCACCCCCGCCCGACGAGTCAGGATTCCGCCGAGCATCGATCCGACAAGCGCTGGGACGCGTCATCCCACGAAAGGACCTCCGATGGTTGCAACCACCCACCAGAACAAGGCACGGGCCCTTGCGGTACCCGACCTCTCCGTCGCGTCGGCAGCCCTGTGGCTGACCGCCACGTTCATCCTCGCCGCGATGGCCTACTACTTCATCGGTTACGACCAAGGTGCCTGGTCGGTGTTCGGCAACGACACCCACATCCATGAATTCGTGCACGACTCCCGGCACTTCCTCGGCTTCCCCTGCCACTGATCGAACGAGCACGGGAGACAACCGAACATGGAGAAGAAATTCATCGGCGCCGGCCTGCTGTCAGGACTGGTCGCCGGGATCGTCGCCTACGTTTTCGCTCGGATCTTCATCGAGCCGCAGGTGGCCAAGGCCATCGACTACGAGGACGGACGCAGTGAGGCCGAAGAGGCCCTGATGACCGCGCACGGGCACGGCGGCCACGAGCACGGCGCCGAGGTGTTCACCCGCTCGGTGCAGGAGAACATCGGCGCGGGTGTGGGGACCATCGTGTTCGCGGTGTCGATGGGCGCGTTCTTCGCAATCGCGTTCACGATCCTGTGGACCTACCTGGCGCATCACCGCACCGGAGCGGACCCACGTTGGGCCGCGGCCCTGATCGGGCTCCTCGGCTTCGTCGCGGTCTTCGGGGTGCCGTTCTTCGCGTATCCGGCCAACCCGCCGGCCGTCGGCGACGACGACACCATCGGTGCCCGGTCGACGGCGTATCTCACCCTCACCGTCATCTCGGTGGTCGCGGTGATCGCGGCGGTCGTGCTCGCGCTCTGGCTGCGGCAACGCTGGGGAGGGCTCGCGGCCACGGCGGCAGCCGCCGTCGGTTACCTGGTGGTCGTGACCATCGCGATCGCGCTACTGCCGGAATTCCACGAGGTTCCCGAGCCGGTCATGAACGGCGACACGATCGTCTTCCCCGGATTCCCGGGAGCTGTGATCGGAGACTTCCGGGTGTATGTGATCGCCAATCAGGTGATCCTGTGGACCGTCCTGACGACGACGTTCGCGGGCATCATGACCTGGCTGAGCCGGTCCGGTTCATCTCAGCGGGTGGCGACGCCGGCCGCGGCACACAGCTGATCTCTGCACCAACGTCCGCCCCGTGCACACGTGCAGGGCGGACGTTGGTGCGTTCGTGGGGTCTGCCGAGAAGGTGGGTGGGTCAGATGAGTACGCAGTCACCGCAGACGGCGCCCCGATCGCCGCTGACCCGATAGATCAAACAGCAACTGCGCCGGCGGAATCTCGGTCCCGCGCGTAACCGCCCGTCCTCGACATGGGGCTCGGCGAGAACACGGTCGGCCGCGGCGACGGCGAGAGCGCCCTGTTCGGGGCGCGCCGTCGCGATGAGTCTGGCGGCGCTGTTGGTCGCCGAGGCGACGTTGCCCCAGAGCGTTCGCCCACTCACGCCGAAGCCGTCGCCGACGGCGTCGGTGAGTGCACCGACGACTCCGTCGGCCGGGTTGGGCCGCACGTCGGTCGCGGCGGCGGTGACCGACAGCGGATACGGCCCGCCCAGTTCGTCCTGCCACCAGAGGTCCTCCGCCGCAACCGAGATCGGCGGTTCGTCGAGCGCAGCCACGGCGATCATCGGAGCGATGAGACGGGCGACCAGCCCGAGGTGGGTCACCGATGCGGCCACCCTCTGCTCGACGGGTGCCGCGGCGCCGGCCCCGAGTGCGGCGCGCACACGTTCCACCCGCGCCTCCAGCATGTGCGGATCCTCAATGAGAGCGGCCATTGTGAGCCACGGGGCATCACACCGTTGCCCGCGGGCATGCGTGCGGACGGCGAAGAAGGGGCCGAGGTCATCGAGAGTGGTCACTGCCGGACGAGCGTAGCCTGCTCGCCGACGGTCTGCGGGGTCGAGGGATGCATCCGGTTCATCAGGGCACCGAAGACCATTCCGATGACCAGCCACACGAGAGCCTGGTTCAGGATCGAATACCACCGGAACTTCCAGAGCACGTCGGCGTCGAAGCCCGGATAGACGATCTGCCCTGGCGCATAGACCCTTCCGTCGATCGTGAGTGGGTGATCGAGGATGTTGGTGATGGGTTGCGGTGTCTCGGTGGCGGCGCGTGCAAAGCCGAACTCACTGGAGTGGTCGACGTTTGCTGACAGATCACCGAGCGATGGCAGGACGCCCAGAACGATGCCGAACAGTATGAGGAAGCCGACTCCGGCCACGAGAATCGCACGTTGCGTTCCGATCCGGCGGTGCAGACGGTGCACGACGTACACCGCGAGGCCGAGTAGGACGAGTGAGATCGCGACCATTGCGAGGTAGAGCTGACCGCGGGTGTCGATCGTGAAGGTGTGCCCGATCGCCGGCGGATTGGCCGGGTACTTCACGAACGGCAGCAGGTAGATACCGAGGAAGCCGAAGCCTGCGATGAGCCAGGACAGATACTGCGCGCGCAGTGCGGTACGGCCCATGAGGATCAGGTAGGCAACGGCCACCAGAGCGCCCATCGCGACGGAGAAGCCGATGATGCCGGTGGCGATGCCCACGGTCGACTGGATCGTCCGGCTGAAGATCTCCGGACCATCGGGTTCGGTCGCCCGACCGGCTGCCTGGTTGAGTGCGTTGAGGATGTCGTCGCGGCCTGATTCGTAGTCGATGGCCTTGTTGATGACGGGTTCGGCGAAGACACGAGCAAAGACGAAGCCCAGGATGCCGGCGATCAGTCCGGCAAGGGCTCCGCGCCCGATGACGCGGAGTTCGGTCATGAATCCGGCTCAGTGGCAGGGGAAGCCGAGGAAGTGGCGGGCGTCGTGAACCCACTCGTGCACGACCATGGTGTGTCCGAACACCGAGCTCATGCCTTCGTCGACACCGATGAAGTAATACGCGAGGAGGGCCAACAGGACGGTGATCCCCAAGATCAGTGCAACGCGTGTGCGCGACAGGGCTTCGGGGGAGACGGCGACACCGGGATGCGGTGTGGCGACGTGAGTACTCATCGGGACCTCCTCGGGGTGATGCGCCCCGGTTGTCTGGCTGTGGGTCGACGGCGATGTGTCTGACTGACCCGTGAGTACGAGTTCACAGTGGCGCAACCGTCCCGGAATCACACCGGGTTCCATACACCGTCGGTGATAAGGAGATCAGTTGTGAAAGTGCAGGTCAAGCGGGTGTCCGGATTGAGTGGATTATCCTTGCCAACTGTTGGGGCATAGGAAGAAACATATTGGCCATTCTGTGTCTTGACGCTGATCGTGACGACTGACACAGTTGGACTGAAACAAGTTCTCATGGCAGCCGACGCTGCTGTCCGATGATCCTGCGAGGTGTCGATGTTCGAGTGGTCCGAAGAAGATCTGATGGTGCGCGACGCCTTGCGGGCATTCATCGACAAGGAGATCCGCCCGCACATCGACGAACTCGAGACCGGTCAGCTCCCGCCCTACGACATCACCCGAAAGCTGTTGTCCACCTTCGGTGTCGACGCGATGGCCAAGGATGCGCTCGAAAAGGAACTCGAGGCCGAGGCGGCCGGTGAGAAGCCCTCGGGCGGCGGGGGAGCCGGCATGGCCGGCTCGATGTTCATGATCGTCAACATCGAACTGGCCGGGGTCTGCCTTGGTCTCGTCGGCTCGATGGGTGTCAGCATGGGTCTGACGGCGTCGGCGATCCGGGGCAAGGGCACCCTCGCGCAGAAGAAGCGGTGGCTGCCCGAACTGGTCACCATGGAGAAGGTCGGGGCCTGGGCGATCACCGAACCCGACTCCGGCTCCGATGCCCTCGGCGGCATGAAGACCACCGTGCGCCGCGACGGTGACGAGTATCTGCTCAACGGGCAGAAGACCTTCATCACCAACGGCCCGTACGCCGATACCATCGTCGTCTTCGCCAAGCTCGACGACGGCTCGGACACCCCGATGCGCGATCGCAAGGTGCTCTCGTTCGTCCTGGACAAGGGGATGCCAGGGCTCACCCAGGGCAAGGCATTCAAGAAGATGGGCATGATGAGTTCGCCCACCGGCGAGCTGTTCTTCGACAACGTCCGCCTCGGCCGGGACCGCCTGCTCGGCGAGACAGAGGACACCGGGTCCGACGCGCGCGGCTCCGAGGGGGCGAAGTCCGGTTTCACCGCCGAGCGCATCGGAATCGCGGCGCTGTCGATGGGCATCATCAACGAATGTCTGCGTCTGAGTGTCGATTACGCGAAGAACCGCAAGCTGTGGGGCCAGGAGATCGGGCGCTTCCAGTTGATCCAGCTCAAACTCGCCGAGATGGAGGTGGCGCGGATCAACGTGCAGAACATGCTCTTCAGTGCGATCGAGCGGGCCAAGGCCGGTAAGCCGCTGAGCCTGGCCGAGGCGTCGGCGATGAAGCTTTACTCGTCGAAGGCGGCCACCGAAGTCGCGATGGAGGCCGTCCAGCTCTTCGGCGGAAACGGCTACATGGCCGAGTACCGCGTCGAACAACTTGCGCGCGATGCCAAGTCGCTGATGATCTATGCCGGCAGCAACGAGATCCAGGTGACCCACGTCGCCAAGGGGCTCCTGGCCTGACTCCGGCGACGCAGCGGGACCGTCCGGTGCGGTGGTCAGTCGGTGCCGGGACTCTCCGACGCCGACCACCGCACCGAGATGACGGGCTCGGCACGCACCACCGCGGCGAGCGCATCCTCGATGTCCCGGTCGTTGCGCTCGGCGCTGTGGACCTGTGCGGTGATGGTCACCACGCCGGCGGGCTCGTCCTTCGCCGCGATCGAGCGCACCGTGAGCTCCGGGCGATGCACGGCGTCGAACACCATGGCCCGCACTGCAGCCTCGTGGTTCTGCGGACAGGTGACCTCGAATAGATAATCGGCCGAAGGTGATTCGCGGCCGGTGTCACCCGGGTACCGGTCGATGAGCCGACCGAGGGGCCGCAACAGTGTATTGGCGATCATCACCGTTGCGGTGCCGATGGCCGCGATCTCGACGAGACCGCCACCGCTGAGCGCGCCGACCGCTGCCGACGCCCACAAAGTGGCCGCCGTGTTGAGTCCGGAGATCGATACGCCCTGCTTCATGATGACACCCGCACCCAGGAAGCCGATACCCGACACGATCTGCGCCGCAACGCGGGTCGGATCGGCGTCGGGTCCGTGGAAACTGAAGGCACCCATCACGACGAAGAGTGCGGCACCGAGACTCACCAGGGCATTGGTCCGCAAACCGGCCGTGCGGGAACGCCATTGACGCTCCAGGCCGATGAGGGCACCGCACAGTAGGGCGACGCCGATCCGGAGAAGGATTTCGGGGGTCTCGATGGTCATGGCGGGCAACGCCTTTCGAAGAGGCTCCCGATGCCCGATACGGGTGGCCGTGCGGCCCGGACCACATGGTGGTTCAGGCGTGAGGGCGACGGGAGGACGAGCACACGAACGGTGGATGGCCGGGGCAACTGTCACCAGCAGGCATTCGCGATCTCACCTCCTCGGGTCGAACATCGGCAGGGTTGGACGTCGGGCGCATCGAGCGCCTCAACAGTGATAGCCGGACCGGCTGCGGGTGTCAACAGTTCGGCGTGTGTGGGTGTCGCCGGTCACCTCACGCGCCGGTGAACACCAGCACGATCAATGCGATGTTGAGCAGCACGATCATTGCCGACGCGACGGTGGCCAGGATGCGCAGCGGCCAGCCGTCGGCGAACTCGCCCATGATCGATCGGTCGGCCGTCAACCGGCCCAGCGGGATGATCGCGAACGGGATTCCGAAACTCAGCACCACCTGCGAGAGCACCAGTGCCCATGTGGGATCGACCCCGATCGCGAGAACGACGAGAGCGGGGATCAGCGTGACCAGTCGGCGAACCAGCAGCGGCACCCGCTTGTGCAGAAGCCCGGCCATGATCGCCGCACCCGCCGACGACCCCACCGAGGTCGCGGCCAGGCCGCTCGCGAGCAGACCGATCGCGAAGATGGTCGCCATTCCCGGCCCCATCGAGTCGGCCACGGCATGGTAGGCGCCCTCGATGGTGTCGGTGCCCTCCTTACCCAGCAGATTCTGCGCGGCCAGGAGCAGCAAGGCGATGTTGACGGCGCCGGCGATGGTCAGGGCGATCACCACATCCCACCGGGTGACGCGCACGAGTTTGCGTCGCCGGGGCAGGCTTTCGGTGACCCCGTGGCGATCGATGACCAGCGCCGAGTGGACGTAGATGGCGTGCGGCATGACCGTGGCACCCAGCATCGATGCCGCGAGCAACACCGTCTCGGGCCCCTCGAGACGGGGGATCATCCCGCCGAGCACGTCGCCGGCGGTCGGCGGGTTCACCACGAGCCCGGCGAGGAAGCCGACCACGATGATCGCCAGCATGCCCACGATCACCGACTCGAAGACGCGTTGGCGGCGAGGGTTCTGCAGCAACAACATCAGCGTCGAGATGATACCCACGATCACCCCGCCCAGCACGAGGGGCAGGTCGAACAGCAGTTGGAGGGCGATCGCACCGCCGAGGACCTCGGCGAGGTCGGTGGCAATCGCCACCACCTCGGCCTGCACCCAGAATGCTTGGCGTTTGCGGCGACTCAGCCGCTCCCCGAGGAGACCGGGCAGACTGCGGCCGGTGACGATGCCGAGTTTGGCCGACTGGTACTGGATGAGCATCGCGATGAGATTGGCGACGACGAGCACCCACACCAGCAGGAAGCCGTAGCGCGCGCCCGCGGTGATGTTGGCGGCCACGTTGCCGGGATCGACGTAGGCGATGGCCGCGACGAAGGCCGGACCGAACAGCGCCACGTGACGCAGCGAGCGCATGCGACGACCGCGGATGCGGCCGCGCGTCGACTCGGCTTCCGATCCGCTCTCGCGGGTGTCCACTTGGCTCACCAGCCCAATGTGGCACACCAACGGCCGGTGATCAAGCGAGGCGAAACAAAAAGTTCGGGTGACCGAAAATTCATCCCCGACCGAGTCGCCAGATCCGGTCACGGGACATCGGCGTCTCGTACGGGCGGGCGCCGATGGCGCGCCGAATGGCGTTGGCCAGAGCTGCCGCCACCGGATTGAACGGCGACTCGCTCATCGACTTCGCGCCGTAGGGCCCGAGGCGGTCGGAGGTCTCGGCGAACATCACCTCGGTGACCGGGATGTCGGCCATCTGCGGTACCCGATAGGTCCGCAGAACCGGTGTCAGCGGTACGCCCTTGCCGTCGAGCATGATCTCCTCGTACAGCGCCGAGCCGATGGCTTGCGCCACACCGCCTTCCACCTGGCCGAGGCACTGCTGGGGATTCATCACCGTGCCCGCGTCGGCGGCGTGCACCGACTGCAGGATCGCCACCGCGCCGGTCTCGGTGTTCACCGCGACCCGAAAAGCCTGGACGTTGAACGCGATCGAGCGCAGATCGCCGCGTTCGATGCCGGTGGCCACGGCGCGCGGTCCGGTCGCCGAGTCCTGACGGTGCTCGGCGTCGATGGCGGCGAGCAGCTCGCCGAAGCCGAGCACCGTGGCGTCGACGACTGCTCCGTCCGGGCTCAGGCGCACCTCGGTGGCATCGCGGCCCGACAGCCTCGTGGCCGCCTCGACCAGCAGTTCGCGCAATCGCAGGGCAGCGCCGAAGACGGCCTTGCCGGCCACCGTGGTGCCGGCCGACGCGAACGCCCCCGTGTCATAGGCGGCGGCGTCGGTGTCGCCGTGGCGCAACGATACACGGGACAACTCGGTGGACATCGTGCTCGCCACGATCTGCGCCTGCACGGTCGTGGTGCCGTTGCCGAATTCGGCAGTGCCCGAACCGATGTGGTAGCGGCCGTCGGCGTCGACAGCCACCGTGACGGTGGCATGGTGCCCGCGCGGGGCCATCGTCGCGATGGCGGCCAGCGCCATCCCCTCGCCGACCCGCCACTGCGGACCGGCCGGCGCGGCCACACCGTTGCCGCGTGCCAGGGCGGCCTGCGCGAGGTCCAGACACTGGTCGAGACCGTAGCTGCCGTACACCAGGTCGTCCTCGGGCTCGGGGTGGGCGATGAGCAGCGGATCGCCGTCGGCAACCGCATTACGTCTGCGCAGCTCGAACGGATCGATGTCGAGCGTCAGCGCCAACTCGTCCATCGCACTCTCGATCGCGAAGATCACCTGTCCCAACCCGTATCCGCGGAACGCACCCGACGGTGGATTGTTGGTGTAGACGACCTCGGCGTCGATCCGCTTCACCGGGCAGTTGTAGACCGACACCGATTCGGCGCACGCATGGAACATCACCCCGATCGCGTGGTTGCCGTAGGCGCCGGTGTCGGACAGGACGTCGACCTTCATCGCGGTCAGTCGCCCCGTCTCATCGGCGCCGAGTTCCACACCCACCCGGAACGGATGCCGGTAGGTGGTGCGCGTCATCTCCTCCGTGCGCGTCATCTCGTAGGCGACCGGCCGGCCGGTGCGCAGGACGGCCAGCGCGACGAGATCCTCGGTGAGCAGTTCCTGTTTGCCGCCGAAACCACCACCGACGCGTGCCGCGAAGACCCGAATCCGCTCGGGCGGCATCTCGAGCAGTAGCGCGAGTTCGTCGCGCACCAGGAACGGCACCTGGGTGCTGGTCCGCAGCACCAGACGGCCGTCGTCATCGATCCAGCCGAGGGTGCCGTGGGTTTCCAACTGGGCGTGCGACACCCGCCCGGTTTTCCACGTACCCCCGACCCGCGCCGCCGAGTCCTCCAGTGCGGCAACAACATCACCACCGAACCCGTCGTGGAATGCCGCGATCACGTTGCGGCCGGCATCGACGACACGATCCTCGGGAGTGCGGTCGGGATGCACGAGTGCCGCGCCCGGCAGCCGGGCCTCCTCCGGATCGAACACGGCGGGCAACGGCTCGTAGGTCACCTCGATGAGGCGACACGCCTCCTCGGCGGCCGCCGCGGTGTCGGCGACGACGGCGGCCACGCGCTGACCGACGAATCGCACCACCGGATCGAGGACGAGGGTGTCGTCGGGATCGTCGTCGCGGGACTCGTGCCGGGCGGTGGAGAACCGGCGGGTGCTCACGTTCTCGTGGGTCAGGATGAGCGAGACGCCGGGCACCGACGATGCCGCCGCGGTGTCGATGGCGGTGATCCGGGCGTGCGGATGCGGGGAGCCGAGTACGCGCAGGAACTGCGTACCGGGCACATCGATGTCGAAGGTGTACGGCTCGGTGCCGGTGACGACGCGCTGCGCGGCAAGAGGATTGGCGGACGCGCCGACGCCGCACGAGGTCGCACAGGTTTCGGCGGCGGTCGGGGTTTCCGAACAATGGGCGCGTTCGGTTCGGGCCACGCCGTCCCGGATGGCGGCATCGACGGCCCGATAGCCGGTGCAGCGGCACAGGTTTCCCTTCATCCGCCGCGGTAGGTCCTCGAGGTCGGCGGGCTCGAGGGTGGACGCGGTGACGATCATCCCCGCGGTGCAGAAACCGCACTGGAACCCGAAGTTGTCGACGAAGGACTGCTGCATGGGATGCAGAGCGCCCGGGGTGCCCAGGCCCGAGACCGTGGTCACCGACGCCCCGTCGGCGCGCACCGCCGGAAAGATGCACGAGTGTACCGGTGTGCCGTCGACCAGCACCGAGCACGCGCCGCAGTCGCCGGCGTCGCAGCCCTTCTTGACCTCGAAATGGCCGTTGTCGCGCAACAGGGTTCGCAGGCACTGCCCCGGGCGGGGTCGGGTGTCGACGGATTCGCCGTTGATCTCCATGTGCACGGTCACCACCCCCGACCGGGGTCGGTGGCGAGTTCTGCGCGGATCTCGTCGGCGAGCACCGCGCTGACCGCGCGGCGCCAGTCCGCGGAGCCGAGCGGATCGGTGTAATAGCCGGGCGCGGAGTCGATGTCGGCGCGCAGTACCTCCGCATCGGGCAGCGTCGGATAGCGCAGTACCGTAGGCCACCCGGTGGCCGCGGTGATGCCGAAGACCGCGGTGCCGTCCTCGTCGACGCGCCCGGTGACCACCGCACCGGAGCGCCCGAGCTCGGCGAGTGCGATCTTGCGCATGCCGGTCCGTGCGCGCAGCGCATAGCCCGGAAAGTCGATGGCACGCAGCACCTCTCCCGGTGCCAGGGTGTTGGTGCCGTTACCGGTGACCAGTTCGGCCACCGGCACGCGGCGCTCACCCCCGCCGGGACACCAGATCAGTGCCTCGGCATCGAGTGCGACGGCCAACGACACCATTGACGCGGCCGCGAACGAGCGGCAGATGTTGCCGCCGACAGTGGCCACATTCCAGATCTTGAACGACGCCAACAATGCTGTCGCACATTGGAAGAACAGGGGGTGGGCGCGCCGGCCGGGCCGCTCGGGCAACGAGGCGAGAGTCGCGATCGGGCAGGTGGCCGCGACACGAAGACCGCCATCGGGCAGATCCTCGATATCGGACCACCCCATCCCGGTGATGTCGACGACGCCGGTCGCGTCCACCTGCGGCTCGCTGAAGAACCACGTTCCGCCCGCGACGATCCGCTCACCGGGCGCCAGCGTCAGGTCGTCGCGCGTGTGTGCGTGTCGATACGAGCTGATGGTGTTGAGGTCCACGACTCCTCCTATCCGGCCTTGTCCAGCAGGCGACGATGCTCGGCGGCACAGTCGGCGGCCACCGCGTCGAGGTCGGCGGTCACCAGGTCGTTGTCGGTGACGATACGGCGCCCGCCCACCCAGGTTCCGCGAATCGGTGGGATGGCGCCGAGGACCAGGGCGGCGACCGGATCGTCGATGCCCGCGTGCGCGAGTCCGCTGATGTCCCACAGCACGAGATCAGCGAGTTTGCCGACCTCGATTGACCCGATCTCCTTGTCGCGCCCGAGGACCCGGGCGCCACCGAGGGTGGCCAACTCGATCGCGGTGCGGGTGGTCAGAGCGGTCGGGCCGCCGCGGGCGCGCGCCATCAGCACCGCCTGATGCGCTTCCTCGAGCAGTCGCGCCGACTCGTTGGAGGCCGCGCCGTCGACGCCGAGTCCGACGGGTACACCGGCATCGACGAGCTCACGGGTGCGGCAGATCCGGTTGCCCAGACGGGCATTGGAGGTCGGGCAGTGCGCGACCCCGGTCGAGGTGGCGGCCAGGCGTGCGATCTCGTCGTCGGCGAATTCGATGCCGTGCGCGAACCATACGTCGTCGCCGACCCACCCGACCGACTCCATGTACTGCAATGGGGTACAGCCGAAATGCTGGTCGCAGTAGGTGTTCTCGTCCGGCGACTCGGCCAGATGGGTGTGCATCCGCACACCGAGTTCGCGTGCCAGCGTGGCGGACTCGCGGAGCAGGTCGGTGGTGACGGAGAACGGGGAGCACGGTGCGAGAGCGATCCGCAGCATGGATTCCGGGCTCGGGTCGTGCCAGCGTGCGACGGCGTCGGTGCAGGCGGTGAGGATCTCGTCGATGCCCTGCACCACCGAATCGGGCGGCAGGCCGCCGTCCTTCTCCGAGAGGTCCATTGATCCGCGGGTCGGATGGAATCGCAGGCCGATGGTGGCCGCGGCACCGATCTCGGCGCCGAGGAGATCACCGCCCTCCCGGGGAAAGACGTAGTGGTGGTCGGTGGTGGTGGTGCAGCCCGACATCACCAGCTGGCCGATGCCACCGAGAGCGGCGGTGTGCACCGCGGTCTCGTCGATCCCGGCCCAGATCGGGTAGAGCGTCGTCAGCCACTGGAACAGCGTGTGATCGGCGGCCAGACCCCGGGTGATCCACTGGTAGAGGTGGTGATGGGTGTTCACCAGACCCGGGGTCAGCACGCAGCCGCTGCCGTCGACGTGGATCACCTCGGCGGGCAGGTCGTCGATCGGGTCGGTGGACACCGCGGTGATGGTGGCGCCGTCGATCAGCACCGATGCCGACGACAGCTCGCGGCGGTGCTCGTCGACGGTGATGACGTGTGCGTTGTGAATGAGGGTTCCAGCCACCGCCACACGCTACGACGGCTCGGTTACGGCGATATTTCGCCGCGGATCTCGCGCGCCCGGTCGGGGCCTTCAGTGTCTGTGGTGCCCACGGCACCGTCAGGGCCATCAGGGATAGACGGGTCGCGACCACCGAGCGCGTCGATCGTCTCGACCTCGAGTCGACGCGACGTGGGGATGGCCATGGCCAGCGCCGCGGCCACGACACACGCGACCAGCGAGACGATCGACGCGATGAGGTAGCCGTTGGTGTCGGGCACGACGATCGCGCCGCCGGGTATCGAGATCTGCACCGTCGACCAG
The DNA here is from genome assembly GCF_017654315.1 of Gordonia polyisoprenivorans. Lineage (NCBI taxonomy): Bacteria > Bacillati > Actinomycetota > Actinomycetes > Mycobacteriales > Gordoniaceae > Gordonia > Gordonia polyisoprenivorans. Next base: position 2,714,369 of record NZ_CP072203.1, read on the forward strand.
GTCAGCACCATGCCCACCACCGCGGCCGAGGTGGACGTGCCGACCACACGCATGAGTGCGTTGACCCCGTTGGCCTCGCCGGTCTGCGCGACCGGCACCGCGCGCATGATCAGCGCGGGCATGGCCGAGTAGGCGATCCCGAGGCCTGCTCCGGTGAGGCAGGCGACGATGAGCATGATCCACCACGTGAATCCGCCGGTGAGCAGGAGGACGAGGAACACGACGTAGCCGAGGCCGATGACCAGGCCGCCGACGGCCAGCGAGACCCGGGGGCCCGCGCGGTCGGTCAGCCAGGCGCTGACATGGGAGAACACGAACATGAGGATGCCGCTGGGGGCGAGGACGAGGCTGGCCATCAGCATGTCGAAGCCCAGACCGATCGGTGCGCTCGTGGGCGCCATGAGGAGTTGGATGGGCATCAACTGCATCGAGTAGAACGCGAACCCGGTGGCCACCGACGCGATGTTGGTCAGCAGGACCGGCGTGTCGAGGGCGACGCCGAGGTCGATCAGCGGGGTGTCGCGGCGGCGCTCCCAGCGCCACCAGGCGACGGCGACGATCAGGAAGGCGATCACCACGCCGAGCGTCGTAGGCGAGGTCCACCCCCAGCTCGCGCCCTTGGAGAGCGGAAGGAGCAGACACACGAGCATCGCCGCCAGACCGGCGGCGCCGAGCAAATCGAATCGGCCCCCGGCCCGACCGCGACTCTCCGGGACGGTCAGGGCGATCCCGACCGCGGCCATTCCGGCGGCGCCTGCGCACAACCAGAACAGGGCGTGCCATCCGATGTTCTGGGCGATGAACGCACTCACCGGCAATCCCAGCGCTCCGCCGACGCCCAGTGATGCGCTCATCGTGCCGACCGAGGAGCCGAGGT